>JAJFHF010000144.1 GCA_021775775.1 Hyphomicrobiaceae bacterium
TGGCAATAGCTTTGCCAACGTTAATGGGATTTATCATGCCGATTTCATCCCTATCAGCCACAACAAACATCAATTCAAAGCTGTCAATCCAAAAACAAAAAAACAACATCTCTTTAGATGCCACGATGGATTGCCATCAAAACGCACAAGACAATAGCAATATAACAAACCAAAACTGTTTCCTTCATTGCTTCACACAATCACATCAGCCAACAATCCTATCCACGCAGGCCTCACTGGTTAAAGATCAAGGCACAGCCTCGATTGGCTCACTACCGTCTTTTTTGCAATATCTCACCCTCAATGATTTTGCCTCCCTTTTGGCAACAGGCCCACCGCCGAGCCAAGTCACCCTCCTTCCCTACAGCACCATCGCCGCTCTCTTAGAGAACAATAACCGCCTTAGAATTTAAGTCAGCTCTAACAATTGTTTAGCCCTCTTTAACAAGCCGGGCCAAACAAAATGTCTCACAGCTGTTTGAATTCAGGCTTCAAAGCAATCGTGCTTAATTGATGCCCAATGATTTCAATCACCTCATCGATTGTAAAAACCAAGGTGTCATATCATGCAATCTCGCCCCTTAAAAATAATCATTTTTACAGCCCTTTTGTTTTTGCCGATTTTCAATTTTACCAGTCCCAGCTTTGCTGTTGAAACTGAAAAAAACACACAAAAATGGACATGCCCTATGCATCCTCATTATATTGCAGATGATGCTGGCCCCTGTCCTATATGTGGTATGGATTTGGTGAAACTAAACACCAATGCCGATAGAGATAATATTGAAGCTCAAAAAAAGGCAGCCACAAAAATTTATGTTCCCCCCCACACCATACAAACCATGGGAGTACGTTTCGCCAAAGTAGAAATGGCAAGTTTTGGCCGACAGATTCGCAGTTATGGCATTGTCCAGGAGAATGAACGTCTACGCACTCAGCTATCCGCGCGCGTTGAAGGCTGGGTCGAAAAAATAAACGTCACAGCTGTTGGCGATCAAGTAAACGCGGGGGATACATTATTTGAGTTATATAGCCCTGAATTAATTGTCTCACAACGCGATTACCTATCAGCGCTGCGCCAAAGCGCAAGCCAACAATCACGTATCACCCAAAGGCTATTCAGTTTCGGTGTGGAGCCCAAAGCGCTCGATTTGCTCAAAAAGAAGGGGCAAATCCTACAAACCGTGCCTTTCTATGCCCCCCAAACCGGCACCATAGCCCAGCTCAACATCACCCAAGGATCTTATGTCAAACGCGGCATGCCCATCGCCAGAATCCAGGATTATTCTAAAGTATGGGTAATCGTGAACCCTTCAGAAAAAGACATGGTCTTTCTAAACAAAGACACCCCAGCCACAATCTATTTTCCAAATTTACCCGGAAAAGTTCTGAATACAAAAATTGACTATATCTATCCAAAAATTGATACCAAAACCCGCACGGGCCAAGTGCGCCTTGTCATTGATAATAAAGATGGAAAGCTGCGCCCGGGTAGCTATGCAGATGTTATCTTTGAAACAGCCATCACCCAACGCTTAAGCGTACCAACTTCATCCATTTTAAAACAAGGAGGGCAAGATCATGTGGTGATATCAATGGGTGATGGGGCGTTCGCATCGCGTAAAGTCTCCCTTGGTTTATCCGCAGGCGATAGAACTGAAGTCACCAAAGGTCTCGCAGTAAACGAAACCATTGTCGTCTCAGGTCAATTTTTGTTTGATTCAGAAAGCGCTCTGCGCGAAAGCTTTTTAAAACTAGAGCGCTTACAACAACCCTTATCACAAATACAATTAGATAAAGTCCAATTTGCTAGCTTTGATCACATTGTAGATGGGGCGCTATATTTACATGAGCAACTCTATAAAGGTGGGGATATCACACCCTCATTTTTTGACCCTGCCCTGGCCGTCAAACCATATTTATGGCCCCAATTCAAAAATACCAAACTGGCATCAATCCTAACAAACAGCCAAAGCGCCTTAAAACAAGCCCAAGCGGCCAAGACCAAAAGCCAATCACGCGCGGCCCTTCAAATGTTGATCGCTGCTCTTGAGCCATGGATGTTGTACGCAAACCCAGACCATTACAAGGCCCTCAAACTTGTGTTTTATGAAAGCAAAAAGACCAAGCAAAGATGGGTGCAACTCTCAAGCCCCCCTCAAAATCCGTTTAATACTGAAGAGGCCACACCTCTCCCTTGGCCCCAAATGCCCGTAATCACCAAAGCTAAACAGGCCGATCCAGAAAAAGCCAACCATCGCGGCAATCCACACAGAGGGTCTCATGGCAACTAAAATGACAACTAACAACACACAAGAAAATGACGCATCCAAACACAATCCTCATGACCCCACAAAGTCATTGGTGGCAAAGACAATAGACTGGTCAGTTAACAACCAACTTTTGGTCCTAATTGGCGCGCTTGCCCTTATAATAGCGGGCTGGCTAGCGTTGAAAAACACGCCCCTAGATGCCATCCCCGATCTAACAGACACACAAGTGATCATCAAAACAGAATTTCCCGGTCAGTCTCCCCAAATCATAGAAGATCTGGTCACCTATCCTCTATCAACAACTTTGCTTGGCTTGCCAAAAACCAAAGCCGTGCGCGGTTTTTCATTATTTGGTACCAGTTTTGTCTATGTCATTTTTGAAGATGATGTTGACCAATATTGGGCGCGCTCGCGCGTTCTAGAAGCTCTATCCAAAATAGGTGATGACCTACCAGATACCGCCCGGCCCAAAATAGGACCCGATGCCACAGGTGTTGGTTGGGTCTTTCAATACGTTCTTGTTGATCGCTCCAATAAACTTGATTTATCCCAACTGCGCTCCTTACAAGATTGGTTTTTAAAATTTGAACTCCTATCCGTTGATGGTGTCTCGGAAGTGGCATCGGTGGGTGGTTTTGTCAAAGAATATCAGGTTCTTATAGATCCCAACCGTCTGCGCGCTTATAACGTGCCCATCTCGCGCATCACCCAAGCTGTCAAAGCCTCAAGTGCAGAGGTTGGCGGGCGGGTTCTCGAACAAGCTGAGACAGAACTGATCATTCGCTCCAAAGGCTATATTGAAAAGCTAGAGCAACTCAAAAACGTCGTGGTCTTCTCTGCGGGCGGTGCCCCGGTTTTGCTCTCCGATGTCGCGCGCATCGTTGAAGGTCCTGAACTGCGACGAGGTGCTGTCGAGCTCAATGGAGAAGGTGAAGTGGTCGGCGGCATCATCGTCATGCGATCAGGCGAAAACCCGCTGAGCGTTATCAAAGCGATAAAAACAAAATTAAAAACGCTCAAGGCAGGTCTTCCACCAGGCGTAGACATCATCCCCGTTTATGATCGCAGCCCTCTCATTGAAGGTGCGGTTAATTATTTATCGCTCAAACTTCTCGAAGAAGGCTTGGTCGTCGCCCTCGTTTGCTTAATCTTTCTATTGCATGCTCGCTCCGCTCTCGTTGCCATCATCACGCTGCCTTTAGGCGTTTTCGGCGCTTTCATCATGCTATATTGGCAAGGCATAACGGCTAACATCATGTCCCTTGGCGGCATCGCCATAGCCATAGGCGCTATGGTCGATGCCTCTCTGGTTATGGTTGAAAACGCCCATCGTAAACTATCCATATTACCCGTCGATGCCAGCAAATCTCAAAAACAAGCCACCATTCTCCTTGCCGCAAAAGAGGTTGGCCCCGGTTTGTTTTTCTCTCTTTTAATCATCACGGTTTCATTTATTCCCGTCTTCACCCTCACTGGCCAGAGCTATCGTTTGTTTGCCCCCCTAGCCTTCACCAAAACCTACGCTATGGCCTTTGCTGCCATCTTATCAATCACTTTGGTGCCCATTTTAATGGTCTGGCTCATACGTGGGCGCATCTTGTCAGAAAACAAAAACCCTCTGAACCGCTTTTTTGTCGCCCTTTATCGTCCTGTTCTGGTCGCAGCGCTAAAATCAAAAGGGGTCGTCATGGCCCTTTTGGCGTTAATGCTTCTTTCCACCCTCTATCCCTTATCAAAACTAGGTTCAGAATTTATGCCCCCCCTATATGAAGGTGAGTTGTTATATATGCCAACAACCTTGCCAGGCATCTCCCTTTCAAAGGG
>JAJFHF010000145.1 GCA_021775775.1 Hyphomicrobiaceae bacterium
ACCATATCTTGGTCTAGGCGCACGCCATCTAACATTGTGCCTGTCGTGACACCGGTTGCCGAGAAAATCACATCGCCTTTGACCATATCCTCTATAGCGTATTTTATGGATAGATCTTCAATGCCGATTTTTCTGGCCCGCTCGTGATGGCTTTCATGCAAAGGAACCAAGCGCCCTTGTAATTGCCCGCCAATTGAACTCAGCGCCGCTGCCGCCAACACGCCCTCTGGGGCCCCGCCAACACCCATATAGATGTCAATTCCGGTCTCTGATGGGTCTGTTGTTTGGATCACGCCGGCAATGTCACCATCGCCAATGAGTTTTACAGCCGCGCCCGTTGCACGAACCTCTTCGATTAACTTAGCGTGACGAGAACGATCTAGAATGAGAGCTGTTAAATCACTGACCCGCACGTCTTTGGCTTTGGCTAGGTTTTCTAAATTTTGTGTCACTGAATTATCCAGATCAACCAAACCAGGCTCAAAGCCTGGACCGATTGCAATTTTTTCCATGTAGATGTCAGGAGCGTGCAACAAACTACCGCCTTGTGCCAGCGCCAAAACGGCCAATGCATCTGGTTGAGATTTAGCGCATAAAGTTGTGCCCTCAAGAGGGTCTACAGCAATGTCGACTTTTGGGCCTGATTTTGTGCCGATCTCTTCGCCAATGAACAGCATCGGGGCTTCATCGCGCTCGCCCTCGCCGATCACCACACGTCCATCAATATCTAGGGCGTTCAAGGTTGTGCGCATTGCGTCAACGGCGGCTTTGTCAGCCCCCATCTCATCCCCATGGCCACGCAACTTTGCAGCCTCAATAGCTGCATTCTCTGTCACATGCATTACATCCCATACGAGACCTTGACTAAGTGTTTCTGACATTGTTTTTGCCTTTTTCTTTCTGCTTTAATGACGCCTCAAAGACGTTCAATACGTATCATATTAGGCTCACCGGCGATATGTCCATCTTGTTCAATGGCCTTTAACGCTTGTGAGACAGAGCGTTCTGTCGTTTGATGAGTGATGATGACCACTGATGCTGGTTGTATTTCATCCTCCTTAACGGGTGTGATTTTATCTGCAACCGGGCGCTGGACTATACTCTCAAGTGAGATACCAAATTCTGCCATGCGTGTTGCAATGGCTGCAAATGTGCCAGGCAAATCTTTTAGGGCAAGGCGCACATAATAGCCCCCTTCATGGGCGCGCAGCGGAGCTTGCACATAAGGGGTTAATTCTTTAGCCGGCAGAGTGAAAACATGACCTTTATTTTCATAGGCGGTGTCAATGATATCGCCAATGATGCTGGAGGCTGTCGCGCCTTCCCCAGCGCCCGGGCCTACCAACATAACTTTGCCAACAAAATCGCCATCAGCGCATACGCAATTGGTCACGCCTGAAACTTCACCAATGGCGGAGCTTTTGGGAACCAGTGCTGGATGAACGCGTTGCTCAATGCCTTCGGGGGTTTTGACCGCCACACCCAAAAGCTTGATCCGGTAACCTAAATCATCAGCTGCCATAATATCTGTTAGGGTGATCGCTTCTATGCCCTCGATATACACATCTTTAAAGGACGTTTGGGTGCCAAAACTCAATGTTGTCAGAAGCGCCAATTTATGAGCTGCATCAATACCACCAATATCAAAAGACGGGTCGGCTTCTGCATAGCCTTCTGCTTGGGCTTCTTTTAAAATTTCGTCAAAGGGTTTGCCTTCATTTTGCATGCGCGTGAGCATGTAATTGCACGTGCCATTTAAAATGCCATAAACACGGTGAATTTCATTGCCAGCAAGGCTTTCTTTTAGCGCTTTGACAATGGGGATGCCGCCGGCTACCGCTGCCTCATATAAAAAGCTGGCGTTTTTGCTCTCAGCTAATGTTGCCAGCTCATTTGCGTGATGGGCAATCATCGCCTTGTTGGCGGTGACGACATCAAGACCGCGCTCCAATGCGCATATTGTGGCTTCATATGCGGGGCCATCTTCGCCGCCCATTAGTTCGACGAACACATCTATATCACCCGTTTTGGCCAAGTCGATGGGATCATCAAACCAAGTATAGTCACTGATATCAATGCCGCGATCTTTGGTGCGATCGCGCGCGCTCACAGCTGTTACCTTCAGGGGGCGCCCTATTTTGCGTGCAATATCATTGCCGTTTTTCTCGATAATTTTAACGACACCGCGCCCAACGGTGCCAAGGCCCGCAAGGCCAATTTTTAATGGCTCTGTCATTTATATAATATTTTCCGGTTTAACGTGCTATTGGGACAACGTTATGCATGTTTTTGGGGACTTCGGCGAGGAATCTTTTTACATTTCTTGCCGCTTGGCGGATACGTTGCTCGTTTTCCACAAGTGCGATGCGAACATAGCCTTCCCCGTGTTCCCCAAAGCCTATGCCGGGAGCCACGGCGACGTCTGCATTCTCCAACAATAATTTGGAAAATTCTAGCGAGCCCATTTCCTTGCAGCTCTCTGGTATCGGAACCCAAGCAAACATCGTGGCAGGTGGTGATGGCACCTCCCAGCCAGCGCGGCTCATAGCTTTACACAAACAATCGCGGCGTTTTTTATACAAAGCACGCATATCATCTACACAGCCTTGATCACCATTTAAGGCCGCGGCTGCAGCCACTTGGATTGGGGTAAAGGCCCCATAATCAAGATAGGATTTAACACGTGCGAGTGCGTCTATCAGCCGCTCATTGCCAACAGCAAACCCCATACGCCACCCTGGCATTGAGTAGGTTTTTGACATCGAGGTAAATTCGACAGCCACATCATTGGCCCCCTCCACCTGCAAAATAGAAGGGGGTGGGTTATCTTCAAAATAAACTTCTGAATAAGCAAGATCGGATAAAAGGATCAGATCGTTCTTTTTGGCAAAGACCACCACGTCTTTATAAAAATCAAGGCTGGCTATTTTTGCCGTTGGGTTTGAAGGATAATTGAGCACCAAAGCCACAGGCTTTGGCACGGAGAAATGCATAGCGCGCTCAAGAGCTCTTAGGAAATTTTCATCTGGCTCTACAGGCAAATGACGGATGACACCGCCCGAGATGATGAACCCAAAAGCGTGAATGGGATAGGTGGGATTTGGCACTAAGACCACATCGCCAGGCGCCGTGATGGCCTGGGCCATATTGGCAAATCCCTCTTTTGAGCCCAGAGTGGCAACCACTTGAGTTTCTGGATTTAGCTTTACGCCAAAGCGGCGATCATAATAGGCCGCTTGCGCTTTGCGCAGGCCCGGGATGCCTTTGGAGGCAGAATATCTATGGCTGCGCGGATCGCGCACAGCTTCAACCATCTTTTCAACAATGTGCTCTGGGGTCGCTCCATCTGGGTTGCCCATACCAAAATCGATGATGTCGGCCCCGCGCGCGCGCGCATTTTGCTTTAGCTGGTTTACTTGAGCAAATACATATGGGGGGAGCCGTTTAATACGGTGAAAATCGTCGTCCACGAAACTGCCTCGTTGCCGGTTGGTTGTTATTTGTTTTGCTTTGCCTAAATCTGATGAATATTTTAAGCGCTTGCAATGATTATGTACAGGTTATGGGCAAAAACATTTTAATCACGGCTTTATTCTATGAGCTTAATGATTGTCATTGCAATTGCCGGGTTTTTTTGAACAATAACATAGATCCTATGTTTTTGAACAAGCTTCGTTAAAAATGGGACTTTTTAAAATGGCCTATTGATTTTATGCCGGCGAAAAATGCCCTTAAGCTTTAACGTCCTTCAATTTCGCGCACTGCATCTTTATCGTGATTCTTTTGTGTGTCTGTGAGCAACTCGTCTAGAAGAGATTGCTCTTCTTTGTTCAAGGCACCGTCGGCCTCATCTGATGACACAGATAAATCTGGCCAGGGCAATGTTGTGCTTGAACAGCCTGACAAGGCGATACTGACACACAGACAAGCTGTGACAAAGATAGCCTTGGCACCTCGCGTTGATCTGCTGGTTGGTAATGAGGGCTTTATGCTATTTGCTCCAGAGGTCATTTCGTGCCTTTAGGTTATTTCGACAAATTTTTGTCTTGTCTTTAATATTCAGTTGCAAAAACTATGTTGAAATAAAGAGTGAAATAATTATTACCCGCTTGATTCTAGTTTTAACTATGGTTTTTGTTTGTTTCAACCTTTATTTTATTGAGAACAAGTGACTATTTGCCTTCCTGGATACTTTAAAATGAGTTGATGGTTAATTGCCTATGGAAACAATGGCAACTGCTCAAGCCCTAAGGTTTCTTTCATGCCAAAGGCTATGTTGAAATTTTGCAACGCTTGCCCTGCTGAACCTTTGACCAAATTATCGATGGTTGAAATCACGATGATTTGGTTTTTAGGACGGGCTTTAAACAGACCGATCAGACAATGGTTAGACCCTCTGACATGTTGGGTGCCTGGAACCATACCTTCTGCCACCACGCGAACGAAAGGTTCCTCTTGATAGGCGGTTGTCAGGGCGGCTCTTGCATCATCGATGGTTTTGCCGTTGGCGAGTGTTAAATGACAAGTGATCAGCTCGCCTCGGCTCATAGGTACAAGATGGGGCGTAAAGTTCACCTGAATATCTGTACCCTTTGCTACTTTGTTTACTTCTTGCTCGATCTCAGGCGTGTGCCGGTGATTGCCGATGGCATAGGGGCTGAGGCCCTCTCCTGTTTCACAAAAGAGCGTGTTTTGTTTGGGGGCACGCCCCGCGCCTGAGACGCCTGATTTGGCGTCAAGAATGATGTTATCTGTCTCTATGGTGCTTGATTGCACTAGGGGCAATAGCGCCATTAAAACGGCGGTTGGATAACAGCCTGGACATGCCACAATCCGTGCTTGTTTGATGGCCTCTCGGTTATGTTCCGATAGACCATAGGCGACCTCTTGATATAGATCTGGGTGATCATGAGACCTCCCGTACCAATCGGTGTAGGTCTGCACATCTCTTAGCCGAAAATCGGCAGACATATCTATGATTTTAACATGGGCGGGAAGCCGCGCGATGATGTCTTGGGCCGTGCCGTGTGGCAGGCCACAAATGGCAGCGTCTACAGATTGCCAATTAATTTCATCGGCTTTGACCATATCTGGCAAGTCCGCAAACATGAGATGGGGAAAGACATCACCGACAGGTTTGCCGGCATGGGTGTTGGCGATCAGCCCCGTTATTTTGATGTTGGGATGGGTGTGAGCCAGCCTTAGAAAATCACCCCCTGTATAACCTGAGGCACCGATGATGACGGTTCTTATTGTTTTTGCTGACATTTCTTCATCCTGTTTCATGCTTGTATCGTTTTATCTGTGCGTAGCCCCATGCTAGTGGACACAATAAAAAAGGGCGCTGCTTGATGCAACGCCCTTTTCTTATAAAATAAGCTTGTTCTAACGTTTCGAGAACTGGAAGCTTCTGCGGGCTTTTGCACGACCATATTTTTTGCGTTCCACCACGCGGCTGTCGCGGGTGAGAAACCCACCTTTTTTCAAAACAGGGCGAAGGCCTGGTTCGTAATGGGTGAGGGCTTTGGAAATGCCATGGCGAACTGCGCCAGCTTGACCTGATAAACCACCGCCATGCACCGTTGCGATGATGTCAAATTGATCTTCGCGCTCAGCTGCTTTTAGCGGTTGACGGATAATCATTTGCAACACAGGACGAGCAAAATAGTCTTTGTCATCTTTTGTATTGATGATGATGCGGCCACTGCCTGGTTTTACCCATACACGCGCAACAGCGTCTTTTCTTTTGCCGGTTGCGTAAGCTCGACCTTGTTTATCAAGCTTTTGTACATAGACAGGTGCGGATGGCTCTGTAACGACATCTGCTCCCGCTTCATTACCGTCTAACTCTTGAAGGGATTTAATTTCTTCAGCCATAATCTTTATGCCCTCTTCGTATTTTTGTCATTCATGCTTGCTACATCCAATGGTTGTGGATCTTGGGCTGCATGAGTGTGTTCTTGGCCTGCAAAAATGCGCAAGTTTTTCATTTGTTGGCGAGTGAGAGGGCCACCTGGCATCATACGCTCTACCGCTTTTTCTAAAATGCGTTCAGGAAAACGGCCATCTAGAATTTGATGTGCCTTGCGTTGTTTGATGCCGCCTGGATGACCTGTGTGCCAATAATATGTTTTATCGTCACGTTTCTTGCCCGTGAACACAACCTTATCAGCGTTGATCACAACGATGTTGTCACCACAATCCATATTGGGGGTGAAGGTCGGCTTGTGTTTGCCGCGCAAACGGTAAGCGATAATGGAAGCAAGGCGTCCTACGACCAAATCTTGCGCATCGATCAAAACCCAACTTTTCTCAATATTTGAGGGTTTTGCATTAAACGTTTTCATAGTATCTCTCCGGAGCCGTTTCTTTCAACCAACGTGACCTGTCTTTATCTTCAAGCAGATGCTTTTCGTTAAAATTTATGGCTTGTAGATTTGTTATTAAGAGGCTTGTTTGTAAGCCTTAGAATTGAATAGCGGGTATTTAAGACAAGTTGTCCTTTATGTCAATAAAATAATTTTTATCTATATATTTCAGTATTTTAGTTATGTGGTAATATAACACCTTAGCCTAATTTCTTAATTTAATCTTACATGTTTAGTATAGGCACACGTGTCTAGATCTGACACAATTGTTACATTATAGTTTTATAATTATTTTTTACGGAGATGAATATGTATGCCTGAAGATCATCAACCTAAGTTTGCGACCGTTGCGGTACATGGGGGTGCAGCTCCTGATCCAACGACCAATGCGCGCGCCACTCCTATATATCAAACCACATCTTTCACATTTGACGATGCAGGGCATGCAGCTGATTTGTTTAACCTTGAGCAGTTTGGCAATATCTATACCCGGATCATGAACCCAACGCAAAATGTGCTTGAAGAGCGGATTGCGACTTTAGAAGGCGGGACGGCTGCCTTGGCAACGGCCTCTGGGCACGCTGCTCAGCTTTTGGTCATGCATGCTTTGATGTCCCCCGGTGATGAATTCATTGCGGCCAAACAGCTTTATGGTGGCTCACTTAATCAATTTGGGCACAGCTTTAAGAAGTTTGGTTGGACGGCGCGATTTGCAGATTGTAACGACCCAGACAGTTTTAAAGCGTTGATCAATGATAAGACCAAAGCGATTTTTATAGAATCCATTGCCAACCCTGGTGGCATTGTCACTGATATGGAATCGATCTCCAAAATTGCCAAAGAGGCTGGTATTCCGCTTATTGTTGATAATACCCTTGCCACACCGTATTTATGCCAACCCAAACAATTTGGCGCTGATGTGATTGTTCACTCTATGACCAAGTTTTTAGGGGGGCATGGTAATTCGCTAGGGGGAATTTTGGTTGATTGTGGAACCTTTGATTGGATGGCCAGTGATAAGTTTCCAACTCTTAGCGCGCCCTGTCCTGGCTATCATGGCAAGGTGTTGGGTGAGATGTTTGGGCCTATGGCCTTGGCCATTGCTTGCCGGGTTGTTGGTTTGCGCGATTTAGGGCCTTGCATATCGCCTTTTAATGCTTTTTTGATCGCAACCGGTATGGAGACCTTACCCTTACGGATGCGCCAGCATACTGAGAATGCGCTGCATGTCGCACGTTTTCTCAAAAATCATGAGAAAGTGGCGTGGGTGAGTTATGCGGGTCTGTCTGATAGCCCTTATCATGAGCGTGCTAAACGCTATTGCTTTAAAGGTGCTGGCGCGGTGTTTACCTTTGGACTGAAAGGTGGGTTTGATGCCGGTGTTAAGCTTGTGAACTCAGTTGAGCTGTTTAGTCATCTGGCCAATGTTGGGGATACGCGCAGCTTAATCATTCATCCAGCATCGACCACGCATAGCCAACTGACACCTGATGAGCGCACGGCTGCTGGTGCTGGGGATGACGTTGTGCGGCTTTCTGTTGGCATTGAAGATGCGCATGATATCATTTTGGACTTAGAGCGGTCTCTGGATAAGATTTAAATAGTTTTGTTTTTTCTGTTTTCTCTCACGGGCTATTCTGCCGCTTTTGCGGCAGGCCCTCCGAGGGGCGGCGCTAAGCGCCGGGCTTACGCCATGTTCGCTCGCAAGCTCGCTTCCTTCTTCGTATCGTTAGCTTTTGTTTTCTCTCACGGCTATTTCAAGCGCGAAAAGCGCTTGAGCCTGCGAGGGCGCGGCGCTGGCGCCGGGCCTCCTTCGCAGGAGGCCATGTGCGCTCGCCAAGCTCGCTTCCTTCTTCGTATCGTTAGCTTTTGTTTTCTCTCACGGCTATTTCAAGTGCGAAAAAGCGCTTGAGCCTCCGAGGGGCGGCGCTCGCGCCGGGCCTCCTTCGCAGGATGCCATGTTCGCTCGCAAGCTCGCTTCCTTCTTCGTATCGCTAGTTTTTGTTTTATCTCACGGGCTGTTTTTTCACTGAAGTCGCGAAAAGCCCTAGATTTAAACTTAAGTTAAATTTCATCTTGTGCTTTCGTCATATTATGCCGATGCCAGAGGGCTATGCTTAATAGGACCATAGCTCCCCCTTGATGGGCCAAGGCTAAATCTAGAGGGACAAATTGTAGCAAGGTCATGATGCCTAGAAACACCTGGGCGATCATTATTATAGCCAGACAGAGCCCCCCTTTTAGATGGGGCTTGATTGCTTTTATGATGAGATAAGCCAAATGGAATAGAATTAGCAATGCCACCACATAGGCCAACAGCCTATGATTAAATTGAACGGTTAGAGCATTTTCAAATAGATTTTTCCAAGCCGGTTGCATGATAAATAAATCATTGGGTATCCAGTAACCATCCATCAATGGCCAGGTGTTATGAGATTTCCCAGCTTTTAAACCGGCAACAAACGCGCCTGCGATAATTTGAAGAAATATCCCCCCAATGATGATGTTGCCTTGTGCTTTCACAGCATTACTTACCGCTCGGCTTTGAGATGTTGTTGTTTTTCCCAAAGTTAAGGCCACCCAAAAGATGGCTGCATAGATGAGAACGGCTAGGCCTAAATGCAGTGCTAGTCGATATTGACTAACGTCTGTTCGCT
>JAJFHF010000146.1 GCA_021775775.1 Hyphomicrobiaceae bacterium
TGGTTAGGGCTGTCAATCGGTCTCCAAAAAATATTTCAAGGCCGTCTATCATCAACCATTAGCTTTGCCATAACCGCCCTGCGCATAGGCAGTTTAGTGAGCATATTAATCGGCCATCTCATCATCTTCAATCCTGTTTTCACCAATGCCAGCATTGGCAACCATGTCTTGTTTAATGATCTATTGTTGGCCTATGCCTTGCCCGCCATCCTAGCAGGCATCATCTATTACATGACGCCGAACCGCAAAGAAAACATCTATGCGCTTGTCGCCGGGGCAACCGCTTTCATCATGTTATTTGCCTATATCACCCTAGAGGTCAGAGCGCTGTTTCACGCGCCTCATCTTGGCTCGTCAGCCCTCTCAAACGCAGAATCATATTGCTATTCTATCGCCTGGTTGGCCCTAGCCATAGGGCTACTCATTGCGGGCACAATCTTTAATTCAAAAACCTTGCGCTACATCTCACTACCGCTATTGGTGTTGGTGGTCTTTAAAGTGTTTATTTATGACACCGCTCACCTATCAAGCTTATGGCGTGCATTCTCATTCATGGGGCTAGGTTTAGCACTGCTGGGCATAGGCTATCTCTATCAAAAAGTCATCATTCCTAAAAATGACAATGTACCATCAAAACTTGGGTGACATCATCTTCACTCACTGCCCCAATCATGATTAAGGAAGACAGATGATTTACATCAAAGCATACCCGCTAGCTCTTACTTTCATAGCTATGGCAATCAATATTTTTCTGTTGGGTGTTAACCCGCACCATATATCCCTACCCACAAAGGAATTAATTTATACCATCAATATCTCAGCAATATTATTGATAATAAATCACACATGGATCATGACCGTCACAGAATTATCCCGCGCTCGCCATGGCCTTTACGCAACCACAGAAGAATGGGAAGCATCAGGCAAAGCAACTGATCAAACGTCGAAGACGGGTTTAAAAGAGGTTGAAAGGCACCACAACATACATAGAAACACCACCGAAAACACAATCTATTACATCCTATTATCAGCCATATTCATGGTAATAACCCCAAACATGCAAACAGCATATATATGGATATTATTGTTCCCTCTTTCTCGATTGGGTTACACCTACAGCTACATAAAAGGCAACACATCCTTTCGAGGAATATTTATGAGTCTAGGATTGCTTTCCATTTATGGCATGGCAACTTATTTAGCGCTAAGCATGCTACACGAAGCATAGCACCAATAATAATCACCCCTCAGGCCCAGCCCACAAAGTCCGCGCCACCGCATCGCGCCACCCAGCCAGCTTTTCGCGGCGCACTCCTTCATCAAGGCTTGGCTCAAACCGGCGCTCCAAGGCCCAACTTTGCGCAAACAAATCTTTATCAGGCCAAACACCTGCCTGCATCCCAGAGAGCCAGGCAGCCCCTAGCGCTGTTGTCTCCATAATCACCGGCCGGTCGACGCGGCTTTTCAAAATATCTGACAGCCGTTGCATCGCCCAGTTAGAGGCAACCATCCCCCCATCAACCCGCAAGACATTGTCACCAGATGCCTGTTCCCAGTCACTCATCATGGCATCCATCAAATCATAGGTTTGAAACGCCACGCTCTCTAACGCCGCCATCGCAAATTCGGCCGGTCCCGTATTGCGCGTTATCCCATAAATTGCACCGCGCACATCTGCATTCCAGTGGGGTGCCCCAAGGCCAGTAAACGCTGGCACCATATATACAGATTCTTGAACGCTGGCTTGACGGGCTAACTCACCAGATTGCTCAGCGCGCTCAATGAGCCCCATCCCATCACGCAACCATTGAACGGCCGCTCCTGCAATAAAAATAGATCCCTCAAGCGCATAGGTCGTCTCTCCCTTTAAACGATAAGCAATGGTAGACAACAACCGATTGTGAGAAGGCACAAGCTCAGCCCCCGTATTAAGCATCGCAAAACAACCCGTTCCATAAGTTGATTTCATCATGCCCGGCTCAAAACAAGCATTGCCAATCGTCGCCGCTTGTTGATCACCAGCCACCCCGGTGATCGCAATCGCCCCACCAAACAAAGCAGGGTCGCTCATTCCAAATTGATCAGCACTATCTCTGACCACCGGCATCATCGCCATAGGGATATTGAGGATGCCAAGCAATTCTTCATCCCACTTATTTTCAATGATATTATAAAGCAATGTGCGAGAGGCATTGGTCGCATCTGTGGTATGGACCTGACCGCCAGTTAGTTTATAAATCAACCAACTATCAATTGTTCCAAAACAGATCTCACCATTCACAGCTCTAGCACGCAAGCCTTCAACTTCATCAAGCACCCAAGCAAGCTTGGTTCCTGAAAAATAAGGATCCAGCAACAACCCTGTTTTTTTATTAAACAAAGGTTCCAAGTCTTGTGCCTTTAAATCTTGGCACATCTTTGATGTGCGTCGGTCTTGCCACACAATAGCACGGTGCAACGGCTTGCCCGTTGCCCGCTCCCAAACCACAACTGTCTCACGTTGATTGGTAATGCCGATCGCAGCAATTTCATTCGCACCAAGAGACGCCTGTTCTAGCGCTGAGCGGGCCGTTCTTAAAACGCTCTCCCAAATCTCTTCTGGCTCATGCTCAACCCAACCAGAGCGAGGAAAATGCTGTTCAAATTCAGCCTGAGCAACAGAGGCTATTTTTGTCAGATCCTTAAAGACAATCGATCTTGTCGATGTTGTCCCCTGATCAATAGCAAGAATATTCGCGCCCATCATTTCCTCCCAAAAAAAGATTTTTGCAATCTACAAACAATATCGGGGCCAAACGGCCCCGACAAGTCTTCATATAAAATAGGTCAAAGCCTTACTGCCAACGTTTGACAATCTCTTCATAGGCAATGGTCTCACCTTTAGGCTTTTCATTAGCCAGCTTCGCTTTCGCGCCGCCCTTACCAAGCCAGTCAGAGGCTGGTTTTTTGGCATTCAAGCGAGGGCCACAACCACCATAAACCTTAGCTTTTTCGTCAGCAGCTTGCATCCGTGACATCACCAGGTCCATTTCACCAGCCAAGCGATCCATCGCTTGTTGCGGTGTAAAGGCACCAGAGTTGACATCACCAATATTTTGCCACCAAAGCTGAGCAAGTTTTGGATAATCAGGCACGTTAACACCTGTTGGTGTCCAATTC
>JAJFHF010000147.1 GCA_021775775.1 Hyphomicrobiaceae bacterium
GGTGGTCATATTTTCTCTTCTTATCTCACGGGCTATTTTTTCGCTGAAGCGAAAAGCCCTCCGATGGGCGGCGGTTTCGCCGGGCTACGCCATGTTCGCCTACCTGGTAGTGGTAGGCTTCCTTCTTTAAGTCTCTTTGCCCGGGGGTTTGGGTTTTTCTTTTCTCTCACGGGTTATCTCGGCACTAGGGTGCCTCGACCCTCCGAGGGGCGCACAATCTTTTTGCTTAAGCCTGGGGCTTGCAAATGTGCGGGCAGCTTTGCTGCCTGTTGTTCTTGGGGTCGATGGTTCATTGTTCTTCGTGTCTTTAGGTTTTGTTCTGGCATGTTTTTTTAAGCATGGACAAAAGGCTCCAGGCCGGACAAGCGCATTTTAATTGGGATGTCTGGTGTTTGGCGCGGTGGGTATTTGCTAACGGCTTTGGCTATTGCTGCGATGTGTTCTGGTGTTGAGCCGCAACAGCCACCGATCATATTTATGAGACCGTCTTTGGCCCAGCCTTCAATTTTTCCGGCCATTTCATCTGGGGTTTCATCATATTCGCCCATTTCATTGGGTAGGCCAGCGTTAGGGTAAGCGCTGACTTTGCAATCTGCGACGGCGGCGATTTCTTGAATGGCGGGGCGTAATTGTTCTGCGCCAAATGAGCAATTTAAACCGATGGAAAACGGCTTTAAATGACGCATTGAATAGTAAAAGGCCTCTGGCGTTTGGCCTGATAGGTTGCGACCGGATAAATCTGTGATGGTGCCCGAGATCATAATGGGGAAGGTTTGATCAATTTCTTTAAAGGCTTGCACCACTGCAAAACCAGCGGCTTTGGCGTTTAGGGTATCGAATATTGTTTCAATGATAATGATGTCAACACCGCCTTCAATGAGGCCTTTGGTTTGAGCTTTGTAGGCCTCAACCAGTTCATCGAATGTAACGTTGCGGTAGCCTGGATCACTGACCTTTGGGGAAATAGATGCGGTGCGGTTTGTTGGGCCAACAGCGCCAGCGACAAAGCGCGGTTTGTGCGGCGTTTTGGCGCTCCATTCATCTGCGGCTTGCCGCGCAATTTTGGCGGCGGCTACGTTGATGTCATAGGCTTGGGCTTCCATTCCATAATCAGCCATGGAAATGGTGGTGGCGTTAAAGGTGTTGGTGCCGATGATGTCTGCACCAACCTCCAAATAAGAGCCGTGAATTTCTTTGATTACCTCTGGCTTGGTGATGGAAAGCAGGTCGTTGTTGCCTTTTACATCCTGGTTCCAGTTTGCAAACTCTTTGCCGCGGTAATCTTCTTCGCTTAATTTGTAGCGCTGGATCATGGTGCCCATAGCGCCATCAATGATGAGAATGCGCTCATTTGTTGCCGCTTCTAGGCGCTCAAATGCTGATGGGGATGTCATGAGTTTTCCTTTTTGTTTTGCCAACTGTCTTTGCAGCGTTCTGAGTATCTGGATACCAAATAATTTGTTTTGTCTTTTGTTAATAGGGTAAATTTTATTAATTCTTCTACAACATCAACCACACGATCATAAAATGGAGATGGTTTCATCCGGCCATTGTCATCAAAATGTGTGTAGGCGCTGGGTATGGATGATTGATTTGGGATCACCAGCATGCGCATCCAGCGCCCTAGAATGCGCATATTATTGACAGTGTTAAAACTTTGCGAGCCACCGCTGACTTGGAACAGGGCAAGGGTGCGCCCTTGTGTGGGGCGCACAGATCCAAGAGCCAAGGGGATGTGGTCGATTTGATTTTTTAAGACAGCGGTGAAATTGCCGTGGCGTTCAGGCGAGACCCAAACATGGCCATCTGCCCATAGGGCTAGATCAATAAGTTCTTTGATTTTTGGATGGCTGTCAGCTTCTCCGCCAGGTTGGAAGCCTGCCTCTGGCATGGGTAGATCTCGTGGATCATAAAATTTTACCTCACCGCCTAGATAAATTAGTAAGCGGGCGATTTCTTGCGCCAGCATCCGGCTATAGGCCCAGGAGCGCAATGATCCATAAAGGATAAGAAATTTTGGTTTGCTGATCGTGGTTTTGAGATTGAGCGCGCCATGGTTGATCTCATCTAGATAAGTGTTATCTAGATTGGGAAGGGAGGGGGCATTGATTGCCTCTTCTCCTAAATAGCCGATGATTTTTTTTTGCTCTTGTTGAGACACTGGTTGGGTCCTTTGATCACTTATGATTTTGGTCGCTGGCCAAGTAAATGACAAATGGCATAAACCAAGTCAGCTCGATTGAGGGTATAGAAATGAAAATCTGTGATCCCATTGTCGACCAGGTCAAGTACTTGTTCAACAGCGTTGGCAGCTGAAACAAGACGGGTGGTTTTTGGGTCCTCATCGAGACCCTCATAGCGTTTGGCCAGCCAAGAGGGAATTGCTGTGCCGCACGAGTTGGCAAATTTGGTGATTGTTTTGAAATTTAATATGGGGCTGATGCCTGGAGTGATGGGGATCGTGATGTTTGCTGCACGCACTTTATCGAGGTAACGATAATAGTGTTCATTATCAAAAAAGAACTGAGTAATGGCGCGGGTGGCTCCTGCATCAACTTTGCGTTTTAATAGGTCAATGTCTGCGTCTAGATTTGAGCTCTCTGGGTGCTTTTCTGGGTAGGCGGAGACAGAAATTTCGAAATCATCACTGATGGTTTTGATGCCTTTTATA
>JAJFHF010000148.1 GCA_021775775.1 Hyphomicrobiaceae bacterium
CCAAAAGCACGAGCGGCATAATCTTCAATAAACTCATCACAAATTTGCCCGCCAAAACGCATATGCCGACTAGGGGCATCAAGACGTAATAAATGATCACAAAATTCACTCTGCTCAATGTGCCACATCTTGCGAAAATGCCCATTTAAATAAGAGATAGATCCCATAATATTCTTTCATGATTTTAAAAAGTGTTTTTTCAAATGTGGTATTGAAAGCTTATTTGTATATATGTCTGAAATTTAAGTTTACTAGAGTATATTGGGCATGCCCATGACATGTGAGCTATGCAAAAAAGGCATATGAAACAACATGATTTCGCCATAAAATAAAAAATTACTTTAGAGGATTAACAGGCCGCACAAAGGCGGATCGTGCAAATAAGCGTGCAGGTTCTAAATATTAGGGAATTCGTGGTTATTAAGGGTGTGAACGTCTAAAACCAGGATAAAACAAGATGAGTGGTACATTCCTCGATCTGTACGAAGATCAAATAGATCGTAAATTAATCACCCCAGATGCCGCACAAGAAAACGTGGCTCAAGCATTGGCTGACCTTGAGATGCGTTTATCCACATATTCGCCTCCGCAAAATGGTCTGTTAACAATTTTATTTGGCAAAACAGATCAGATCGATCACGCGCCCAAAGGCTTATATTTATATGGCGGTGTCGGGCGCGGTAAAACTATGTTGATGGATATGTTTTATGATTTTGTTAGCTTTGAACCTAAAATACGCATTCATTTCAATCAATTTATGTCGCAAGCCCATGAACTTATTGCCAAATATCGAAAAACTCATGAAGGCGACCCCATCCCCCTTGTGGCACAAGAATTAGCTGATCAAGCAAAACTAATTTGTTTTGACGAATTTTATATCACAGATATAGCTGATGCCATGATATTAGGCCGTTTGTTTGCCGCCCTTTTCAAAGAAGGGGTGGTCTTTATCGCCACCTCCAATTGCCCCATCGATGATCTTTATAAGGATGGTCTGAATAGAGATCTTTTCATGCCATTTATCAGCCAGTTGCACGAGCGAATGGTCGCCCATGAGGTCATTTCCCCCACTGATTTTCGATTGCGCGCTTTAAAGGGAAAAGATCTTTATTTCACACCAATAAATCAAACGACAAATGAAGCTGTCTGTTCTTTATGGCAGGCAATTTCGGGCAAGGCAGAGGGGAAAACAGCTCATATCATCGTGAAGGGACGCCAATTGATTGTCCCTGAAGCGGCAAATGGTACAGCCCGGTTTGGATTTGACGATTTGTGCGCCCAACCTTTGGGCCGTGATGATTATCAAGCATTAGCAAGTCGTTACCACACCATCTTCATTGATGACATCCCTGTGCTGCACCCCAGTCAAAGAAATGAAGCCCGCCGTTTCGTCACCCTGGTTGATACATTATATGATCAAGGCATTCGCTTAATAGCAACGGCGCAAGCCCAACCCAATGAACTGTACAAAGCAGGGGACAATGCGGTTCTGTTTGAGCGCACCGTATCGCGTTTAATAGAAATGCGCCGCGCCGCCCATATTGACAACACCAGCTCATCGACAAAGACAGCCAGCAGGGCATAATCAGGAAAGTGAGCTAAGCTTCAGTTTTTTAAAGGGCGATGATAATTTTAGTCGGCGTAAGACCTATATTTAAGGCTTTATCAACGAATCCGCCCGCATAAGTTGTTGAAAGCAGATAAATTGAGCGCCCCTCTCGAGACATTTTCTATTGGCAAGGTCTAATATGCTTGTGAGAATCAAATCACAAATTGAACTTTGGTAACAAATATTACAAGTAAGTGCTTATTTTAAAACTGTGTCCTTGCACCGCGCTACATTTCACGTTAACCACATTTGCATTGAAGACTTTAAGTAATATATCTTGCACCAACCCTTGCAGAGCCAAAACGGGCTCTAATCAGTTCAAAGTTATTAGGTATCTGCGGTTTAGCGACGGTAGCTTTAGTCAAAACAGGTAACAGTAAAATCCAATGGCACTTCTTAGACTATACTGACTAAGCAAGCTGCATGTATCAGGACATAACAGGAGCGAAAAACAATTATGGCACGCAATAAAATTGCTCTCATCGGGGCTGGAATGATTGGCGGGACCCTGGCACACCTCATCGGTCTTAAAGAATTAGGCGATGTTGTTATTTTTGATATTGTCGACGGTATGCCCAAGGGCAAAGCACTTGATCTTTCCCAAGCCTCTCCAGTTGAAGGGTTCAATAGCTCCCTGAAAGGCACCACTGAATATTCTGATATTGAAGGCGCCGATGTTGTAATCGTGACAGCTGGTGTTCCGCGCAAACCAGGCATGAGCCGTGATGATCTGGTTGAAATCAATTTGAAAGTTATGGAGCAAGTGGGGGCTGGCATTAAAAAATATGCCCCTGACGCTTTTGTAATCTGTATCACCAATCCACTCGATGCGATGGTTTGGGCCCTGCAAAAAGCAAGTGGCTTACCCCATGAAAAGGTTGTTGGCATGGCAGGCGTGCTTGATAGTGCCCGTTTCAGGCATTTTTTGGCGGAAGAATTCGATGTCTCTGTTCAAGATGTCACCGCATTTGTGTTAGGCGGTCATGGAGACACGATGGTGCCCCTTCCTCGTTATTCAACCATAGCCGGCATTCCCTTAACAGATATTGTGAAAATGGGCTGGATCACAGGCAAACGCCTTGATGAAATCATCCAGCGCACCCGCGATGGCGGTGCAGAAATTGTTGGTCTACTGGGCAATGGCTCAGCTTATTACGCTCCGGCAACCTCTGCGGTTTCAATGGCAGAAAGCTATTTGCGGTCACAAAAACGCGTGCTGCCATGTGCCGCTTATTTGAACGGCGAATATGGCGTTGAGGGTCTTTATGTCGGCGTCCCTGTCGTGATTTCAGATAAAGGCGTGGAGCGTGTTGTTGAGATTAATCTAGATGGTGATGAACGATCTGCTTTTAATGCTTCAGTTGAAGCGGTTAGAGGCCTGGTTGAAGCGTGCAGCAGGATCGCACCTCACTTAGCAAGTTAATTTTGGCAGGGTAATTTTTAAGAACAAGCTTTATCGAGGCTTGTTCTTAAAACGGCTTAGTTGAGCTGTTGTTTGATTTAAATTGATGGTAAAGGCACCTTTTATTGTAAGAGGCATGCTTGGGGTAAAGATCAACTCTTATACGTAAAGCGCAGCATTGCGGGACGTAATGTTTCAGTTGTTTGTATGTATGAGGGGAGATAAGGCAAAAATTTTCAAAAGGCAAAACGAATGAACATTCATGAATATCAGGCCAAGGCAGTGCTAAAGAAATTTGGTGTTCCTGTATCTGGTGGCGGCGTCGCGTTTTCAGCTCAAGAAGCCCGCTCAGCAGCGCAAGAACTTGGTGGGCCCTTGTGGGTCGTTAAAACACAAATTCATGCCGGTGGGCGTGGTAAAGGCAAATTCAAAGAGCTTGATAAAAGCGCCCAAGGCGGTGTTCGCTTGGCCCACTCGGTTGATGAGGTTGAAAGTCACGCACAAGAAATGCTAGGCAAAACGCTGGTCACACACCAGACCGGTCCTGCAGGCAAAGAAGTAAAACGCCTTTATATCGAAGATGGAACAGACATCGCAGATGAGCTTTATCTATCAATTTTAGTTGACAGAGAAACAAGCCAAGTGGCCTTTGTTGCCTCAACAGAAGGCGGGATGGACATTGAAGCCGTGGCCGCCGACACGCCCGAAAAAATCATCACATTCAGTGTGGACCCAGCCATTGGCTTCATGCCATTGCACGGTCGTAAGTTAGCCAAAGCCTTAGGTCTTTATGGAGACCTGGCCAAGCAAATTTCAAAGATCGGCGCCGCTCTTTATAAGGCCTTCACAACAAAAGACATGTCGTTATTGGAGATCAATCCCTTAGTTGTGACCAAAGACAATCAATTGCGTTGCTTAGATGCAAAGGTTGGCTTTGATTCAAATGCATTGTACCGCCATCCAGATATTATGGAATTGCGCGATCTCGATGAAGAAGACCCAGCTGAGGTGCAAGCTTCTAAATTTGATCTATCCTACGTCAAGCTTGATGGCAGCATTGGCTGTATGGTCAATGGCGCTGGGTTGGCGATGGCCACAATGGACATCATAAAATTATATGGAGAAGAACCGGCCAACTTCCTAGATGTTGGCGGCGGGGCCACCAAAGAAAAGGTGACCGAGGCTTTTAAAATTATCCTTTCAGATCCAAACGTGAAAGGTATATTGGTGAACATTTTTGGCGGTATCATGCGCTGCGATGTCATTGCAGAAGGTGTGGTGGCCGCGGCCAAAGAAATGGATATCAAGGTCCCTCTTGTGGTGCGCTTGGAGGGCACCAATGTTGAGAAAGGCAAAGAGATACTCTCTCAATCAGGCCTGGCAATCATCCCGGCAGACAATCTTGCTGATGCGGCTCAAAAAATTGTAACCGCAGTGAAGGAGGCAGCATAATGTCCATTCTTGTAAACAAAGATACCAAACTGATCTGCCAAGGTTTCACAGGCAGCCAAGGCACATTTCATTCTGAACAAGCCATTGAATATGGAACAAATATGGTTGGCGGCGTAACGCCAGGCAAAGGCGGAACAGAGCATCTCAATCTGCCCGTTTTTGATACAGTTCATGAAGCTATGGATCAAACAGGCGCCAACGCCACAGCGATCTATGTGCCACCACCATTCGCAGCAGATGCGATCCTTGAAGCGATTGACGCTGAAATACCGTTAGCTGTTTGCATCACGGAAGGGATCCCTGTGATGGATATGGTGAAAGTAAAGCGAGCCCTTGATGGGTCTAAAACCCGCCTCGTCGGCCCCAACTGCCCCGGTGTGATCACGCCAGATGAATGTAAGATCGGCATTATGCCAGGACACATTCACAAAAAGGGGTCTGTTGGCATTCTATCACGTTCAGGTACACTCACCTATGAAGCCGTTGGGCAAACAACAGCAG
Source organism: Hyphomicrobiaceae bacterium (assembly GCA_021775775.1). GTDB lineage: Bacteria > Pseudomonadota > Alphaproteobacteria > Rhizobiales > HXMU1428-3 > HXMU1428-3. The sequence continues at coordinate 4,965 of JAJFHF010000148.1, forward strand.
CTGGCCTTGGTCAATCTTCATGTGTGGGCATCGGCGGTGACCCCGTTAAGGGCACTGAATTCATTGACATTCTCGAGATGTATTTGGCCGATGACGAGACCCAGTCAATCATCATGATTGGCGAAATTGGTGGCTCAGCTGAAGAAGACGCGGCTGAATTTTTGAAATCAAACAGTGTGAAAAAGCCTGTTGTTGGCTTTATTGCTGGTGTAACAGCTCCTCCTGGTCGCCGCATGGGCCATGCCGGTGCCATTATCTCCGGTGGTAAAGGCGGTGCAAATGATAAAATTGAAGCTATGAAATCTGCCGGCATCTCTGTCGCTGATTCGCCAGCTTCACTTGGTACAACATTGGTCGAGGTCCTAAAAGGCTAACCCTTCTGTTCTTAGGGGCAAGCTTAAAGGAATATAACAAAATTGATTCACAAAGAAGGGGCGTAATCCTTCTTTGTGAATGCCGGCCATTTGCTAAAAAACTAGCAAAGAAGTGATAGAACGAAGGTTGGAAAAAAAACATTAATAAATGTTATCAAGCGTTAGTTAATAAGAAACATTTAGCGTACTATATTAAAGTCGGTCATCACCAAGAGTAAGCCTGCCTATCGAGACGAAAATGAAAGCGGTAAATTGGGCAAGTTACATTTCTACAGTTTGCGTTTGCACATTTCCCCCTCATTAGAGCGAGAATGTTAGGTAGAGTGCAAACGTTAGTACAAGGCATACTAAGACCAGAATTAAGACATATATTCTACATGAGCTCAAAGAGGCCAGTTCAATACCCTTAACGAATCCTCATATAGATGTGAACCAAAGTTAATAGTAAAACATTGCAGATCTAATTATAGATGATGCCACAAGTTGAATGCCGTTTTATCAAGGATAATTTATCATGGCGCGAAACGAACAAAACGATGCTTTTCTCCAAACCTCATTTCTATACGGGGCCAATGCAGGCTATATTCAAGAGCTCTATGCAAAATGGTCAAGTAACCCGTCTAGCGTTTCTAGTGAATGGCAAACATTTTTCCAAGGCCTTGATGAGCAAGACAAAGCGCAAGCAAACGGTGAGGCGAGCGCGCCAAGCCCGCAATTAAACGCCAATGGCCCCTCATGGGAAAAAAGCCATTGGCCAATTGTTGCCAACGGTGAGTTGGTCTCAGCCCTAGATGGCAATTGGGGCCCGGTTGAAAGTGAAATCACCACAAAAATCCAAGCGCGCAGTGATGCCGCGAAAGCTAATGGCAAAGAGATTTCAGTCAGTGATAATCATAACGCTATAAAAGATTCAGTGCGCGCCCTTATGCTCATTCGTGCGTACCGTGTGCGTGGCCACTTAGCAGCAGATCTTGACCCGCTGGGTTTAGCCGAAAAAACGGCCCATGAAGAACTACAGCCTGAAAGTTATGGCTTTACATCAGCTGATATGGATCGCCCGATATTTCTTGATCATGTTCTTGGCCTCGAGACAGCAACCATGAATGAAATCATGGTCATCTTAAAACGCACCTATTGTAGCAATGTTGGTGTGGAGTTCATGCACATATCGGATCCAGAGCAAAAAGCCTGGCTGCAAGAACGCATTGAATCCAAAGAAAACGTCATCGAATTCACCCCCAAGGGTAAAAAAGCCATCCTTTATAAGTTGATGGAAAGCGAAGGCTTTGAAAAGTTTATGGATGTCAAATACACCGGCACCAAACGCTTTGGCCTCGATGGTGGGGAAAGCCTAGTACCAGCGCTCGAGCAAATCATCAAGCGCGGTGGTAATTTAGGCGTTAAAGATATTATCTTAGGCATGCCTCACCGCGGCCGGCTCAATATTTTGTGTAACGTGATGAGCAAACCCTTTCGCGCCGTCTTTAATGAATTTAAAGGTGGCTCTGCCAATCCAGATGAAGTTGAAGGATCCGGCGATGTAAAATATCACCTGGGCGCTTCCAGTGACCGCGAGTTTGATGGCAACAACGTCCATTTATCACTAACGGCCAACCCCTCACACCTTGAAATTGTTGACCCTGTCGTTCTTGGCAAAGCACGCGCGAAACAAGACCAACACAAATGCGCAAAAGATAGAACTTGTGTTCTCCCTCTGTTATTGCATGGTGATGCAGCCTTTGCTGGCCAAGGGGTCGTAGCTGAATGTCTTGGGTTGTCAGGCCTTGCCGGCCATAGAACAGGTGGCTCAATCCACTTTATCGTCAATAATCAAATTGGCTTTACAACGTCGCCACACTTATCGCGCTCCTCACCCTATCCTTCAGATGTGGCTCGTATGGTTAGTGCCCCAATTCTTCACGTAAATGGAGATGATCCAGAAGCGGTTGTGTTCTGCGCAAAAGTCGCCATGGAATTTCGTCAGAAATTTCAAAAGCCAGTGATCATTGATATGTTTTGTTATCGCCGCCATGGTCATAATGAAGGCGATGAGCCAGCTTTCACTCAACCTCTTATGTACAAAAAAATTCGTAGTCACCCCACAGTGATAGAAATCTATGCGCAAAAACTGATTAAAGAGGGCGTGCTAACACAAGAAGAGTATGATGGCATGCAAACTGAACTGCGCGCTATGTTCGACGAAGAATTTGCACAAAGTGACAGCTACAAGCCAAGCAAAGCGGATTGGTTAGATGGACGCTGGTCAACCATTGGCTTTGCTGATGATGATGCACGGCGCGGTGATACAGGCGTTGAAATAGAGGCTCTAAAAGAAATCGGTCATAAAATAACAGACGTTCCTGATGGATTTCATGTTCACAAAACCATCGCTCGTTTATTGAAAAAACGCCGTAAAATGATTGATGATGAAGCGGGTATTGATTGGAGCATGGCTGAACATCTTGCCTTTGGCAGCTTGGTGAATGAAGACTTTAACGTAAGGTTGTCAGGCCAGGATTGTGAACGCGGGACTTTCTCTCAGCGGCACTCAGTTTTAAATGATCAAGAAAATGAATCTAAATACACACCTTTAAATAACATTTCGAATACTCAAGCTCATTATGAAGTGATTAATTCCATGCTCTCAGAAGAAGCCGTGCTTGGCTTTGAATATGGGTATAGCCTGGCCGAACCTCAAACATTGACCCTGTGGGAAGCTCAATTTGGTGATTTTGTTAACGGCGCTCAAGTGATAATGGATCAGTTTATTTCATCTGGTGAGCGCAAATGGTTGCGCATGTCAGGTCTTGTGCTCTTATTACCCCATGGTTATGAAGGCCAAGGGCCAGAGCACTCATCAGCCAGGTTAGAGCGTTTTCTACAACTATCAGCTGAAGATAATTGGCAAGTGGCCAACTGTACAACCCCAGCCAATTATTTCCATATTTTGCGCCGTCAATTGCATCGTAAATTTAGAAAACCATTGATCTTGATGACGCCAAAATCGTTATTGCGGCACAAATTGGTCGTCTCTCGTCTCGATGAATTTGGACCAGATAGCACCTTCCACCGTGTTTTATGGGATGACGCAGAGCTGGCCGCGCAACCAGAAGAGAAATTGGTTGCAGATGATAAGATTAAGCGCGTGGTTCTGTGCTCAGGTAAAGTCTATTATGATCTTTACGAAGAACGCAAAAAACGCGGACTTAATGATATTTATCTGATGCGGGTCGAGCAACTCTACCCCTTCCCGGCGCGCGCGCTGATCCAGGAGCTATCTCGTTTTAAAGATGCTGAGATCGTCTGGTGTCAAGAGGAGCCCAAAAACATGGGGTCCTGGAGTTTTATTGAAAGCAATATCGAGTGGGTTCTTGATCATGCAAATATGAAAACCAAACGGCCATCTTATGTGGGCCGCCCAGCCAGTGCCTCGACGGCAACGGGCTTGATGAGTAAGCATATTGCACAATTAAACGCGTTTCTAGATGAGGCGCTAACCGTTTAACAATTTTAAATGACCAATAATGAGGGCAAGAGAATGTCTACAGAAATCCGGGTTCCAACTTTAGGCGAGAGTGTGACAGAAGCAACGGTTGGCCAATGGTATAAAAAGCCAGGCGAGGCCGTAAATATGGACGAGCCAATCGTAGAATTAGAGACGGACAAAGTCACCGTAGAAGTCCCCTCTCCTGTTGCAGGTGTTATGTCCGATATTTCAGTTGATGAAGGGGGCACAGTTGAAGTGGGCGCATTGCTTGGTTCAATAGCTGAAGGCGAGGGAGCAAGCGCCGGAGCTCAAACCAAAGAAGAGGCCGAAAGCCCCTCTAAAGAGACCGCAAGCCCCGTTGAAGAAAAAGTCCCAGCAGCGAACGATGATATGCCGCCCAGCCCCTCAGCTGCCAAGATGGCAAAAGAGAATGCGATCGATACGACAGCCCTTAATGGCAGTGGCAAACGCGGCCAGGTGTTAAAAGGAGATGTGTTAGCAGCTCTTGATAACACGGCCAAAGCCCCCGCGCCCACACCAGCGGCAAAACGTGTCCCATCCAAAGAAGGTGATGTGGCCCGCGAAGAACGTGTGCGCATGACAAAATTGCGCCAAACCATTGCGCGCCGTCTAAAAGACGCACAAGCAACCGCGGCCATGCTCACGACATTTAACGATGTAGACATGAGCGCTGTTATGCAGCTTCGCAAAGATTATAAAGAACTGTTTGAGAAAAAGCATGGCGTGAAACTAGGTTTCATGGGGCTGTTTATAAAAGCTTGTATCCAAGCTTTAAAAGATGTGCCTGAAGTGAATGCCGAGATTGATGGCAATGATATAATTTATAAAAATTACTACCATGTTGCCGTCGCTGTAGGCACTGAAAAAGGCCTGGTTGTGCCTGTCGTTCGTGATGCTGATGAAATGAGCATCGCTGAAATTGAGAAAAACATTGGTGACTTTGGCGCAAGAGCCCGCAAGGGGGCTCTTGGCATTGATGAAATGCAAGGAGGGACCTTTACCATTTCTAATGGTGGTATTTATGGGTCTTTAATGTCGACACCAATTCTCAATGCGCCTCAATCGGGTATTTTAGGAATGCATAGAATTGAACAACGTCCTATCGCGATCAATGGAGAGGTTGTTGTTCGTCCAATGATGTATCTTGCCCTCTCTTATGATCACCGGGTTGTTGATGGCAAAGGAGCGGTTACATTTCTTGTGCGTGTAAAAGAGGCACTTGAAGATCCCCAACGGTTGGTTTTAGATCTATAAAGCGCCTCTTAAATAGTATAAAATAAATAAGATTTTTTTAGATGATCTCTTTAAACTCTAATTGCAAATGCTTATATGTTCTATCTGTATCAATTTTTTAAGACTAACATATTTGATTAGAGATGATCTAAAAGGGAGATGGTCATGAGTGAGCCAAACAATGCAGAATCTAAAGAGATAAGACCAAACGATTCTCTTAAAGATGACGGGCGTCCAACGATCATATTTTGGATGGTTAGTTTGCTTGCTCTCTTTTGGGGGGTATTTGGGCTCATAGATTATTATATGATTAGCACCCAAAATCCGGAATATTTAGCCCAACTTCCTGCAAAATTTAAAGATTTGATCAGCGGCTTTCCGCTTTGGCGAGAAGTTTTATGGTATATTTCAATTGGCGGTGCTTTTTTGGGTGGCATCTTGATGTTGTTAAGATCAGCTTGGGCAGTTCCATTTTTATGGGCAGTGCCTCTTTCAATGATCATTGGTTTTGTTGGCTATGATTTGCTGATGGCCAATGGGGTTGAGGCTTACGGAACCTATGGTTTAATTGCTTCAACCATAATGATTATCATTTCTCTCATTTTGGCACTTTATGCGGCAGGGTGCGATGAGGATGAAATTTTAAAATAATACACACTTTTTGCCAAACACACTTTTTGCTAAATGCATTGAGGCCAAATGCAAAAAGAAAATGATCTAAAAACGGGGTAAAGACATGTCCGATCAAGAATTTGACTTAACAGTAATTGGCACAGGTCCAGGTGGCTATGTATGTGCCATTCGGGCAGCTCAACTAGGCTTAAAAGTCGCCGTGGTTGAAAAACGCAAGACCCATGGCGGCACGTGTCTTAACGTTGGCTGTATACCCTCAAAGGCTTTGCTGCATGCCTCAGAACTTTTCGACGAAGCCAATCATGGCATGGGTGCGTTAGGCATTAAAGTATCTCCCAAGCTTGATCTCAAGCAAATGATGAAACATAAAACAAAAACCATCTCCAGCAACGTAAATGGCGTTGAGTTTTTGTTAAAAAAGAACAAAATCACACCCTACCATGGCGCTGGTAAAATCACGAGCGCGGGTGTTGTTGAAGTCACAGCTGATGACGGTGAAACAACCACCATCAAGACGAAGAACATTTGTATAGCGACAGGTTCTGATGTAGCACAAATCCCAGGCATAGAGATTGATGAAAAAACCGTGGTCTCATCAACCGGGGCCTTAGACCTTGATACAGTTCCTGAAAATATGATTATCGTTGGTGCTGGTGTCATAGGTCTAGAGCTTGGCTCTGTATGGCGCCGTTTAGGTAGTAAGGTTACTGTGGTTGAGTTTTTGGATCGCATTTTGCCAGGCATGGACAGTGAGGTGGCAAACCAATTCCAAAGAATTTTGAAAAAACAAGGCGTAGATTTCAAACTGAGCGCCAAAGTAACAGACATTAAAAAAACCAATGGCAGCGCAAATGTGACAATAGAACCAACGCAAGGCGGTGAGGCTGAGACATTAAAAACAGATGTCGTGCTCGTAGCAATTGGGCGCACACCATACACGCAAGATCTTGGCTTGGAAGATATCGGTGTGGCCAAAGACAATCGTGGCCGCGTGAGCGTGAATGACAGGTTTGAAACCTCAGTCTCTTCCATCTTCGCAATCGGTGATGTGATTGAAGGGCCAATGTTGGCCCACAAGGCAGAAGAAGAGGGCGTCGCCCTAGCTGAAATGTTAGCGGGTCAAGCTGGTCACGTAAATTATGGCGTCATACCATCTGTGGTCTACACCTATCCAGAGGTCGCCAGTGTTGGGAAAACAGAAGAAGAATTAAAAGAAGCAAGCGTTGATTATAAAATTGGCAAATTCCCTTTCACCGCCAACGGACGCGCCAAAGCCAACCGCCAAACAGATGGTTTTGTTAAGGTACTAGCTGACAAACAAACTGACAAAGTGCTAGGCGTTCACATTGTTGGGCCGATGGCTGGTGAAATGATAGGTGAAGCCGCTGTACTTATGGAGTTTAGTGGCTCCGCTGAGGATTTAGCCCGCACCTGCCATGCTCATCCAACGTTGACAGAGGCTATTAAAGAGGCGGCCCTGGCCTCTGATGGCCGCGCACTTCATATGTAAAAGGCCTCTGATGGCCGCGCACTTCATATGTAAAAGACCTCTGATGTGCGCGCACATCAGATGTAAAAGTCCTCTGATGGCCGCGCACATCATATGTAAATTTGTGCAAACCCATAGATAAAGATGAAATAAGATTAAGGTGTATTGTGCTAAACTCGTTAGCTCAATACACTTTTTCTACTTTATAACCAGAGCGCTCAAACAGCGCCACCAACCCCATCTCCCCAATTAAGTGCAACGCCCCCACAGCAATAAACGCGCCGCCTTTTTTAACAAGCGGTAAGGAGCGGGCGTGCATATTGATATTGCGTTTATCCAAAAGAACGTCCTTAAAGGCATCATTGGCAGCTTGTGACTTAACCCGATCCCGGGAATAAACCAGTGACAGTGGCTGGATAAATCCCAATTGGCGCGAAAGGTAAAGCTCAACGGTTGTTGCATACATATCATTGGTGAGTTTATGGCTGTAAATGCTATTTTCCAACAAGGTGATTTGATGCTCTGCGGGCAAGGCGGCAAATGAAGTAAATTGCTCTTCCATTGTCTCGAGCCCAGTAACGGGAATTTTATGGGCGCTAGCAATTTGAGTTATGCGGCTATCAAGCACGGAAAGCTTTTTGCGCATACGCAAAGTTTCACAAGCGGGAACGGCAAAATAGCTAACACTTGCAAACCAAGGTTTGAACAAAGGAACGACATTTTTGGGCGTTCCAGCTTTCACCGCGACGTCCAAAAGAATAGCATAATCATTTGCAGAAATGAGCGTATCAAGTTTTGGTCCCTTAAGAGATAGAAATATCTCAGGCCGTTTTTTCATCAGATCAGCAAAGTTATTTTGTTCTAGTTTAGCAATTTCCACGGCAACACTGCTAGCACTGCGTAGAGCTGTTTGTACCTGGGGAGCCAATGCCGTGACACGCGGGTCTGTTGAATGGACAGTGCCAAACAGATACGAAGGGGCGTTATCCCCATCACTAATCCGCCAAAAAATCGCATTGCTGTTAATTTGTTTTTCGGCAAGCTTTTGTAAAGCAGCATAGTCTTCTTTTTGCTCAAGGCGAACTTGATCAAGCAAGTTACGTCCTTTGCAAAGCGGTACATTATCGAGGGCGATTGCAGGTGATGCAAAAACCGCAAGCAAAATCAAAGGGATCAAATAAATGAATATATAAGACCGCAGGGCGGTTAGAAAAGAATTTGTCATAAATTAT
>JAJFHF010000149.1 GCA_021775775.1 Hyphomicrobiaceae bacterium
GCATGCCTTATGATGAGTGGAAAGATAAGCACCAGACTGAGGCAACGGCAGAGCAGTTGGCTAAATATGAAGTGTCGCGGCCGAAGAGGCATTAATAGGTCTCACGGACGAAATTTTGCTTTGCAAAATAAGTCCTCCGACGGCGCGGCGCTTGCGCCGGACGCCAAAGGCGCCATGTTCGCTCGTAAAAACTCGCTTCCTTCTTCATATGGGGAGATTTGGGTTTCTTGTTTAGCTTAATATATTGCAACGTCGGAAAAGTGCTAAAGGCCGACAAGTTAGGGAGCCTATTTCTTTAATAGAACTTTGATTTCATCTTCTAAATGTCGACAATTAACAGGCTTATGATTAGGTTCAATCCAATCACATGCATGATACATATTACCTAACCATTCTGAAAAATCATAAAAATTTTCTATTGGACCTATCATTCGGCAAACATCCCAAGGTCTACATTTATCATCTAGATAATCTCTTAATCTGATTTCAAATAGTGACTTGGCAATCATTTCTGAATCAGGATGGCTAATTTGGAAGTCTGGATAGGTTTTTTTGATGAAGTATTCAAATATTTTTGGGACCAAGTCTAATTGTGCTTGGACTTTATTATTTATTGATAATAATTCAGGTACAAAAGGGTCACCAGCAAAATGATCCAAATGTGTTGTTTCTCGTCCCCACTTTAAGACATCGGTATTGTCATAAAATTCGATTGACATGGCAATGAATACCTCTGTGGGAAGTAATTTAGATAAGTTCATATTCATCATTAATAATCTCAAAATACCGAGAATAAAACCTCACAATTTGGAGTGAAAGCTAGAGCGCCGTTGTAAATTTAAGATCAATCAATATTTCATTTCAATTTCCTTTTAAACACCGACTACTTCACTCTAACAAATAAATAACATTCTGTAATTTTTATTGGAAAATATTCCACCTTGGCTCAAAAGCTGAAAACAGTTCTCTTTCGAGACACGGCGCTCGCGCCGGACGCCTGGGGCGTCATGTTCGCTTGTAAGAGATCGCTTCCTTCTTCGTGACGGATGTTTTTTGTTTGTCAGCTAAGTGCTAGAAGGGGAAGAGACTATAGCTTGATAACGTGATCTTGTCTTAATGCAATCTCAACTATTTCTTCTGGAGTTGGATTATATTCTGAGAGATTTTGAGATTTGTCCCGATTACTCCAGTTCTCAGGATAAAAAATAAGATTTGAAGCGCTAGGTATATAGACATTGCAATCAAATAGTTCCTGATAGTAAACATCTGCGGGATATTTTTCGATTTGTGCTAACCGAACGATTTCAATGAGTTCCTCTTTTGTAATGCCGTGAACTTTAATTGGCTTTCGTGTAGCCGCTTCCATTGAGAACTCTTCCACACTACTGTGACAGTGCAAAGTAGAAAAATAGGCTCGATCGTAATCTGAGTTTCCAGTAATTTCGATTATGCGAGATATATCAATATCACACGGCTCTTCTTTGTCGATTGCTGCGATAATTTTATTTGCTAACCCTTTCAGGGTAACAACATGCTCAGGCATAGGTGGCCGGTACAAGAGTGCTTCACGAAGTGGCATTAATTTCTCCAAGGCAACTTTTGCTATAAGCTAACTAATCTAACATTTACATGTAATTAAAGATAGTTCTTCCGCCTCGAGGTCATGGCATGTATTCTGATTCCAGAAAAATTCAGACCACAATTAAGGGCTAAGCAGCTGATATCCAACGACACCGTTTTTGCCGGGGAGTGCCACGAGCGGTATTCTTTATCCCAATTGAAAACTTACTCAACATTCTATAGATTTTGTTAATGGCAATATATTTTACCATTAAGTGTCTCAATCGAAATGAAGAAATTGTTTTAAACAAAATATTGTGTAAGCAAGCGAAACACGAAATGTTTCCAAAGGTATGCGTGTCAATAAAAGAAGCGTACAAGAACGGAAATTTTCCAGATACCCTGACTTATGCAGCTTAATAACTAAGTAAAGAGCAAAACATGAGTGTTTCTGAAAATATATATTATCGCAGACTACATGTTACGGGGCCTGGTTGTGTTCTAGTTTCTCTTAAATTTGGTATCCCTAAGGAAGGGGTTGTTGTTGTAAAGCGTCTTGATCAAACTCAAGAGAATTCTCACATACAGTTTGACCTTGATAGGCATATCAAAGAAATCATGGATGGTGTTCAGGAAGCAAATATTAAATATGGTGGTAAGCTTCAAGTTGAAGAAATAGAGGTAATACCAAATGATTACCCAACTCGGGGGCAAGCTAAATATGCTGCTTTTCAAATTGCTGAATATATTCTTTTAAAAAATTAAAAAAAGAAATGCTCTTCACATGTTACAAAAAATTTCAACAGTCGAAGATGTCTTTCAAACCACAGGCCGTGGCATAATTGTGTCGCCAGGCATTCCAGCAAAAAACAACTGGTGTATAGGCATTGGTGATGTGCTCACTTTGAAGTGCCCAGATGGAACAGAGCTGAAGACATATTTGCAGGGAATTGAGATGGACGGGGCACCTCAGAAAAACTCCCTTCCACTGCTTCTTGGCCCTGAAATGAGTAAAGAGCAAATTCCGACCGGGACTGAAATTTGGATAGAGGTGCCGATAAAGGGCGCAAAGGTCTCCATCTGTCAGTTTTCCAATCGCTTTCATAAGCTCATCACAGCAGCACAAGGTTATCTAAACGGACAATCAAGTTTGGCCTCGTTAAATGGATATGTTTCGTTAGCAAAAGAAGAACTCAAGCTTGCTAAGAATATGCATCCAAGCTTTAGCGACTGTTTGGATGAATGGGAGAAGATGATCAATCGTAGATGGAACGAATGGGGGCTTGAGCACAACCCAATAACTGAAAAGGAATTTTGTGATTGGCTTCGAGCTCAACTCGATTGTCAATGACAGTTTAGGGTCAACAGCTGCAAATAGTTATCTTTCGATACACGGCGCTTGAACCAGGCTGTGCCATCTGATGCAGCAAAAGTGCTGAGCACTTTCATGGGATGGATAGATTGATGTTTGTGTTATTTCGCTTGCTTGGCAAAGGCGACGAGCGCTTCGCGCACATCATTGGCAGTATAGCAGGGCACTTCAAACTCTAGCCGGGCCACCTGGTCGCCTTGCATCATGTCGATGCCTTGGGGGTCACAGCCTGTCATGCGCCATTCCACTTTCGACTGGCTTGGTTTTTTACCGCATAAATTGACAGCGTAATTTTCTATGGCATCCCTATGATCTTGGTTCATATGGCTGATGATGCCCGCTTCGGCCTCAATAAGGTCTGCTGTGTCTGTTTCCTTTAAACATAGCTCATCGCCTGTTAGTTCATACGCTTTGCCAAAGCCGGCGTTGAACAAAGCGCGCTCGATGTTTAATTCATAAAGAAAGAAATCTGGCAACTGATTATAAAGCTCAGCCTTTGGGTGGCGATTGAGATAGCGCAGCCTTAGGCTGTTTTCTAATGTTTTTTCCGCATCGTTTGTAACTGGCACCGGCGTTGTTTGGCCGATGAGGGTTAAGCGCGGGTGGGCAAGCGGGTCACCTTTGCCAGGCTCACCTACAAGCAGGCTGGTGCGCGGGTCGTTCTTAATTGCTTTGGTGTGTGCGGCCAAATCAGACATTAGGAAAATAGGGTTGCCGCGCGCGGTTGTTGCCACATTGGTGCGGGTCACGACCGGGCTGCCTGTATCTGGATCTAAGCCAGCAATGGCCCCAAAACGGGCTAAGCGCAACATGGTTTTTGCCGCTATTATAGCCTCTTGTGTGGTGTTCAAAATGGGTGACTTTGGTTGGTCTTTTGTCATTACTCTTGACTTCTTATCTGTTTGCCCTTGATTATGAGCCCTCTATAGTGCGCTTAAGGAGGTAGTCTATGCTGCGTTGGTTTGTTTTGTCTATTGCTGTTTTGGTTGGAAGCTTCATGTTCCCTTCCCTCTCCTTTCAGACTTTTAATTTTAAGTCGGCGCATGCCGCTGAAATGGTTTTGCCAGAAGTTCAAGTTTGGAAAAGTCCCTCTTGTGGCTGTTGCGGAAAATGGGCACAACATTTGCGCGACAATGGTTTTAAAGTGAAAGAAATTAACGCGCGTTCTATGGCGCAAATCAAACGCTCTGTTGGTATTGGCCCCAAGCTTAAGTCTTGCCATACAGCGATCGTGGGGAATTATGTGATCGAGGGACATGTGCCAGCTGGTGACATTAAGCGCCTGCTTAAAGAAAAGCCCCCGGTAAAAGGCCTTGCCGTGCCTGGCATGCCCCTTGGTTCTCCTGGCATGGAGCAAGAAGATGGCACCAAGGATAAATATGACGTGCTGAGCTTTGATGAGACCGGGAAAACGGACGTGTTTGAAAAGCATTGATCTCTCTCACGGCTATTTCAAGCGCGAAAGCGCTTGAGCCTCCGCAGGGGCGGCGCTCGCGCCGGACGCCAGAGGCGTCATGTTCGTGCTCCGAAAAGGAGCACTTCCTTCTTCGGATAGGGAGATTTGGGTTTTCGCGAAAAAATAGCCCGTGAGAGAGAAAAACCATGCGCAGCAAATGGCATCTTAGATTTCACCAAACCTATCAAACATCCTTCACCATCAATTTAAACCCTATCCCGCGCACGGTTCTTATTTCCAACCCATCTGTGCAGGCGTTGATTTTTTTGCGGACATAGCCAACATAGACATCAACCGCATTGGAGGTGATGTCAGAGGCAGGGCCCCAGGCGTTTTCAATGATGCGCTCGCGGTTTACAGTTTTACCGGCATGGCGCATTAAATATTCTAACAGGGCAAATTCTCTTTGTGTTAGATCAAGTACAACGTCATCAATTTTGGCTTCATGAGCAGCAAGATTTAACCGGAGAGGACCGATGTTCATTTCTTCGCCATTTAAATTGATATTTGCGCGCCGTTGCATAACCTTGATACGCGCCAAAAGCTCCTCAAATGCAAAGGGTTTTGTGAGATAATCATCAGCGCCAACTTCAAAGCCTGAAATTTTCTCCTCAATGCTATCTTTGGCTGTGAGCATACATATGGGGGTGGAAATACCTTGACCGCGCAAAGTCTTACAAACATCGCGTCCATCCATATCGGGCAACATTAAATCTAAGATGATCGCGTCATATTGATATGAACGCAAATAGGCCAATGCTTCTTCACCAGTCGCTGTCCATTGCACCCGCATCCCTTCTAAAGTCAGCCCGCGCTCTACAAAACGGGCAATGCCGATGTCATCTTCTACCAATAAAACATTCATATGATTAACTTCACTTTCAGTTTAATTGTGGCACCTTTTTCAGGTCTGTTCTCAGCCCATATCTCCCCGCCGTGCCCCTCTAAAATCCATTGGGCTATAGCTAGACCAAGGCCTGTGCCTTCTCTTTTTTGGCCTTCAACAGCCTGATAATAACGTTCAAATAAATGTGGCAAGGCTTCGGGCTCAATGCCCGGGCCTTCGTCGCTAACTTCAATTAATGCCCACGTTTCCTTGTCGCCCTCTTGGACCGTGTCAAATGCGACGGTGACAGTATCTCCCGGTTTTGAAAATTTCACCGCGTTATCAATCAATACTAAGATGCTTTGACGGAACCAGCTGTGATCTAAGTGTGCGATATAATCTTCTTGGGGAGGCGTGAATTGCAAATCAACCTCATTTGCTCTGGCGTATGCGATCGCCGTGTCAACGGCTTCTTCGATCACCTCGTTTACCACAGTTTCCTTTAATTCTAACTTCACTTCCCCGTCATCTGAACGGGCTAGACTTAACAAGTCATTTAAACGGCGGCGCAAGAATGCGCCGTTCGCCACAATACGAGATATAGCTTGCTTTAAATCCTCTAATGTTAGTTTTGGCGCGCGCAGGGCAACTTCTGCCTCCCCTAATAGAACGGTCACCGGGGTTCGAAGCTCATGGCTGACATTGGAAAAGAAACGCCGCCTGGTTTCATCGATTTGGCGCAAGCGATCATTGCTAATTTCAAGTTCTTGCGTGCGTTGATTAACGGCCTTTTCTAACCGCTCATTGTGTGATCGCAATAGGTTTTGTTGGCTTTCTAATTGCCCTGCCATTTTGTTAAACCGGTTGGCGACCAGGCCAAATTCATCTTGTCTTGGTAACTCAATGCGAAAATCTAAATGACCTGTGCCAAATTTATCTGCGCCTGCTGCCAGACTTTCTACAGGTCCCAGAATTGAGCGACTTAAAAACAAGGCCAAACCAATTAGACCTATTGTTGCAAGTAAGGCTAGCGCGGTGGTTGCATATGTTATGTTTGACGTGAGGGCTTGGATCTCTTGTTTAACCTCGATAACTTCTTTTTGCTCGCCTATAACGATGTCGCGTACAACTTGGCTCAGCTCCTTATCATTACCCTCAACGACATTTGCAAAAAAATGACGAACCGCCTGTGCGCTATCAAACCCAGCGCGGCTTTTGTTCTCATGTTTTGCGGCCAAATGCATACGAATAAAAACCGAGGCAATTTTTATAGCCGAGGTAATTTCTTGGGGTATGTCATCATCACCGCCCTCTTTTTTGATAAAATTATCTTCTTCCTCTAGAGCAAATTGTAGCTGCCCCAAAGCTTGTGTGATTGATGCCGGCGTGGTCTCGAGCAATTGTTGGCGATTTTGAAAATTAACAGTGGTGGCAATTTGGGATAGTAAAAACTGATTGATTTTAACTTCTAGTGAGGAAACCATGGCCAATTGCTGATGAGAATGATTGGCTCGTTCTAGATAGAAAACAGCTTTTTTCAAGCCCCAAATGGAGGAGGCAACGGATAAACCCAGTAAGGTCAACATTACTAACAGACCAGCATAGAGGCTGTATCTAATTGTGTTGGGAAATTCAGTTTTATTCATTGATCCTTAGCCAACAGCCACGAAGCTGGTGTCCTTTTTAAGATTTTGTCTTTCATACAAAGACAGGGGTATCATTTTTTCTGTGGGTCTATGATAGCCCGGGAGGACAGGAATTTGCTATATTCTTTGTGCTTTATAGGTGAAGCTTAATTTAATTGTCTTTAGACTTAATAATTCATCCCATAGACCTTGTGAAAGTCATGAGAATGCCCGACAAAATCTATCAATTCAGCGAATAATCATTAATTTTCGGATTTATGTTTAATGTGCTTTTTTAAAGCGGTGGCTTGATAACATAAATTTTCAGCAGTTTTGCACCTAAAATCCACAGTTTTTGCCCCCTTTTCCCCTTAATCTATTGATAATAGTCTATGGTGGTACCAATTCTAATAGAGTAATTTTGATTTGTTACCTCAGTGGCGGCTTATATTCACATTTCCTCTAGAGTTATGTATGATTGTAAACGCATTAGATCAAGCATTTGGTTTATTGAGTGTGGGCAGTGTTTAGCGTAATTTAGATGATTTGAATTTCATTATATTGGGTTTTTTTAACATGCAAAACCAGTGGTACATTGCAAGAGATGGTAAGCAATATGGGCCAGTATCTGATACTGACCTGGCGCAATTAGTTAAAGATAGAGAACTGTTAGACGGAGATTATCTCTGGCGAAATGGTTTTGAAAATTGGTTGCCAGCTGCGCAAGTCTCTGAAATACGAGACCTTGCCAGTAATGTAGCTGCGCCCCCTGCTCATCAAAAGGCTCAGGTTGGTGCCAATCCAGATGCTATGAACAATGATAAAGCCAAGCAATTAACTGGGGCCTCCGTCGATCAAGCGAATGCAATTGATAAAGGTGCACATGGTGGTTTTAACGCCGCCCCTAAAGCGGTGGGTGCTCCTGGCGAGCGCTCTATTGATGCAGCTGACAGACATCCCTCGTTAGAAATGGGGGCCTCATCAGAAATAGGGGCCTCATCAGAAATGGGCGCTGGTTTTCAACCAAGAGAGCGACAAGCGGATGCTTTTTCTCCTGAGGGTAACGATGCAGCCTCTCCTGAGTTGATGTCGGCCAATAGTATGGGGCGCGGGGTTGATGTACAAGATCTAGTGGAAGATGAAGACCGTGAACCAGCAGGGGCCTATGGCATGCCGCATCAAAAAGGGGCTGAGCTTGCGCCGCTGAATTCCCCCTTGGGTGGTGTTTATAATTCTGGACAAAATGCTTCTCTACAAAACAAT
>JAJFHF010000150.1 GCA_021775775.1 Hyphomicrobiaceae bacterium
TAAAAAACAAGCCCATAAAAGTGCTGAGACCGAATTATTAGATAATGGTGATGGACGCATTTGCGCGCAAGGCCTTTCTCTGTTTCAAGATGAGCTTATTCGGGTGATTTATGATTTTACCACTCATCATATTTATCGTGCTAGCAATCCAACCTCGGCAGAGCGCATCGCCATTGTCGCGACTGGGGGCTATGGTCGCGGCGCCTTGGCACCTGGATCTGATATCGATTTGTTGTTTTTGTTGCCCTATAAACAAACGGCGTGGGGTGAGAGCGTTGTTGAATATATTTTATATCTCTTGTGGGATATGGGCTTTAAAGTCGGGCATGCGACGCGCTCGGTTGAGCAATCCATTCGCTATGCAAAAGAAGATATGACCATTCGCACAGCCCTTTTAGATAGCCGTTTTTTATGGGGGGAGCGCTCCCTATTTGAAACATTCCAAACTGAATTTTCAGAAAAAGTAATCCAAGGTTCGGCCCGCGAATTCATTGAGGCTAAATTACAAGAGCGTGATGATCGCCATGAGCGCTCTGGTACGTCGCGCTACATGGTTGAGCCCAATATTAAAGACGGCAAAGGTGGCCAACGCGACCTACACACCCTGCACTGGATTGCCAAGTACACAACAGCCGAAGAGGAGTGCCAAAACAAAACCTCATCAAGCATTTTCACGGCCGAGGAATATCACAGCTTCACTCATTGTGATGATTTTTTGTGGACCATTCGTTGTCACCTGCACTTCTTGACCGGGCGTCCAGAAGAGCGCATCTCATTCGATTTGCAAAAATCAATGGCTGATCGTTTGGGCTATCGGGAAAGCGATGGCATGCAGGCGGTTGAGCGATTTATGAAACACTATTTTCTCATTGCCAAAGAGGTTGGGAATCTCACTCGACTTTTATGTGCAGCGCTTGAAATGAAACAATTGAAAGCGACGCCGAAACTCAATAAATTATTAAAAAACATCGGTTGGCAACAACGCTCAGCCTTGCGCAAATCGAGTGACTTCAAAATTGAGCATGGCCGCATAAATACCATTCACAAAGATACTTTTAAACGCGATCCTGTGAATCTCATTCGTATTTTTAAGGTCGCCAATAATTTTAACACTTTGCTACATCCGAATGCTTTGCGCCAGATCCGCAGTTCACTGCGCCTGATAGATGGCATTCGCGAGGATAAAACCGCCAACTCCATGTTCTTGGAATTACTAACGTCAAAATCAAATCCTGAAAACGCGCTGCGCCGCATGAATGAATCTGGGGTTTTGGGTCGTTTTATGCCTGAATTTGGCCAGGTTATCTCGATGATGCAATTTAACATGTATCATCATTTCACTGTTGATGAGCATCTTATTCGCACTGTTGGTGAATTGGCCTGGATTGACCGGGGGGAAGCCAAAGACCCACTGCCGCTCTCACATAAAATCATTCATTCTCTTTCAAATCGGCGGGTCTTATATGTGACCGCCTTCTTGCATGATATTGCAAAGGGGCGCAAAGAGGATCATTCGATTGCAGGGGCCAAGGAGGCAAGAATAATTTGCCCTCGCCTTGGTTTAACTGAAGCTGAGACAGATACTGTTGCCTGGCTCATTGAAGAGCACCTAACAATGAGCCAATTTGCTCAAAGCCGAGATTTGCATGACCCACAAACCATTAAGGATTTTGCGCAAATTGTTCAAAGCCGGGAGCGCTTAAAGCTACTATTAATCCTCACCGCATGTGACATTCGCGCGGTTGGCCCTGGCACTTGGAACGACTGGAAAGGCCAGCTGCTTAGAACGCTTTATAACCAAACTGAAATTTTGCTCTCTGGGGGACACACTGGTGAGTCACACCAGGCCCAAATTAAAGTTGCTATCAAGGTTTTGAGTGATAACCTTAAAGACTGGAGCCAAGCAGAAATAACCGCCTATACAAACGAACACTACCCCTCTTATTGGTTGCGCACTGACCTTGATACACAGATCGCTCATGCAAACTTGGTGAAACGCGCCCAAAACAAAAATAAAGATCTGGCTTTTGAAGTCTCTAGTGATGCTTTTACCGCTCATAGCTCAATGACCATTTATACCCAAGCTCATCCAAATCTATTATCCATGATTGCGCTTAGTTGCGCTTCTTCTGGGGCAAATATTATTGATGCTCAAGCTACAACCACCCAAAATGGTATGGCGTTAGATACAATCTCGATTAAACGCGAATTTGATCACGCAGATGATGAGCATCGCCGTGGCCAAACCATTGCGCAAACTCTTGAAAAACTTATTCGAGGCGACATGCAGCTAGATCAGGTCAGCCCTAGCAAACAAAATTGGAAAGGGCGCATTGACGCGTTTCATGTCCTACCAGATGTCATCATAGATAACTCTGTCTCTAACAGATTAACTGTTATTGAAGTGCGCGGCCTTGATCGCCCTGGCCTGTTGTTTGAGCTTACGCGAGCTTTGGGAAGCTTAAATCTAGACATCTCAAGCGCTCATATTACCACCTATGGGGAAAAGGCTGTCGATGTGTTCTACGTGACAGATTTAACGGGAAGCAAAATTATCAATGAACGGCGCCAAAGACAAATCGATACCAAGTTATTGCAGGTGTTGAAGGGTGAGGCAGATTAAGCCATGACTTCTGATTGTGACTTCTGATACATGGTTTTCTGATTGTGGCACTTGTTGTCTTTAAAAGACATTCGATATAATAGCTTTAGACTATTCTTCCAGTTCCGTATCCCAATAGAGGTAATCCATCCAACTTTCATGCAAATAGTTGGGCGGGAACAAGCGCCCGTTTTTATGCAATTGAAACACTGTTGGACGGTAGGGTTTTTGCCGCGGGATCATCCCTGCAACCTTGGGCATTTTATTGCTTTTGCGCAAATTACACGGGGCACATGCGGCCACAACATTGTCCCAGCGG
>JAJFHF010000016.1 GCA_021775775.1 Hyphomicrobiaceae bacterium
CTCATGAACAAAGGCCTAGAGCTCATTGAAGCCAAATATCTGTTTGATCTAGAGCCTAATCAGCTAGATATGGTGGTACATCCTCAATCCATCATTCATTGTTTGGTGAGTTGTAAAGATGGCTCTGTTTTGGCACAAATGAGTGAACCAGATATGCGGGTGCCCATAGCCTACGCCTTAGCGTGGCCAGATCGCATCCAAACACCCATAAAACCAATTGATTTAGCCACGATAGGCACCTTGAATTTTGAAAAAGGGGACCCAAATAAGTTTCCATGCTTGCGTTTGGCAAATGAAGCCTTACATAAAGCCCAAGAGTTGGCCCCTGTATTAAACGCGGCCAATGAAATTGTAGTGGAAGCTTTTTTAAAGGATCAAATCTCATTTTCCCAAATCGGGCAAACCATAGAAAAAGTAATGACTAATATCGCCGCTGAAGGCGAAAAGATCAATGTCCTCGATCTTAACGATATTATGAGCCTTGATCACTATGCACGCAAACTGGCCTTAGAATTGCTTTAACTTAAAAATTGCTTTAGAGGGAAAACTATTGCTATAAGCTTGATTTTCTCACTCAAAGCGCTAGATAACAACCAACATCGGACCAAAACGAATATCTTAAGGGATAACGAAAAATATGGATTACCTAATGCAATTTTTTACCAGCCTACCCACCATTTTTATGGGCTGGGTCCTCCCCATTTTATTCGTTTTAACATTGGTGGTGTTTTTTCATGAACTGGGTCATTTTCTGGTCGCACGCCTATTTAACGTCGATGTTGAGGCATTCTCCATTGGTTTTGGCAAAGAGATCTTTGGTTTTAATGATAGCAAGAATACCAGATGGAAATTTTGTTGGTTACCCCTTGGTGGCTATGTGAAGTTTAAAGATGATTCAGGCGCTGCCAGCACACCTGATCATGAAGCCATTAAAGAAATGACCCAAGAAGAGAAAAAAGGGGCGTTTCACCTCAAACCCCTCTGGCAAAAGGCTTTAATTGTTGCTGCAGGCCCCATCGCAAGCTTTATATTGGGCATTATTATCTTCACAGGGATTAAATATTCGAACACAGAACAGGGCCCTTCAAGCCTTGTAAAAGAAGTGGTTGCCGGTGGTGTGGCACAAAAAGCAGGATTGCAAGCTGGCGATATTATTACCCACATTGATGGGACCCAAACAAAATTTTTCGCAGATATTTTTCGCATTGTTTCACTAGGGGCCAATGATCCCTTAAATTTCACAGTGAAACGTGGCAATGAAACACTAAATGTACCAATTATACCTGCCGTACAGATGGTGGATAACGGTTTTGGTAAACAGATATCTGTAGGACGCATTGGGGTGGCCTCATCAGATGATAGAAGCACTTGGATTACACAAGAGCATACCTTCACCAGCGCCTTTGTTGGCGGGATCAATCAAACCAAATTTATCATCACAAGTACCCTTAACTATATCGGTAAAATATTCAGGGGCCGTGAATCAATCGATAAATTAAACGGACCGATTGGCATAGGTAAGATCGTCAATCAATTTTCAGAAATGGGAATTGTTTCAACTCTTTACATTGCTGCTCTGCTATCAGTGAGCATTGGTCTATTTAATCTTTTCCCAATTCCTTTATTGGATGGCGGCCATTTGATGTTTTATGCAATTGAAGCCGTTCGTGGTCGCCCAGTGAGTGAAAGGTTCATGGAATATAGCTTCCGAATAGGGCTAGCTCTCTTGCTTGGTTTGATGATATTAGCCACGACGAATGATATCTGACGATTTCACACCTTAATATTGTTTTAAATTAAAGTTAAATGTTGCTTAAAAGGCTCTTTGCAGATCAGCAATGAATCTGTATTGTTATTTGAGCACCTTATCGTCAGAAATTGCACGGTTTGGTGATGAATAGGAATGTGAAAACCGACGAGATGAATGAAACGAATTAGGTGAAAACTGACAAAAAATACAAATAATCTTAATTTAACAACACGTTAACTGACATTAGAGGGAAATTTCAGGATCTTAAAATAACGGTTATTGAATGCCACAAAGTTTGAAACGAGCAACTGATTTTGGAAATGATTTAGTGTTTTTTCCAACATCAAGCTTAACTTTCAACATTCAAGCTCCAATAAAGATTATGAAAATTCTTAAAAATGTCGTTAAAAGTTATTATTAAGGCTGTTTAAGTTTTTTGGGGCTGATATAATTATAGCCATAAAAAGAACACCAAGATGGAAAGAATACCACTACCTTTGGGACTATATATTTTGTAACTATGTATTTGTTTTGAATGAAATCTTTGAAAAACAAAAGAGAATTTAAAAGCAAAGCTGTGACACAAAAAAACAAGCACATTGCACAATAAGGGAATTGGGCAAGGGGTTTGAAATTGCCAAAGGGATTTTGTCAAAGGGATTTTAAAGGGGCACGGTAATTAATATGGTTTTTGTAGGTAAAACCAAAATGGTAAAAAATGTCCTCGGACAACGGCAAAAGGTTGCTATGACTGTTCAAACGCAATCATTTGCTCAAAGCATATTTTCTCGTACCATCAAAGTAGCTGCCGTTGCTTTGGGAGTGGTTGCGACTTCAGTTGCTATTGAGACGATTGCTCTGGAAACAGCTGCTGTGAATATAATTACAGCAAACCAGAATGTGTCTCCAGTAACATCAGCCTTTTCTTTGCGCGCAGCAAAAGCTCAATCAGGAACCGTTCGTGCGATTGTTGTACAAGGCAACCGCCGCGTTGAGCCAGAGACAGTTAAATCTTATTTGAAATTTGGAGTTGGGGACAGTTATTCGTCATTTCTTGTTGATGAATCCCTTCAATCCTTATTTGGAACAGGGCTTTTTGGCGATGTATCAATCGTTAAAAATGGCGGAACAGTTACCGTTGCTGTTGAAGAAAACCCTGTCATCAACCAAGTTGCCTTTGAAGGTAATATTGAGGTTGAAAATGACTCTCTATCCACAGAGGTACAACTCAAAACCCGTTCAATCTACACAAGAGCGCGTGTTCAATCAGACATTCAGCGTATTCTCGACCTTTATCAGGTGCGCGGCATTTTTACAGCCAGCGTTGAAGCTAAAATTATTAAGCTGCCCCATAACCGTGTAAACTTGGTGTTTGAAATTGTTGAAGGGAATGCAACAAAAGTAAAAAGCATCAATTTCATCGGCAACAGCGCTTTTTCTGATGGCCAACTTAAAGATGTCATCAGTACAGGTGAAACTGGTCTTCTTAGCTTTTTTAAATCCAACGATATTTATGATCCCGATCGTTTGAGCGTTGATCGCGAATTGGTGCGCCGCTATTACTTAACCAATGGCTATGCTGATGCGCGTGTTTTAAGCGCTGTAGCTGATATTGACAGTGAAGGCAGTGCCTTCTTCATCACGTTCACTGTGGATGAAGGTCAGCTCTATCAATTTGGGAATATTAATGTTGAAACAACCCTATCTACAATTAATGTTGATGGGTTGGGATATCAGGTCTTAACCAAGCCAGGTGCTGATTATAACGCTCAAAAAATTGATCAATCAATTGAGGCTTTAACGCTTGCCGTATCAGAACAAGGCTATGCCTTCGCTCAGGTGCGCCCACGTGTCGAGCGTGACCCTATTAGCCGTACCATTAACATCACATATGTAATCGAAGAGGGCCCAAGGGTTTACATTGAACGCATTGATGTATTCGGCAATACACGCACAAAAGATCATGTTATTCGCCGTGAATTCCGCCTTGTTGAAGGTGATGCCTATAACAGATTGCTCGTTCGTAATGCACGCCGCCGGCTACAAGGTCTGGGCTTTTTTGAGAAAGTTGATATTCAACGAGAAGCTGGCTCAGCTGCTGACCGTGTTGTTTTAAATGTCAATGTTGTTGAGAAAAACACAGGCGAGCTGAGCTTTGGTGCCGGTTTTTCAACCGGAGAAGGTGTGATTGGCGATATATCAATCTCCGAGCGCAACCTTTTGGGCAACGGCCAATTTTTAAGATTAAAACTGGCTGGTAGTGTTGAGCGCCAACAGATTGATTTAAGTTTTACAGAACCTCGTTTTCTTGACATGAACTTGGCCGCTGGTTTTGACCTTTTCCATAAGGAAATTGATCGCACTGATGAATCTGGCTATAAAAATCGCAAATCAGGGGGAGGGATCCGACTAGGCTTCCCTATTGCTGAAAATTTCCGCGGTAGCGTTCGTTATACTTTTGTAAGAGATGATATTTTTGAAGTTGATGATGATGCATCTCTTGCCATTCAAGACCAGGAAGGTGTCGCGAACATCTCGTCTGTCGGTTACTCTTTGACATATGATACCCGTAATCATCGCCAAAAACCGAACAAAGGCATTTATCTCTCTCTCTCTCAAGACTTTGCTGGTGTTGGCGGCGATGTTAATTACCTTCGTACCTTTGCTGAAGGGCGCGCTTACTATCCTTTATGGAGCAAGGTAACCTTGGTTGGCCGCGTTGTTGGTGGCTATATTGTTGGTACTGGTGGTGATGATGTCCGTCTCACAGACCATTTCTTTAAAGGCGGGGAAACCATTCGCGGCTTTGATACAGCCGGCCTTGGCCCAAGAGATGCTCGTACAGGTGATGCTTTGGGTGGCCAGATATTTTATGCCGGTACTGTAGAGTTAAGGTTCCCAATTCCTTTCATCACCGAAAATACAGGCATCTCAGCAGCTCTCTTTGCTGACGCTGGTTCTGTTCATGATGTTGATGTCTCAGCTTCTGCATTGGCCCGAGGTGTTACGGTTCAAGATGAGGATACCATTCGTGCTTCTGTTGGCGGCAGTCTCTTATGGGATTCACCCGTTGGACCAATTCGCGGTGATATAGCTTATGTCTTGCAAAAAGCTGACTTTGATGAAGAAGAACTCTTCCGCTTTGGTGCCTCAACTAAATTTTAAGACGAAATTCTAAAATTCAATTAGACTATCCATTTTAATCACCATGCCTGTTTTATAGCAGGCATGGTGATGCAATATATAAA
This sequence comes from Hyphomicrobiaceae bacterium, assembly GCA_021775775.1. GTDB lineage: Bacteria > Pseudomonadota > Alphaproteobacteria > Rhizobiales > HXMU1428-3 > HXMU1428-3. Next base: position 4,999 of record JAJFHF010000016.1, read on the forward strand.
GGACTCTTCATGGAACATCCTGGGTTTTTCCAAAAATCAGGTCCCTTTTCACTAAACCAAATAAGTGAAAAAATAGGCCTTGAAGAGCTTCCCTCAAGCACAGCTCAAGCTCAAGACATCTCAATCGATGACGTCAAACCAATTGATGCAGCCGGCCCCACAGACATTACTTTTTTTGATAACTTCAAACGCTTAGATGAATTCAAAACCAGCAAAGCAGGCGCATGTTTCACCATTGAGCGATATCAAGAGCACGCACCAGCAGGCATGACTGTTTTGCTTTGCAAAAAACCCAATGAATTGTTCTTGAAAACATTAGAGCTGTACTACCCCAATGCTTTGCGCACTCAAACCACTCTGTCTCAATTAGATGAGAACAATCAAGTTACGAGCTTAATAGACCCAAGCGCTGTGCTAGAAGAGGGTGTTGAAATTGAACCAGGTGCGATCATTGGTAAAGAAGCACACATCGGCAAAGGCACACGTATATGCGCTGGCGCTGTTATCGGTTACCGGACCTATATAGGCCGAGACTGTATGGTGTCTCCCAATGCAGTGGTAACTCATTCTTTGATTGGCAATAACGTAACCATACATGCAGGTTGTGCTATCGGCCAAGATGGTTTTGGCTATATTATGGGGGCTAGTGGCCATAAGAAGGTGCCACAAATAGGTCGTGTCATCATCCAAGATCATGTTGAAATTGGTGCCAACACATCCATCGACCGTGGCGCATTGTCAGATACCATTATTGGGGAGGGTACAAAGATCGATAACCTTGTGCAAATAGCCCATAATGTGGTAATTGGCTGTCATGCAGTGATTGTGTCTCAAACAGGTATTTCGGGCAGTGCAAAAATTGGTAATTATGTTGTTATGGGTGGACAATCTGGTGCCATGGGTCATATAGAAATTGGCGACGGTGCACAAATAGCGGCCTCAAGTGATGTCCATAAAAGTGTACCTGCCAAAGCGCGTTACGGCGGAACCCCGGCAAAACCAATTCAACAATGGTTTAAAGAAATTATTGCGGTTGAAAAAATGGTAGAAACCCGAGATGCAAAGTTAAAAAAAGCAAAAAAACCAGAATAGAACAAGAAACATATTTAAATCAGATCGTAGAACACATTGGTTACAAGTGGTTGATCTGAAGATGAATGAATTTGAGGATAAGACTTATGGAAGAGAGCACGAAAAAGGAACTGGGCTCAGCTGACATTATGGACATAATGAAGTTTTTGCCCCATCGCTACCCATTTTTACTGGTAGACCGTATCATTGATATGGACGGGGATGACTCAGCTGTTGGCATAAAAAATGTCACTTATAATGAGAACTTTTTTCAAGGGCACTTTCCAGATCACCCGATTTTTCCAGGTGTCTTGCTAATTGAAGGTATGGCTCAAACAGCCGGCGCACTTTGTGTCTCCAATCTAAAAGAAGAAGCCAGTCAACAATTGGTCTATTTCATGGGCATTGACCGGGCACGCTTCAGACGTCCAGTTGTCCCCGGCGATCAAGTGTTTTATCATGTAAAAAAAATCAGAAACAGGGGCCGTGTGTGGCGCTTTGCAACTGAAGCAAAAGTAAATGGCGAGCGGGTCGCCGAAGCGGAAATCAGCGCAACAATAGTTGATGTATAAGGTCACGATGTCAGATAATAATAAGATTAGTTCTCATTCAGATATTTCTTCTCAAGCAAAATTAGGTAACAACATTGAAATCGGCCCCTTTTGTCAAATCGGGCCACACGTAACGCTAGGTGACAATGTAAAAATTCACTCTCACGTCGTTGTGTGCGGGCAAACCTCCATTGGCAATGATTGCGAAATATACCCCTTTGCCTCTTTAGGGAAAATCCCACAAGTGGCAAATTTTGTAGACCCAGACCACAACAGCAAACTCATCATTGGTGCTAACAATCGCATTCGTGAACACGTGACCATGCATTCAGGCACCGAACATGGCGGCTGGATTTCACAAGTAGGAGATAACGGTCTTTATATGGCCGGCTCCCATATCGCCCATGATTGTATTTTGGGTGATGATATTATCTTTGCCAATAATGCAACCCTTGGTGGTCATTGCACAATTGGCGATGGTGCAATTTTAGGCGGGCTAACAGCGGTTCATCAATTCGTACGCATTGGTCGCAAGGCTTTTATTGGCGGCATGTCAGGCATCGAACATGATGTCATTCCTTTTGGTCTAGCCATTGGGCACAGAGCGGGCTTGGGCGGGCTAAATATTGTTGGCTTGAAACGCTCAGGCTTCACACGTGAAGACATCCACGAATTGCGTGCAGCTTACCAACAAATATTCGCCTCTGGTGGCACGTTACAAGAACGGGTTGATAAAGTTGCACAAGACTATAGTGATAATGCCAGCGTTGTTGAAATCGTGGAATTTATTCGCAATGAATCAAGCCGTGCTTTGTGCGTTCCCAGGGAGACAAAAGAACATTAAGCAAAGCATAATATGCCAGAAAAACAAAAAGCGCTAAAACAAAGATTTAGAGCATTCAAATGAATCTATCAAAAAGAGCAATGCTCTCGTGAAAGCTATTGGCTGATGATCGAGGATAACAATATAAACTCACCGTTAGGGATCGTCGCAGGGAACGGGGCTCTTCCTTCATACATTGCAAAGCGCACAAAAGAGACAGGGCGCCCCGTTTTCATCGTTGGTATAGAGGGCACAACAAGTAAGGACATTGAGCAATATCCCCATTGTTGGCTCAAATGGGGCCAGATAGACAAGCTGTTTGATAAGCTAAAGAAAGCGCACGTAAAAGATCTGGTTATCATTGGCGGCGTCAAACGCCCAGCTGTAAAAAACATCCATTTTGATTTCGGCCTTATTCGTAATTTACCCTTTGTCTTAAGCTTATTCATGGGCGGCGATGACGCCGTGTTATCCAGCATCGTTCAATTCATAGAAGATAAAGGGTTACGCGTGGTCGGCGCTCATCAAATTGCGCCAGAGTTGACAGCAGATGCTGGCATCTTGACGAAACAATCTCCATCTAAAAAAGATGAACTAGATATTGAAAAAGGTATAACCACCGTCTTAAATCTAGGCACAATGGACATCGGCCAAGGGGCGGTTGTCGCACGTGAATATGTGTTATGTGTTGAAGCGGCCGAAGGCACAGATCAAATGCTAGAACGAGCCAAAGGTTTGCGCCAATGGGGCTCAAAATGGTTAGGCCGCCGCATCGGTGTTTTGGTCAAGCTTCCAAAACCCAATCAAGAATTAAGAATTGATATGCCAACAATTGGTCCCAAAACTATAGAGCTGGTAGCAGATGCGGGCTTAGCAGGTATTTGCATTGCAGCAGATAAAGTCCTGATAAGCGACAAGCAAGGTACCATCGCACAGGCCAATAAATTAGGTTTGTTTATTATTGGGAAAAACATCCAAAACAATGATTATGATATCAATGCCTCTGAACAAAACCACAAAAGGCAGTGAATGCAAAACAAACCCCAATCTCCCTTAAAACTATATCTAATAGCTGGTGAACATTCAGGTGACGCGCTTGGCGCAAAACTGATGGAAGGCCTAAAAGAGGAGTGTGGGGCTAATAATGTGCGCTTTGTCGGCTTAGGTGGCCTCGCCATGCAGGCCCAAGGTCTCGATCCCATCTTTTCTATGGAAGAAGTTGCGGTAATGGGGCCGGTTGCCATTCTAGCAAGGTTACCCAACTTGATTAAAAGGGTGCATGAATGTGTGGATGATGTGATCGACGAGCAGCCAGACGCCCTCATCATCATTGATAGCCCTGAATTCACTCATCCCATTGCCAAACGGGTGCGTAAAAAACAACCCAATATTCCCATCATAAATTATGTTAGCCCAACCATTTGGGCATGGCGACCAGGCCGTGCCAAAAAAATGAAACCCTATGTCGATGAGGTCTTGGCCTTGCTCCCCTTTGAACCTAAATGTCACGAAGACTTAGGGGGCCCCTCATGTCATTATGTCGGACATCCATTAATTGAAAAAAAATCAGGGATTGACAATTTAGACACTCAGGCCTTTGAGAAAAAATACAACTTACCAGAAAACCAAAAGACAATGGTGCTCTTGCCTGGCAGCCGGCCCAATGAAATCAAACATCTACTGGCACCCTTTGGCGAAGTGGTTACACAATTAAATCAAAAGGTAGGCCCGTTTAATTTATTGCTACCAACCGTTGACTCTCAACGAGAAAAAATTGAACAAGAAACGTTAAACTGGCGCCAGAAACCGCAACTCATTTTAGGCGAAGAAGAAAAATTCTTAGCCTTTAAAACGGCCAACGCCGCTCTTGCCGCTTCAGGGACTGTCACCCTAGAGTTAGCACTAACCAACACGCCTATGGTGGTCGCATATAAATATGAGTGGTACCTTCACCCATTCCGGCCCCTAATAAAAGCTGATATGTTTGCTCTTGCCAATCATATATTGGGGCAAAAAGCATTTCCTGAATTGATCCAAGCGGACTGCACACCGCAAAATATCGTTAAAGAACTAGCCCCCTTATTTGATGAAACATCAACACAAACCAAACAGCAAAAAGCAATGCTTGGGCAAATAGAAGAGTGTATGTTTGCCGCTGGCAAGCAACCAAGCCGAGCAGCTGCACGGCAATGTCTGGCCACCATCAAACAAAAAAAGCACCTTTCAACGAATTGAAAGGTGCTTTTAAAAGACATTGAAACCTAAAATTTATCTTTGATTTTCAGGTATGTAATCACGTTGTGTCGGCCCAGTATAAAGCTGGCGAGGCCGACCAATGCGCTGATGAGGATCTTCGATCATCTCTTTCCACTGCGCAATCCAACCAACCGTACGTGCAACCGCGAACAGAACAGTAAACATCTCAGCTGGGAATCCAAGGGCACGAAGTGTGATCCCAGAATAAAAATCAATGTTTGGATATAGTTTTTTCTCAATGAAGTATTCATCTTCACGCGCAATACGTTCTAATTCCATAGCCACTTGTAACAAGGGTTCGTCTCTAGCCCCTAGAGCATCCAAAACTTCATGACAGGTCTTTTGCATAACCGTTGCCCGTGGATCATAGTTTTTATAAACCCGATGACCAAAGCCCATCAAACGAAATGGGTCACTCTTATCTTTAGCCCGTTTAATATATTCGGGAATATGTTCAACAGAACCAATTTCTTCAAGCATACTAAGCGCCGCTTCATTGGCACCGCCATGTGAAGGCCCCCAAAGACAAGCAATCCCAGCAGCAATACAAGCAAATGGATTGGCTCCAGATGAGCCCGCTAAACGGACAGTTGAAGTGGATGCATTTTGTTCATGATCGGCATGAAGAATAAAAATACGATCCATAGCTCTGGCCAATACAGGGTCACGCTTATACTCTTCAGCTGGCACGCTAAAGCACATGTTTAAAAAGTTAGCCGAATAATCCAGTGAGTTTTGAGGGGGAACAAACGGTTGCCCAATCGCATATTTATAAGCCATAGCGGCAATGGTTGGCATTTTCGCAATCATGCGTAAGCTAGCCACATCCCTTTGAACAGGGTCATTAATATCAGTTGAATCATGATAAAAAGCAGACAAGGCGCCGACAACACCAACCATAATGGCCATGGGGTGAGCATCTCGGCGAAACCCTTTATAAAACGAATGCATTTGTTCATGCAACATAGTGTGACGTGTAATACGATTTTCAAAATCTGAGAATTGATCTTTGTTCGGCAAATCACCATAAAGCAGCAAATAACAGGATTCTAAAAAGTTACCATTCTCGGCAAGCTGATCAATCGGATAACCTCGATACAATAATATGCCATTGCCCCCATCAATATAGGTTATTTTAGATTCACAAGATGCAGTCGATGTGAACCCTGGGTCATAAGTAAACATATCTGATTGCGCATACATTCGTGAAATATCCACGACCGCAGGCCCAATAGAGCTCTTATATATGGGCAAATCATATGTGCTTCCCTCTACGGTGAGCTTGCCATCAGCGCTATTTTCAGCCCTGTTACTCTCATCGACAGGTGATTGAATTGACGTCATCAAAATCCCCTTTAATTATTCTGCGCA
>JAJFHF010000151.1 GCA_021775775.1 Hyphomicrobiaceae bacterium
CCTTGGAACACAGTGCCTTGCGCCAATTGTGCGCGAATGTTTTCGATGTTGATAAGGGCTTGATCTAAATCTCGCATGGGTTCTCTTAATCTTGCTTTTTTGGTGTTGCTATTCAAATGAGATTTTTGCTCTATTTGAATAGCAATTGCTTTTAGTGTATCACTTTGCAATCCAAAGTACTTTACTTTGCAATAAAATCAAGGGGAAAAATTTCAGCCATCTTGGATTTGAGTTTTTATGGTTAAATTATTGAGGCTTTAAAGTGTAGGGTGGCCAACAACATTGCTGGATTGAGACCTGAGAGATAGGACTACGTTTCTTGGGTATTGGCAGATATAATGGGCTAATCTTTATCAGATCTTAGATCAGATAGAGATTACCTAAGCAAAGAAAGAGGGGCATGATGGATTGGGGTTATTGGGGTCTGTATTCATTTGCCGTCTTTACAGAACTGATGCTTTATGGCTGGGGTCTTTGCTGCATACTTTATGCCCTTTATTATTTTGGCCGTCTTTTCATTAAAAAGAGCTCATCCAAGACAAATGATGAGGATGAGATATGAGATGCGGCACAGACAAACCCTTAAAGCACCGTGTGCGCAGTCGGTATATGACAAGGATGGCCTCTTTTTAAAACAGCATCATCATTGTAAGCAATTGCATCTTATCGGATGCAAAGCTGTGTTATCATGAGAGAGCGGGAGGCTTGAGCATTTTGGCACTTTTTTATCTAATCTTTTGTTTGCCCCCTCAATTAGATAACTCCCAAAGATGACTGTACCACTCAGTGATAACTCTCTCATCAGGAGGGAACTCCATGGCAGACCCTCCATGAAAATTTTCCCATGCCTCAAGATAGGGGGCTCTCACCGTCGTTAGAACAGAAATATCAGAATAAATGGCATCAACGATACAAGACATAAGCCCCCCGCCTTGCGACTCAGCCTTACCAAATTTATTGATGATAATCAGATCAACATTTTTGGTTATAGCCTGTGACAGTACTCCCTCAACATCTGCTAATTTTTGGTAATCAAGCATACAGCCTTTCGACTCAGAGCCTAAGTCTTGAGAAATTTTGAAAACAGAATTTGATTGCAAATTAACGAGATTCATGGGAGCTCGCGCCACCCTATCTGTCGTTGTGTAATTTTGTATTACCCCGGCTAATTTAACATCGCGCAATCTTAATATCCGGGCCACCTTATGAAGCAAAACCCCAGTGTCAAAATCTTTGTCATATCTTACAGCACACAATTTCACTTCTTTTGACATATGGACTTATTCCTTAAGTTGCGTGACTTCACTTTTCCCCAGATGTTCTTGATTTTAAAAAATTAATGGTCAGTTTCCGTAATTGTTAGCTTTGGTTTTTTAATTTTCAAATTATGTGAAGTGTAACATTACCTTGTGGTTTTAGTTCTTTGACATATGCCAAAGAATAAAAAATTTATTGTGATAATCTCAAAACATAAACTGTTGGCATTTTATTTAATTGTGGAGGTTTTTTTCTAATTCAACTCGATGTAGGAAAGGGTGACTTACCAATGAATGCTTTTAAATTTAATGTTATGGCTGGCTCTATACTTTTTGGTCTCTTGGTTGTTTTTGGTTCAAGGTCATTTATAAATGAAACTTCCAAGAACGAACCGCTGGAAAAATCTGCATATGAAATTATTGTGGTTGATGAAAGCACTAAAGCTGAGGCCCTTGCTAAGAAGGAAGCCCCAATTGAAGAAAAAAAGAACTTAGAAACAAACATACAGCCAATAGTAGCGAACCTTTCTCAAGGTAAAAAAATAGCCAAAAAGTGTGCGGCTTGTCATTCTTTCAATAAGAATGGCAAGAATGGTCTTGGCCCCAATCTCTATGGTATTGCGGGGCGACAGATTGCTTCTATAAAAGATTTTAAATATTCACCAGCGCTAAAGGCCAAAGGCGGTAATTGGACAAATGAAACTCTTGATTGTTTTATGATCAAACCAAAAGAGTGTGTCCCTGGTACCAAAATGGTGTTTGCTGGATTAAAAAAACCAAAGCAGCGCGCCGATTTGATCGGTTATCTGCGTAGCCTTAGTGATACCCCTCCTCCAGCTCAAAAATCTCCTGTGGCCGCCAAAGCACCTGATGTCCCTAAAGCAAAAGAGAGTTTGGTTGCAAAAAAAGAACAACCAACTCCCAAAGACATAGCTAAAGCGAAAGTGATAAAGAGTAAAGCCAAACTAGCTCAAAAATCCTCTGTTCAAAAAAAACCCCCTCTCAAAAAAGGGGATGAACTTTTTAATGAAAATTGCCAAGCTTGCCATCAAGCTGATGCCATTGGCAAACCAGGCTTTGCTCCCTCACTTACTAATCCTGAGCTTCTCTCTATAGCCTCAGATGAGTTTTTTATTGCGACCATTGCGCAGGGACGCGAGGGCACTGGCATGCCGCCTTTCTCTCATCTGGGGGCAGAAAATATTAAAGCGATCGTAAAATTTTTAAGAAAACATGAAAAATTGCCCAACAGAGCAAAAGAAGTCAATGCACAACCCGATGCGCACGGTGATCCGCGATTGGGCAAGCAATGGTATGATTATATTTGCTCGACCTGTCATGGGCTTGGTGGCAATGGCTATGAAGCTGGAGGGACAGGAACCGCCATCGGAAATAAGACTTTCCTTAACACCGTTTCTGATGGATTTCTTCGGGTGACTATACAAAAGGGGCGGTCAAATACCCGTATGCTTCCCTTCCAAGGGCCTGAAGGAATGGCCAATCTATCTGATGGTGAAATTGATGACATCATCGTTTACCTACGCAAACTTGCACAAAGTGAATAGGGAATAAAAGAATATGAAACGTTTAAAAAAAGCTTTTACCCGGCGCGATTTTTTGAAATCAGGTACATTTATTTCTGGCAGCGCTGCAACGGCTAGTTTGATGGTTGGCGCAAACCCTGAACTTGATGTTGGCCCCGCTCAGGCACAAGAAGATCAAGAAAGTGAGCGCACAACAGCGCTTGCTCAATGTCCCTATTGCGGGGTTGGCTGCGGTACGATCATTCAGGCTGAAAATGGCAAAATTGTTTCAATGCGCCCGGATAAGGATCACCCAACCAATTATGGTCTGCAGTGCATCAAAGGGCTGACAGCTGCTGAGCCTATGTATGTCGACCGGATGGAAGGCGATAGTTATGTTCGCAAGGATGTTTGGGAAGAATGGAACAAGCCCGACCATGGAGATATGGAATATATTTCCAAAACCAAAGGTTCATTTGATGAAGAGCATTTTGTGCGTGTGCCTTATGAAAAAGCTTCCGATATGGTGGCTCATAAAGTCGCTCATTTGGCAAAAGCCCATGGGGGTAACTCAATTGCTCTTTATGGGTCTGGCCAGCTCACTATGGAGGGGCAATATTTAGAAAACCTCTTCATGAAAGGGGTTTTGGGGTCCAATACCATCGAGGCGAATGCCCGTATGTGCATGACCTCTGCTGTTACTGGATATTTTGCCACGCTTGGATCTGACACCCCGCCGCTTGCCTATGACGATATTGAGTTGTCTGACATGATCATGCACTTTGGTCATAATGCGCGCGAATCTCATCCGATTATTTTTTGGCGCGCGGCGGATTACAAAAAGAAAAAAGACATTCCAACCGTTGTTGTCGACCCACGGCGCACAGGGACCGTCATGGGTTATGAAGACATTAACCCAAAAAATACTGTTCATGTCCCGATCCTTAATGGTGACATCAGTTTTTTGAATGCCATTGCCCATGTCCTGCTTAAGGATCATAAGGATGTCATTGATTGGGATTTCTTAAAAGCACACTCGACTGGTTGGGAAGAGTATGTTGATGGGGTGCTTGCTGATTATAGCCCCGAGCAGGTACAAGACCGCATGGGGGGACCTAATCATGATGTTCCTCCTGACCTCATTCGCCGTGTTGCTTCTCTGTTTGCCGATGCCACCCGCAAACGACTAGCGCGCTCTGGCGGCAAACATGATGGCAAGGGGTATGGCGGTGTTATCATCATGTGGGGGATTGGCTATAATCAACATATTCATGGCCAACACAATGTGATTGCCATTATCAACTTACTTACCCTTACGGGCAATTTGGCCAAACCTGGTTGCGGTCCTTTTTCCATGACAGGCCAACCAAATGCTATGGGAGAGCGCTTTACTGGCGGGCTGACTGGACGCCTTCCCTTTAATGAACCGTTGAGCAATGACAAGCACCGGGCCCATATGGCTAAACATTGGCGGGTACCTGAAGAAAATCTCATCACCGCTATGAATGCCAAGAATCCAGGCTATGCGGTTGGTATGATGGAGCGGGCTTTAAAAGGGGATGTGCGCGCGATGTTTTTGGTCTATGCCACGCACATTGACTTACCTGATCAGTATAATCTTGTCCGCCCAGCTTTAATGAAAACATTTAATGTGGTTCAAGAGATTTACCGTCACGCCCCCAACAACCTTTATGCTGATGTTATTTTCCCCGCAGCGACGTGGGGGGAGACAGAAGGGGTTTATATTTCTTCCGAAAGGCGCATCAATATTTGTCAAAAGGCAGCCGAGCCTCCCAAAGGGTGCCGCCCGGACATGGATATGGTCATCGATAAAGCCAAAGAAATTGCTCACCTTTTGGGGCTCGATGCGGAAAAGATTTTCCCCTACCAGCGCAAGGAAGATGGGTTTTATGATGCACAAGACATTTTCCGTGATGTTATCAAAGCTTCCAAAGGAACTGACGCTGATCTTTCAGGTATTTTAGAGGTTGAGAAGCTCGATGATACCACTCCTTATGAACAACTTGCAGAATTGCGCGGCATTCAATGGCCGGCACCAACCTATGAGATTGCCAGCAAAGGGGGGACCAAACGACGGTTTATGTTGCAAGAAGGGTGGGAGAACAGACCTTATGGTTATTTCCGCACCAAAGACGGTAAGGTGCACATCAAGTTTGTTAAGCAAGATTATTCAAAACGCAAAGAATTATGCGAAAAACTAATGAAATTTGGGGAAGAGAAGGATCTGCATACGATTGATCATATTGACCTTATCAAGGAAGCTCGCGATTGCGGATTAACACCTGACATGCCTGATGAGGACTTTCGCGGGATGAAATGGCAAGATGTCCCGAATGATAAATACCCTTATTGGTTTGGGTTGGGTGTTGTTTATGAACATTTTCATACGGCAAAATCCAATCGCAGCCCGACCACCCGCAGGCTCGTTCCTGAGATGTATATTGAAATGCATCCTGAAGATGCCAAAGACCTTGATGTCAAAGATGGTGACAAGCTACGCGTCATTACACGGCGCGGCTCTTTAGAAGCGCGCGCTCAAGTTGGCACCAATTCTTTGGTAAAACCAGCGCGTAACAATGTCCCGCGCGGCTATATGTTTGGGCCATGGAATTTATCAGTGGCGGATAGTGCTGATCCAAAGAAAAACAAGTGGCTTGCCAATGGTGTCACCAGCAGGGTCTGGGATTTGGTCTCTGGTCAGGTTGACTTTAAGAAAAGCGCCTGCCGCATTGAGAAAATTTGACCTGGCTTAAAAAGTTTTTGACTGCATAAATTATAGGGAAAGATAGCCGCGCTCAAAAAATACAGATGCTATTTTTTCCTATAGTTACTCGTATATAAATTCTTTCTTAGGTACCAAAGAGTGGAACGCAGAAATTTTTTACATATCTTGGGGGCGAATTTACTTGCTGCCTTGTTGCCCTCACGGCAAGGCCGTGCGGCTCGGTTAAAACCTTCATTGCGTTATTTGCGCCCGCCTGGGGCCCTGGCAGAAGAAGATTTTGTCAAAGCTTGCATACATTGCGGGCAATGCAGTGAAATTTGCCCTAATGATTGTTTGAAATTCTTTGGTATGGAAAATGGGCTAAGTTCTATTAACACGCCTTATATTACCCCGCGCGAAAAGGGGTGCATTTTATGCATGAAGTGCGGTGATGTTTGCCCCTCTGGGGCCATAAAAAAAGTTGAACGCACGGCTAAAGACATCATTGAAAATGTTAAAATGGGGCGCGCTAGAGTCGATAAAAGCCTTTGCCTGTCATATCAAGGGAAAACATGCGGTGTTTGTTACCGCGCCTGCCCTTTGCAAGATGTTGCTATTAAAGTTGGACGATTAGAACAACCTCATGTCACAGATAAATGTGTTGGGTGCGGGCTTTGTGAGCGCTCTTGCATTCAAATGCCACAAGCCATTCGCATTATTATGGATCATAGTTAGATGAGTTCACAAAGTTACAAACCATTTTTTCTTTGGAAGCATTTAAACAAATTGCGTTGGCTATCATTAAGCCTTGTTTTTTCAATGATTGTGATCATCCCTTTTTTACATGTTTATCAGACATATGTTGCCTCTCATGCTTATGACCTTCTCTCTTCATCAGAAAAACAACTTTACAATATTGTGTATTTTTTCACCTCTCCCTTTACCAATGATCCAGCTGTAGACCTGGATGTGATCAAGGGCAATACATGGTCAGGAACGTTTGGCGACCTAAAACTCTCTGACCCTTTGGCCATTGCAGGACATCTAGCGGCAAGCTCCACTATTTATTGGTCATTTATCTTAAGCGCCCTTATCCCTGTTATCTTAACGGCTCTATTGGGACGTTTTTTCTGCGGATGGATTTGCCCTGCAACCTTTATTTATGAACTAAACTCTAACTTTGGCTCATGGCTGCATTGGCTTGGGTTTCGCTTTTCTCACAAACGATTGAATAA
>JAJFHF010000152.1 GCA_021775775.1 Hyphomicrobiaceae bacterium
AGGACTTATAAAACGCGCCAGCAAGCACGTGCTGATGTGTTTGACTATATCGAGTTTTTCTACAACCCAAAACGAAAGCATGGTAACAATGATATGCTATCGCCTATTGAGTTTGAGAAACTTGAAAAATGGAAACCGGCAGGTGTCTAGTAAATCGGGGGCATCTCACCTCAAAAGATTTGTATTGCTTCCACTAGATAGAAAATAAACTCGACTCCAGTTCCATCAAACAATAGTTTATATTTATTCTTATAATAATTCTAAACTACTGTTTTTATTTATTTTTTTATTGACGTTTTGTTTTTTCTTTGTATATCTAGTTAAAGTCGCTCAGTTTACTACTGAGTAAATTTTAGTCTGATTTCGGGGCCTTGAACCTCGTCTATTGGAGAGAAAAATGAATATTTACGCATCTAATGCTTACGCTTGGCTTGTCAGCAAAGCCTATAATTGCTGTTCCCTTCCGACCTTACGCCACCATTATTTAAGTCATTTTTGGCTTAACGCTATGAGCCTTCTTTTTAACGCTATGAGCCTTCTTTTTAAGGGTCTCAGGTTCAAAAAACTGGGAACCAATGAGAGATCTCATAACCCTTCTTTTCAACTTTCATCTTCACCAATTGGTGGATCGTTTTTCACAAGCCATATCTCTTAGTTCGTTTGCATTTGCACGAGGGTTTTGCCTTCGTCCTTGCAGCGCCGCGCTAAGTAATTCGCTGACGATATAAGATGGATATTTTAAAAGATGAAAAAATTTACCACCTATGAATTTGATTCACACTCGATCTATTCGAAGAATGATTTAGATACACATTGTCCAGCCGCCTGGCGCATGAGTGTTTCTAGATCTGGAATTGGTCTTGTATCTGGTCCCGCCACGATGGTGGGGCTTGGGTTTCGTTGTTGGGTGCGCGGGGTACAAACACGTGATACTCGGTTTTTTGATGTTTGTAGTCACCACTATGTTCAACGTTTTGGTCTTAAAGATGGGCTTGTCCTAACAAATAAGCTTAGCCAGTGGGTTGATGCTTTGGAGACCAACAAGACCAGGCCAACCGCTATTTATAAAGATGATGCCTGTGGCTTTAGTTATGATGAGGTGATGGCAATTTCAATGATTGCTGCTTGCCAACATGGCGAATGCCCAGCGCTTCGGGCATGTATTTATGCACTTTCACATTCAAACGATTTTAATCAACAAGAGAGCGCTGCTCAGGAGTTTTCTGATGGTCTGATTGATGCTGGGCAAATTTTAGATCCTTCATCTATTGCTTTGCCTCTTATTGCCATGAACGAGGGATCAACCACATTCGTTCATTAATTTTATAGTTCTAACTTTAGGAAACGATTATGCAAATTAAGAAAAAAAGTTCTTTGGTTTTGGCGTTAATGGGGGTGAGCATGATGAGTGCCTCGCCAACCTTTGCGCAAGAGCCTGATGTTAAAGATATTGTCACAACCTACGCTAACATTGCTCATGCGACCTATGAAGATTCGCTGAAAACGGCAGTTAAGATGAAGGGAGATATAGAGGCTTTTTTAAAGACACCAAATGAAACCTCTCTGGCAAAGGCGCGCAAAAGTTGGTTGGCCGCTCGCGTTCCTTATCAACAAAGCGAGGCTTACCGCTTTGGCAACGAAATTGTTGATGATTGGGAAGGCAAAGTAAATGCCTGGCCTTTGGATGAGGGATTAATTGATTATGTATCCAAAGATTATGGAACGGATTCAGATGAGAATAATCTGTATGTTGCTAATGTTATTGCTAATAAGGCCCTTAAGATTGGTGGCAAAAGCGTTAATGCCTCTACCATTGATAAAGTGTTGATCTCTCAAACCTTGCATGAAGCAGGCGACGTGGAAGCAAATGTCGCAACGGGCTATCATGCCATCGAATTTTTGCTTTGGGGCCAAGATTTAAACGGCACAAGCAAAGGAGCAGGTGCGCGTAAGGCCAGTGATTTTGATTTAAAAAATTGTACCAATGGAAATTGTGATCGCCGAGCTGCTTATTTAGTGGCGGCGACAAATCTACTAATTGATGATCTTACCTGGATGGTCGCTCAATGGACGAAAGAGGGCACTGCTCGTAAAACTTTGTTTAAAAAAAGCAACAGTGAAGCTTTGTCAGTTATCTTTACCGGTTTGGGCTCTCTGTCTTATGGCGAGTTGGCTGGCGAACGGATGAAACTTGGGCTCATGTTGCATGACCCAGAAGAAGAGCATGATTGTTTTTCAGATAATACACATAACTCTCACTATTATGATGCGCTTGGGATTCAAAATGTCTATTTGGGACGATATAAGCGGGTTGATGGTTCACTTGTAAAAGGGGCCAGTGTTTCAGATTTGGTCAAGGCGCGAAATGCTAAAATTGATGGCGAATTACAAAGTAAATTAAGCGTCACTATGCAAGCTATGTCAGCTCTTGTTAAGCGGGCCCAGAGCGTTGAAGCCTATGACCAAATGATCGGTGAAGGTAACAAAGATGGCAATGGCGTTGTTCAAGCTGCCATTGATGGGTTAGCTGCACAGACCAAAGCCATTCAGCGTGCTGTGGCAACACTCGATCTGAAATCCATTCAATTTGAAGGCTCTGATAGTTTGGATAATCCAAGCAAAGTTGGTGCTGAATAATGGATGCTCATGATTTGGCTGTTGTTAGACACATCACTAAGGTAAAGGATTTCGTAATGTTATAACGTAACATTTTTATTTACTTTTGGTTTTATTCTAGATACAAAATCATAGACATTTCTTTTGAATGAATTGTCGCATTGATTAAAAAGTGAAACCTTGACCAAAAATTTTTCTGCTTTCGTTTTAGTAATATTTTGATCACTTACGTTTGAGTTTTTTCGTTTGGGCTGAATGGTCGCATTGAAATAACAAGAAAATCAGAGCAGACATTTTTTAAGTTAACATATTGATTTTATTTAAATTATTTCTTGTCATGCAACTATATAATTTAGTTTCATGCATCAATTGTGAGGGAGTTTTCAATGACTATGTCTAATTTAAGATTTAAATTGATTACAGCGATGTTTGGAGGGTCACTGTTTGTATTTGCTGGCACTCCAGCCATGACTGCTGATTTTGGCGGTGATTGCTGCGCTGATTTAGAAGAACGTATTGCAACTTTGGAAGCTACAGCGGCTCGTAAGGGCAACCGTAAAGTTTCACTAACAGTATCTGGTCATGTCAACCAAGCCATCTTGTTGTGGGATGATGGTCACGATAGTGACGCTTATGTGGTTGGTAACGCCAATGATGATTTGGCAATGTTCCGGTTTGAGGGGGATGCAAAAATCTCTTCTGGCTGGAGTGCTGGTTATTTGATTGAATTGGAACTCACCAACACAGCCTCAGCTGACGTTTCTCAGTTAGATGATGATGGAGAGAACGAACTGGCCATTAGTGAATCCTCTATGTATATCGAGAGTGAACAATTTGGTAAATTAACGTGGGGCTTTGCTGGACAACCTTCTGATGGGGCTCCAGAAATGGACCTTTCTGGTGCGCACTATGCCGGCTATGCAGCCGTGGCTGATGTCGCAGGTGGCTTTCAGTGGCGCCTAGCTAATGGGGCGTTTTCTGGCATTACCCTTGGTGATGTGTTTGATGATCTCAATGGGGATACATTTGATATTATTCGTTATGATACCCCTACCATTGCTGGCTTTACCCTTTCTGCTGCTTGGGGTGAGGATGATCTTTGGGATGTTGCTTTAACTTATGAAAATGAGCTGGGTGATTTTGAAGTGGCTGCAGCCATTGCTTACACTGAGAATACAGATGATGATGAGGATAATAATCCGGTTAGTGAAGATACCATTGCTGGTTCTGTCTCTGTTTTGCATGCACCAACCGGTTTGAATCTAACCTTTGCTGCCGGTCAACGCGAGTTTAATAATGAGCCACTACGTGATGAAGCCACATTTTATTATGTGAAAGCTGGACTTTTCCAAAGATATAATTCTTTAGGTAAGACAGCTATCTATGGTGAGTATGGCCAATTTAATGATATGTTCTTCGTAAATGGTGCCGATGGCGTCGATGAGCAAGCTATTATTACCGCACTAGGCGGCGGTGCTAACGGTGTCATTAATGGCAGTGAAGCTAACGTTTGGGGTGTTGGGCTTGTTCAATATGTTGATGCAGCCGCTATGCAGCTTTATGTTGCCTATCGTCACTATGATGTAGATTTCGATTTGGTGAACGCTGGTGGTGCTGGCATTGCCGCAAATGGCGCTGACGATTTTGACAGTGTACTTGCTGGTGGCCGTATTGAATTTTGAGTTTGAAACTCATTGATTTTAGAAATTTGGAGATCAAATTTGTGCCTCTCTTTTTTGGGCGCGTTATATCTAAACTAGGATTTGCATGAAAGATAATTTTCAAAAACTTGTTCTCCAGGGTGTCCTCGCTGTAATGGCGGGGGCATCTTTGTTTTATTTTTCCTCGACTTGGATCACAGGTGGGTGGGCCCAAGAAACTGTTATAAAACCAGCTGCATTTGAACCAGGGGAAGATTACCCTGGTGGTAAGGCCACCTCTAAAAAAAGCAAACACAATAGAAATGCATTTTCGCATTCATCTGGTAATCTTGGCTTTTCCCAAGAGCTAAAGTTTAAAATTGGCAATGGTCTGTTTCGAAAATTGTGGGTGTCTTCACCAGCATCCACCAAATCATCTGATGGGTTGGGGCCGTTGTTTAATGCGCGCTCGTGCCAGCGCTGCCATTTAAAAGATGGGCGCGGGCATACACCGCTGGCCAATTGGCCTGAAGATAATCAGGTCTCACTATTTTTACGCCTTTCAGTGCCGCCAAAAACCGACAAAGAGCGCGCTTTGCTTGCCAGCGGAAAAGCTGGTGTCATCCCTGAGCCCACTTACGGGGGGCAGTTGCAAGATTTGGCCATACAAGGCCATGCGGGTGAGGGGCGTATGGATATTGAATATTCACCTTTTGACGTCACTTTTAAAGATGGCACCGTCGTCACTCTGCGGCGCCCAACATATACAATCTCCAATCTGTCTTATGGGCCGCTGGCCAAAGATGTTTTGATGTCACCGCGCGTTACCCCGCAAATGATTGGGTTGGGGCTCTTAGAGGCAATCGATGCAAAAGACATTTTGGCTGGCGTTGATGAAGATGATAAAGATAAGAATGGAATATCTGGACGGGCCAACTGGGTTTGGTCGCGCGAGCTGAATAAACTCATGCTTGGTCGGTTTGGATGGAAAGCTGGTATGCCAAGCTTAAAAGAACAATCAGCTGGCGCTTTTTCCGGTGATATTGGGCTCTCTACCTCTTTGTTTGCTGGCGCTTTTGGTGATTGCACCGCTGGTCAAAGTTTTTGTCGCAAAGCGCCCAATGGTGAGAACGATGGCAAACCAGAAGTGAGCGATGAGATGCTTGATTTGGTGGTTTTTTATGCGCAAAACTTAGCTGTTCCTAAAAGGCGCGCACCTCGATCAGAGAGTGTCCTTAACGGTAAGGCGTTGTTTCATGCCTCGGGTTGTGCTTCTTGCCATCGGCCGAAATTTACCACTGGGGATTTACCAAAAAACCGTCACCTTTCTAGGCAGACCATATGGCCTTATAGCGATATGCTGTTGCATGATATGGGTGAGGGGTTGGCCGATCACCGGCGCGAAGGGAAGGCAACCGGCACAGAATGGCGCACCGCGCCGCTTTGGGGTGTGGGGCTTACCAAAACCGTAAGCGGTCATGAATTTCTCTTGCATGATGGGCGGGCGCGCTCTGTATTAGAAGCTATTTTATGGCATGGCGGTGAGGCACAACAGGCACGTGATAAATTCATGACCCTTACCAAACAAGAACGAACATGGTTGATTGAATTTGTACGATCGTTATAAGAGATAGACATGAAAATTTGATGCTAGCTCTTAATGTGATTGATGAAGGTCTATGAGTAAATTCTTATTGGTTTTTTTGTGGTTTTTTTATTCGACACTGCCATTAGCTGCCGCACCGCGATCCAATGAGCAGATTCTCAATGATATGGCCCAGGCAACCATCGAGAGACATATTCGGCCTGGGTATCGGCTTTTGAATCAAGCTACTGACCGGCTGTCTCTTTCTCTGCGTACTTTTTGCCGAAATCCAAATCCTGGTACGCTTGGGCTGGTTCATCAAGATTTTTCCAACACGGTGCGGTTTTTTTCATTTATTGA
>JAJFHF010000153.1 GCA_021775775.1 Hyphomicrobiaceae bacterium
GGCGACATCTTCCAAATCAGCCCGCGCCGATCATCACTGATGAGAATGGAGCCATCGCCAAGTTCTAAACTATCGACAGGGCGGCCAACAACGCGCCCCTTTTGCAAAAACCCAGTTAGAAAATCAGATTGCGAAATGGCACCAGCATCATCCCAATCAAGCCGCACCACCTTATAGCCAACTTTGCCAGTATGGTTCCAGCTTCCATGCTGAGCCACCAAAGCGCTGGCGCTTGCCTTGCCCTTAAAATGTTTCATAAAACGCAACGATAGCGGCGCGACATGCGCTTGAAAATCATGAGCTGTGCCAACAGGCTTGCCATGTTCGGCAGCTTTATAATTTCCGCCAAACGCGGTATCTCTAATATTGTCACCATAAAAGAACGGCCAGCCATAAAATCCACCTTGAACAATTTCATTCACTTCACCAGGCGGGGTATTGTCCCCCAGCCAATCACGCCCATTATCAACAGCATAAAGCGCATTTGTTTGCGGATGCCAGTCAAACCCAACGCTATTTCGCAAGCCTGTTGCAAACAGCTCTGTTTGGGCACCTGGTTTAAAACGCAACATGGCAGCGCGCCATTTATGGCGCTCAATACAAACATTACAAGAAGAGCCAACGGTGAGGTAAAACCAACCGTCAGGCCCTTTTCGCAAAGTGCGTGTGGAATGGCCCCCGGTTGGAATGTCTTTAACCAAAAGCTCTTTAGCGCCAATAATTTTTCTGGTTTGTTCATCAAACCGGTAACGTATCACCTGGCTCTCTTCGGCCAAATAAAGCCAACCGTCATCAACCACCAACCCAAAAGGAGAATCCAGGCCTTTGAGGAGAACTGTGACAGCAGCGGCGCTCTTCCCATCTGCAAGAGGTTTGATCAAACTAACTTGCCCCAATCTTGATTGAGCAACAAGCACATCACCTTGTTTTGTCATGGTCATAAAACGGGCATTAGGCAACCCGTCGACAAAGAGAGATACAACATACCCAGGCGCTGGGGTTAAGTGCAGTGCCCGCTCTTTTGAAATTCCAACAAGAGCAGGAACGAAAACGATCAAACCGCCTATCAATCCAAGAAACATCTTCATTTTAAATTGCATGTCATCTCCTCACACGGCTTGATGGATCGCTTATAAGCTTATGTCTGATCTCAAAGCCCTTCACTAATCTCTAATCTAAACAAACAAATCAGACAAAAAAACGGAGCCTCTAAAAGGCTCCGTTTTTACAATTGATAAGAATAGAAGATTGAGAAACGATTATAAAGCGATTATAAAGCGATTAGAAGCTAGCAGAAAGGGTCGCTACAAAGCGCTCATCTGCGACACCTTCAGCAATTGTATCGTTGATATCAGTATCCCAATAACGAAGATCAAGCGTGAATTTATCCCATAGCCCAACATCCACGCCCGCATTCCAATAAGTGTAAGAAGATGCGCTGTTATCTTGAAAATCAGAATAACCAATCAACGCTGAGAAATTGGGAGAAAAACGCCCATAAGTGCCAAGCGCAAATCCTACAGTACCTTCATATGTCCAAACATCACCGGTCTCGCCAGTATATTCAGGAGAATAAAACACAGTGGCACCAAGGTTCACCCGCTCAGCAACCTGACCGCTCAAACCAAACTTGATCTCAATATAATCAAGCTCAGCGCCAGCATCTTCGGCAGAAGGGTAGGCATAATAGATCACACCCAAATCAGCTTCCACGTTACCAAATGTATGTTTCAGACCGGCATAAATATCGATTTCAATATCAGCAATGTCATTGCCGTTGCCATCGCCACCAAAGTCAAGGTTTGAGGCCCAAACGCCTGCATAGAACATTTTATAAGTTGCATCAAACCCACCTTGGATCGCAGCATGTTCATCCGTTTGAGTAATTCCGCGAAATACATAGTCGGTTGTTAATGCCACATTGGCAGAAAAAACGGGTCGCTCAGATGAACCCTCACGATCATCAGCGTGAGCGCTATTTAGAAATCCAAAAGAAGAAAAAAGCAACGCAAATGACAAAGTCATAGCGCGCCCAAAATTTGTAGAAACAGTCATGAAAACCCCCAATAACATCCAACCTATAAAAAAAAACGAGAAGGTTGTAGATTTTAAAATTGATACAACCGGTATGGTTCTTAACGTTCAAAAAGTCAAGTTTTGACATTATGAGGCCAAGACAGACAGTGAACAGCAAAGATATAATCACCACGGCAATTAAGATAATCTCTACAAGAACTATGCCAACACACGCACACTGTCTAAAATGCTTAATTAAGGGGCAATTTAATGAAATCTTAGATGATTCTGTGATCAAGAAAACACAAGTAAAGTTTAAAAAGATAGGATCAAATGAAAAGATGATCCTGTTAAATAGGCGCATTGCACAAAAACTAGTCACGCGTACGGTGGAAGATGATGCATTTTTAGAAAAAAGATTTTTTTTTAAAAAACTCATTTTCCACAATTGATTGTGCTGGGATCATGGATTTGATAAGAACGGTCATATAATTAAGAAAAAAAACGAATCAAATATTTTTAAATTTTATAATCCATCTAGCCTAACAGACCGACCACCTTAAAGACCAACCAGTAAACGGAGACGTCCCTTAAATGTCCTATTTTTATCTTATCGCTGGGCTAGCATTGTTGGTCATAGCAGGGGATGCCTTGGTCAAAGGCGCCGTATCTCTGGCTGTTCGTTTAAACATCCCGCATCTCATCATTGGCTTAACAATCGTTGCCTTTGGCACCTCAGCTCCCGAGTTGTTGGTCTCAATTCGCTCAGCATTAGCAGGCTTTCCAGGGCTAGCGGTCGGCAATGTGGTTGGCTCCAACATTGCCAACATTTGGTTGGTGCTTGGTGTGCCAGCTTTAATTTCCACGATCAATTGCGACCAAAAATATATCAACCGCAATCTCATTTTTATGATTGTCACAAGCCTTATATTTATTGCCCTTTGTTATCTGCAACCCCTAACGCTTTGGCACGGTGCCATTTTAGTTGCACTTTTATTGATATTTTTAATTGACTGCATGTTCCGGGTAAAAGATCACAAAAGTGAAGCCGATGTCATAGATGATGATGTTGAAGAGCTAATAGAGGAAGCGGAAAAAGGCACAGATCAGCAATCAGGAAAAATGATTGCACTCTTGGTTTTAGGCCTAATCGGTCTGGCCGTCGGAGCTGAGCTCACCGTTACTGGTGCCATAGATATTGCCCGCACCTTTGG
This sequence comes from Hyphomicrobiaceae bacterium, assembly GCA_021775775.1. Classification (GTDB taxonomy): domain Bacteria; phylum Pseudomonadota; class Alphaproteobacteria; order Rhizobiales; family HXMU1428-3; genus HXMU1428-3. Next base: position 3,231 of record JAJFHF010000153.1, read on the forward strand.
GGTCTCAGAAGCGGTTATTGGCCTAACTGTTGTGGCCATTGGCACCTCGCTGCCAGAGCTTGCCGCCACGGTTATGGCTGCCATAAGGTCTCAACCTGGCATCGCTCTTGGCAATGCCATTGGTTCTAATATCTATAATATCGGCGCTGTGCTCGGCATCACAGCCCTTATCACCCCCATAGAGGTTGATCCTATTTTCATGCAATTTGATTTATGGGTTATGTTGGCCGCCAGCCTCACCATCGTTCCCTTTGTTTTCATGAATGGGAAAATAACCAAATTGATTGGGATTTTATTTCTCATGGCTTATGGAGCTTATATATATAAAGTGGTTGATCTTGGTAGAGTGCCCTTACCCGAGCAAACCAAAATGATCAAACAGGTGAATAGAAACGCATGAATAACGCCCCGTTAGCTTTAATAACAGGTGCTGCCAAGCGCATCGGCCATCACCTAGCGCTCTCTCTGGCACAAAATGGTTGGGACATTGCAGGGCACTACAATCAATCTGCGCTAGAGATAAAGGCACTACAACAACAGGTGCAGGCCCAAGGCCAACAATTCATACCCCTTCAGGCTGATTTAAAAGATGAGGCCAGTGTTACAAACCTCATCCCGGAGTGCGTTCAAGAGTTAGGCCCTCCCTCCCTCTTAATCAACAATGCATCTCTCTTTGAAAAAGATGAGTTAGGGTCTATAGAGGGCGTACAATTTGATAACCATATCTCTATCAATTTAAAAGCACCGATCCTCTTGGCGCAAAGCTTTGCAAAATCACAAACAAAAGACAGCCAAGATGGCAAAGCCAATATCATCAACATCACAGATCAGCGCGCCTTTAAGCCCAATCCAAGTTTCTATTCCTACACGGTGAGTAAAGTGGGGCTCGCTGCTGCCACGCAAACCATGGCCCAATCATTGGCACCCACCATTCGCGTCAATGCCATTGCGCCAGGTCCTGTTTTGCAAAGCATTCACCAAACCAAAGTTGAATTTGAAACGGAGTGCAAAACAACCCTGTTGGGCTATGGCACGTCACTAGATGATATAGCAAAAGCGGTTGAGTTTATCTTAGCCACACCTTGCATGACAGGAGAGACCATCCATCTTGATGGCGGTCAAAGGCTTGCATAGGTGGGGCAAATAGTTGAAATTATATATGAGAGTTTTAACAGCTAAAACAATCAGTTGCCGTTAGCGTGAACAGAGGGAGACTGTTTTTTTAAACTCATTACAAAACCAATAATTTCGGCAACAGCTTGATAAAGCTCTAGGGGGATTTCTTCATCCAATTCAACCGCGCCAAGCGCTTGGGCCAATAACGGGTTTTCTTTAATATAAACACCATGCTCTTGGGCGGCGGCTATAATACGCTCCGCTAGCTCGCCTTCCCCCTTCGCCACCACAACAGGCGCATTGGGTTCTTCGTATTGCAAAGCAACGGCGCGCTTTTCGTTTGTCTTATCGGGCGCGCTCATATCTCTTCATCCACATGTGATTGATCCATAAGCTCTTGCGCAGGCGCTATCCCTTGGCGCACAAAAATGCCCGCGACTTTAAAGCCAGTAGCCAACAAACGATCCTCTAGAATAGGAAGGCTCTCATTAATTAAGATGGCAATGTCTGCCCGCTCAGCCCACATGCCAAGCCGCACCATCTCACCTCTCAAACTCATTTCTGTATGCACGACGCCAGTTTCTTCAGTCTCCATTGAGAAACGAACCCCATACCCTTTTTCATCGTCGCCATCTTCATTTTGATGAGGCTCCCGATCAAGATAGAGCGAGACCAGAACCGGTTTTTGTCCCTCCAATAAAGGCAGCTCTAAGCTAATATCGGCGGGCCGTTGGGGCAAACCCTTAATCTCTTGGATTTCTTCTATGCCTTTTTGCCCCGCAAACTTATAAGACGCATTGACCTGTTCAGCCGTTGCCAGCGCCCGAGCACCCGCTATGGCGCTTTGCCCACCATCAACCCCTCGGGCTAAATGACCCCCTTTGCTTGCAATAGACTTATCCCCTGCGCGCCCATCGGCCCGCTTTGTCACCTCAGGCAAAGCTTCGGCAACAGCGCGAATGAGCGCAGTGGTCGTGGTTTGAGTTGCCAACAACGGAGAGACTGAAAGCGTTGGCCCAACCGGTGTCGCCGCGCCCAGAGACCCTGCCGCTGGCGTGCCAGTAACAGTTGTTAAAGGAGGGCCACCAGGTAAAGCTTTGGCGCTGACAATCCCAGGAGGAGTGCCGCTGCCTGGCGGCAATGCTGTGTTAGCAGGTGCCGTGTTGATAGTCAGTGGTTGCCCATTTTGACCAGTAGGGATATGAGTTGCTACCCGACCTTGGGCAAGATTTTGGCCCCCATTTTGCTGAGTTGTTTGTTGTGTGACTTGTGCTGTTTGCAAGCGAGATGGATCCTGGGTTTGAACATGCACCGCACCGCCAGGCACGCCAGTCTTACCAGATAAAACCGCCCCATTGACCGCTGCGCCAGTTTGCACATTTGCGCCCTTAACCGCTGCCTCTTGCCCTGTTGCGCTTTGTCCAACCGGCTGCACAAAGCGCAGAGCTGAACCAACTTGTTCAAACTTTAGCTGAAAAACTTCACCAGCCTTTAGCGGAATAGAGGCTTTCACATCAAGGGTAAGTTGCCCCAACTGCACTTGCGCCCGTCCATTGGTTTGGGCATTTAAAACTTGCAGTGATTGGGGTTTATTCGGATCCAATGCCAAAAGCTTTGCAAGCAAGGCATCTGTTTTATGCAAAACATTAAGGGTGAGCGGACCAGAGGCACTGGCCGGGTTAAAGTTGCTTATTGCAGCCTGTACCTGAGCAAGCGAGACGGCCATAGCCTAACCTTTGAATTTGTTAAATCATCTTTTACAGTCTAGCTCTATGAGATTAACCATTTATTAATAGGTTCAATTACAAAAAACATAATAAAAACATAGAATTACAACATAAAAAGACAGTAAGGCATGAGGTTTGATGACAGATATTTAATGTCTAAATCCTTGTCATCGCTAACAAAAACTTTTTATAGTCGATATCAGAGTCACTTCCTCTCTTAGGCTTACAAAAATGAAACATGCCAGATATTATTTTAAAGCACCTCTAGCCTTATTGGTTTTGTTGGTCAGTTTAGCAGGGTTAAACAGCCCAGCAGCTGCCAAACGCTTAGCCTTTATTGTTGGCAATGACGCTTATGAAAATGTAACCCCTTTAAAAAAAGCTGCCAATGATGCACAAGCCATCGCCGGCACCCTCAAAGACCTAGGATTTGAAACACACCTTCATCAAAATGTTGCCCGCCGCGATATGAACAGCGCACTGGCCTCCTTCACAGGTAAAATTGAAAAGAACGATGAGGTGCTGTTCTTTTTTTCTGGTCATGGAATAGCCGTCAGAGGGGAGAATTATTTGCTCCCCACAGATGTGCCAGCGGTTGCCCCTGGCCAAGAAGGGTTCATCACCAGAGAAGCTTTTGCAGAAGATGAAATCATACGCTCCATCCAAAATGCAGGAGCCAGGGTTGCCATATTAATTCTGGATGCCTGCCGCAACAACCCGTTCCCAAGAAAAGGCACACGCTCGCTTGGGCGCTCTGTGGGCCTTGGCCGCCAAGTGGCCCCCCCGCAAGGCACATTTGTTATGTATTCAGCTGGCGTTGGCCAAGAAGCCCTCGATCGTTTAAGCGAGGATGACCCACACCCAAACTCGGTCTACACCCGCAAACTCATCCCATTGTTAAAAACTCAAGGGTTACAAATTGTGCGCGTTGCCAAAAGGCTGCGCGCGCAAGTTGAGAGTTTGGCCAAAACAGCAAAAGCAGGCCCTCATAAACAATACCCTTCTTATTATGATGAACTGCGCGGAGATTTTTATTTTCTAGAAGGAGCTGATGAAGAGATAAGTGAGAAAGAGAACAAACAAGCTGGCGCAGATGAGGGCTTATGGCAAACCATAGCAAAATCAAAAAAGGTCAGCGATTTTGAGTTCTACCTCAAAGAGTTCCCACAAGGGCGCTTTTCTGCCATTGCCAGATTGCGCATCAATCAACTCAACACCCCAAAAGATACAAAACAAATTAAGACACCTGATGCGACACCGGATGAAACTTATTGGGGGCTAATAAACCACTCAAATAAAATTTCTGACTATGCAGATTATATCATCAAATTCCCAAGCGGTGCGTACAAGGCAGAAGCACTCGATAAAATCAAAAGTTTAAAACAACTCGCCCTTTTAACAACGCCCAAAAAACCTCAAACCAAATCCTTAAAAGTCGGCGAGATCTTCCTTGATTGTGATGCGTGCCCCGAAATGGTGGTGGTCCCATCCGGCACCTACACTATGGGCCAAACCGCACCGCCAACTGATAAATTCCGTATCACTGAACCACGCCATAAGATCACGATTGCCAAGCCTTTTGCCATTAGCAAATTTGAGATCACCCGCAAAGAATATGAGCGCTTTATCGCACAAACAGGCCATGATGTTGGCAATCTATGCTGGACGGTTGAACGAAGTGGATCAAAATACCGCAAAAACCGCTCTTATCGCGTCACAGGCATGCCGCGCGTTGATACCTACCCAACAGTTTGCACAAATTGGCTTGATGCGAAGGCCTATGTCAAATGGTTAAACAGCTCTGCCAAAGCAAACGGAAAACCCGGCACTTATCGTTTGCCCACAGAAGCTGAATGGGAATATGTCGCCAGAGCTGGGGGGAAAACAGGTCATCCATTTAGCAGCTCAAAACCAGGTCTATGTAGTTTTGGCAATCACGCGGCAAGGGAGGTTAGTTATAAGTGGAAGAACAAATCTTGCACAGATAGATACAAGAAACTAGCGCCAGTGGGCAGCTATGCAGCAAATTTGTGGGGGGTTCATGATATGTTTGGTAATGTACAAGAATGGACAGAAGATTGTGCACATTATAATTATAAAGGGGCACCAGCTGATGGCAGCGCCTGGCTTTCAGCCAATCACGGCAATTGTGCACAGCGCATACTGCGCGGCGGCGGCTGGACAAGTGGAACTGATAGTCTAACACCTGGTTCGCGCCACTATACAAAAACCACAGACCGAACGGTTATCTATGGCATTCGTGTTGTAAAAGATTTAGATTAACTCGATTGCAAATCAACAATATTAAGAGAAAA
>JAJFHF010000154.1 GCA_021775775.1 Hyphomicrobiaceae bacterium
AGGGAATCTTGAATAGTCTGCGGGCCAAATTGATAGTAGTTTTTAGCCGCATCTTGAAAACGCGTCGCAATCGACAAATTCAATCGAAACAATGACAATCTATGCTCTTGTAATAGAGCACTTATATATTTGTTGCCAAAAAACATAAGAGACTGACGAATATCATCAATTGAATGCGTATTTAATGTGTTTAAACTTTTTATTTTTTTGACCAGCCCATCAACCATGGCGTCATTCAACGCCAGAAACAGCTCTCTTTTTCCACCAAAGATTTTATAAATAGCCGTTTTAGAGACACGCGCTTCACGCACAATATCTTCTAAGCGCGTGGAATCGTAGCCATAAGTCAGAAATTGCTTTTCTGCAGCTTCTAGAATTCTGTTTCTAGTATCATCATAGTTATGGTTTGTTTTCATTGTCTATATGATTTCCTAATAAAGGACACTTAAATACCAACTGCATAGTTAAATAAGGTTATTTGATCCGTGAGCTGATAGCAAATATTATACTTAAAATCAATAAGTTATTTTAATGTATTAATAAAAAAAACGGTAAAAGGATTGCTTTAATAACAATCTTTCAACAGAAAAATAGTCAAAACCATTTTGATTTCCATAGCAATGCAGAATCTTCCAACCTACTTTTTAATATAGCAATGAAACATTGCCCATATCATGTTTAAGCAAACACATTATCCCACATGATTAAATTAATGAATAAATAAGAGACAACCAGATCTCTATTGTACCTGAAAGTTAGTTCCAGATATAAAAGCATATCACACAGTACGGGGCTGATGACGTGCGAGATAAAAGAAATCTTGACGGGAAAGGAGCGGTAAAAATTACAGATTTAAATATTAGACTTTTAACATAGTAAAATATTCATTAGCAGCACCTGAAGAAGAGGTTAACGCGAGGCGCAAAACAAGTCATATACCACATCTATCCATTTGATTGCTCTATTATAATACAAAGAAGCAATTTTTATTAGGCAGTTTTTTTTACGCTATCTTTCAATAGTTATGACACGCTGAAACCAACAAATAAGTGAAGGTCCTTGTTACAAAACATATGATGCAAGGGTGTGTGGTAGTACAGATTGTGGGGCGCAAACCCATTTATCTGAAAAGTTTAGGAAGTAAAGAAAATGGCACGTTTAGATTGGCCAATTCATGCAGAGATGCAAAGCGCTATAGAAGGTAGTGCTACAGACGCTCTTTTTGAGTTAGGCGTAATGTATGCTGCAGGGCGAGATGTTGATACCAACTTAGTCATTGCTCATAAATGGTTTAACTTGGCAGCATTAAAAGGAAATAAAGCAGCACTTTCATATCGTAAAGAGATCGCTGATGAGATGTCCAAGTCCCAAATCGCCGTGGCTCAAAAATTAGCTCGAGAATATATCGGTAAATAAGCTGTTATTTTGGGCCTATTTTGGGGCTAAGAGTGCACTTAAAGAAATAAGAGTGCATATCACCCAAAACTAGACACCGATATTAAAGTAGGTTTGTAACGTCTCAAGCGCCTTAGCAGTCACTAAACAAACTTGTTAGGCAATTATAGGTGGACGAAGCGGCATCACTAATTGAGCTACCAACAGATTTGGCAGTTTTAGATATGGTTGATGTCGTGGTCTTATAGCCTTCTTTGACAGTATCTTTGGTTGTCTCATAACCCTTTTCAACTGTATCTTTTGTTTTATTGTACGTCTTGGCGGTGCTATCCACTAAGGTTGGCGGTTGTTCTTTGGGTGTTTGAGTAAGCTCTTCCGAAGGGCTGACAGCCGGGTCCTCTTCTTGAAGTTGATCGAGAGGTGCCCGTACAGGGGCATATTTTAAAGAATATGCTATTCCATTACATTCAACGGCAGTTTTACGGTTAGCGGCGCACTGAGCATGGTTTCCGTACTGTGCTATTTCCTGAATACAGGCAAATTGTAAGCCTTGTAAATTCACGATAGAACTGGACGAGAGGGGCGCATTGTAGGTGCATTGATAAACCTTGCCAGGGTCATTGCAAATCACACAGACATGAATTGGTTCCGCAGTGGCTTGCTCTGCCATGCAAAAGAATGAAAAACTTAAAAATCCAGTAATAATACCAATTGTAAGACAATTGAAGGAATGCGGCAAAGCCAAGCCTGGTTGCTTTTGTGTCGCTGGTAAGTTCCATTTTATAAACCCAATGCTCATGGTTTTATCCTTGGGAGACGTTTATATGAAAATGGTTTTACGATGTTCTTTTATAGGGTCAAAACAGGTCAATTTCACTTAAAATAAAGCCTTTATGTTTCTCTGTAAATAAAAGATTAGCAGATTTCTGGCATAATTATATTTTAGTCTGGTTGATGTTATGAGGATGTGATGTCAATGTCATGTCATTGCCATCTTTGCCCATATTAAGTTGGTTTGTTGTTTTTATGAATATCTTTCGTTATTTATTTAAAAAAATGAATGATGAAACCACTTAGCTACATTTGTTGTAAGAGAGTTTTTTCGTCAATGTTGTTTAAACGCCGTAACAGAGCACCACTATTAGAAAGTTTGCGGATTTTTCTTTGGCCGCGGCGCAGTTGGTCACGTTCCGTGAATTATATAATGTTGCGAGTGAACAGATTAAGCGGGTCAGCCCACGCCATAGCACTTGGTTGTGCCGTCGGTATTTTTGTCTCTTACACGCCCATAATGGGCTTTCATTTCTTAGCTGCTGCTGTGTTAGCCTATGTGCTTGGTGGGAATATGCTCGCCTCTGCGTTAGGAACATTTTTTGGCAACCCCCTTACATTTCCTTTTATTTGGGCCTCAGCTTTTAAATTTGGCAATTGGATTTTGGGCAATGAAGCAAGTAAATTTAAAGTCAGTGAACTCCTTGATACGTTTTCTCATGGTTTGTTATATGCCATTGAAAATGCATTTTCGATTTATATAAAACCAATGATGATTGGCGGCATACCACTAGGGTTTATTGCAGCCTTTTTTGGTTATTTTATCATTCGAAATTTGGTTGAAAAATATCAAGCAGCCCGTTTGAAAAAATTGGCCAAACAAGCAGATCCTCTGCCCTTCTTATAAGAGACAATATTTCTTTTTAAATTTACAGGTTACAATGAATAGCATGGTGGTTTGATTATGAGGGGGCATTGTTTATGATTTTGGGGATTGGGAATGATATAATTGATATCACCCGCATCGAGAAATCACTAGGTCGCTATGGAGATCGCTTCATTCAGCGGATTTTTACCCCCCTAGAACAACAACGCTCGGAACAACGAGCACAACGTGCCGCATCTTACGCCAAAAGGTTTGCAGCCAAAGAGGCTTGTTCAAAAGCCTTGGGCACCGGTAT
>JAJFHF010000155.1 GCA_021775775.1 Hyphomicrobiaceae bacterium
AACAAAGTAACGCCGGTAACGTCTCTTTTCCCTAACGCCAAATCAGTTTCTTGCAAAACACGAATTGGCTCGATCAAATCCTTAACCTTACCACGGCGCAACATGGAACCAATCCCCCCCTCGCGTTCTGTTTGACAAAACAAATCCCAAGCCTTTGCACAAAGCTCATCAGTAAGGCTCTCCATATACCAAGCCCCCGCACAAGGGTCTTCAACCTGTCCAATATAACTTTCTTCTTGTGCGATAATTTGTGTGTTCAAGGCCAAACGCCGCGCGGAAGGGGGCGCAACCCCCCAAGCCGTTGAAAATGGTAATAAAACCAAACCATCCACATTTCCCAAACCTGCCGCCACAGTCCCAGCAGTTGCTCGCAACATATTCACTTCAGGGTCACAGCTGGTCAGATCAAGATAAGACATTTCAGCAATAATTTTAGTGTGAGCAGTTTGCCCACTTGCCCCGCAAACCTTAGCCCACAACAAACGCATCGCGCGTAGTTTTGCAGCTGAGAGGAAAAAATCACTCGTGACAACAAGGGACATATCCACACTTGCAAACGCATCCTCACTAGTAAATCCAGCCTGTCGCAAAGCACGCACATAAGTAAGGCTACTAGCTAATGTAAAAGCCAACTCCATCGCGGCGCTGGCACCAGCTTGCTGCCAAAAACGCCCCGATGCCATAAAGCTACTCATCCCTATTTTAGAGGCTTTAAGTGCAAAAGCAGCGTCAACCCAATTGGCCAATGCCTCATCTTCAGGGTCAGGGTAAACACCATTTGCACCAAACTGAGCGATAGGGTCAAAACCAAACGATCCCTTAATCGTCTCTAGCGCGCTATCACAACCTTCAAGATAAGTGAGCAAACCAGCTGCAGAACTTAACCCCTCACGGCCATTGGTAAAATAAAGAGATGTACCTTGTAACTCGATGCCCTCAAACAGAGAGGAAAAATCTTCAAGATCCAAGAGTGGCAAAACCCCACCCCCATAAGGTATGTCTGAGCTAACAGACAGAACAAAACCATTAGCCCCTCCCTTCAAATCCGTAATCATTTGTTGATTAGCTGATTTCAAAGAAGGAATATCTATCAATGTAAGACGATCCCAAGCACGTTGATCACCGATGTCATTGCGGGGCACAAGAATAGGGGGATAATCCACCCCAGCCCCATCCTCTTGATCATAAAGTGGCTTAATAGCGATACCATCATAGGTCTGGCGTCCTAGGGCAGTTTCAATCGATTGACCATCTAAGTTTTTTTCAACAACACCGCGCCATGTTTCACGCGAATTTTGTTTTAAGTTTTCAGGCAATTCAAAAGTGTCTTTGGTCATAGATATCTCGTGACTAAAAGTGGTTCAGATCATAGTGCGAATAAGCATAACTTTAATATAGGCTTTTCTTAGCGCAAAAGTTGATTTTTCGAAAGTTAGCTATTGGGCGCAAAAAAAGGCAGTGTAAATGCACCGCCTTTTATTATCTTAAAACCTAAACTTCAAAAAAGCTTAGTATTTCATCACTGGGTCAAGCTCTTTAGCATGGTTCACCCAATTTTCAACTTGCTTCAAGCCCGGCACTTGGCGAACAAGTTTCTTTTTACGTTTAGCATTTGCTTCAGCCATAGCTGTTTGAAGGTTCACAGGCTTTCTTTTACGAAGCTCTTTAACCGTATCAACACCGGCAACTTCAAGAAGCTCAGAATATTCTTCTGCAACACCTTTAACACGCATAAGATCGCACATATTGCACCACTTAAGAAGAAGGGTCTCATCAATTTTAGTCTCAGCGGCTAATGTTTTACGTCCCTTTTTAGTCGCACCGCGCGTAAGCAACGCTTTGGTTGAAGCAATATCATGTTTACGTAAAATTTTTGCGTATTTAGGCCCAACACCTTCAATGGTATCAATTTTATAACTGCTCATTTAAATTCCCCTGCTAGTAAGTATTTAAAACTCATTCATTAAGAGAATGAGATATGATTCACAAATATGGTGAGCTCAAATCAATCATGAAATGAAAAGCGCTAACATCTACCCTTAGAAAACCAATATCTAACCTTAGCAAAATAATGTCTCACCAAAGGTGGTCGTTGCGCTCAATCTTCAATGGCTTTAGTTAAAAAGCCAAATTCAAACTCATCTCCAAATTCAAACTCATCTATTGTCTCCTTTGCTGAAGCTCAAAGCATCAACAAGCTCAATAATGTGATCGCTCGGCTGAGATGAACAAGTAGAAATGATCAATCACTTCACACCTCCTCATTTTACAAGCTGCCCCAAAGGGTACCAATCCCTCAACCGCTCACATCACATTCATCACCACAACAATTTTCAATTTATAAAAAGAACGGATCGGTGTTAATCAATCTATATCAACGCCAATTTAAAGTTCTAATCTTAAAGCTACAATCTAAAGCCATAGTGACAATTCTCAATTTGCACTTTGTCAGTAAACCTGGTTTCACAAAACTGTCTTAACCTTTTTTAAGAGCATCTGCTTGTTCAAAAAGAAGAGCAGATGGTCCGCTTAAAATCAGTACAAAAAATCAGTTGCAAGTGGTCAACCAGTTTAACACGACAATACACATGCTCTTTAATACACACCATCTTGATCATTAATCAAGTGCCAAAGTAATCTACTCAGTATCCTCGGCGATCCACAAAAGACCTTTGAGCCTTTCCACACCCCTTGATCTACCATTTGCAAATCAAGATTAGTCATGCCATGACTGATGAAGACAGAGTGATTTGCGCGTTAATAAGTCCGTATTATATGACCATCTTAATGACATGAATTTTACCCATCACAAACAATGATGGTGAAGCGTTTAATGAACCGATCTTAAGCTAGGGGAAGAATGATGATTGAAGAGGGTAAGGTCTACCTTGGGAAAAGTACCAAGGCAGAATATCTAGATATGAAACTTGCCAACCGCCACGGCTTAATTGCAGGGGCAACCGGCACCGGCAAAACCGTTTCATTACAAATCCTAGCGGAAGGTTTTGCGGCTCAAGGCGTGCCAGTGTTTTGCTCAGATGTGAAGGGTGATTTATCAGGCTTAGCGGCCAAAGGTGTCACCAAAGACTTCCTAGAAAAACGTGCAAAAACCATCGGCTTCGATGATTACAAATATGAAGAATTTCCCTGTATTTTCTGGGACTTATTTGGAAAAAAAGGTCATCCCATTCGCACCACCGTGAAAGAAATGGGCCCTATCCTTTTATCCCGTTTATTAGATTTAAATGAAACCCAAGAAGGCGTTTTAAACATTGCCTTTCGGTTAGCTGATGATGAGGACATGCCCGTCCTCGACATGAAAGATCTACGCAAACTTATGGCCCATGTCGCGACCCGCGCCTCTGAGCTGACAGGTGAATATGGCAGCGTTTCAAAATCAAGCGTAGGCGCCATTCAAAGGCGGCTGCTAGTGCTTGAAGAACAAGGTGCCGAGAACTTTTTTGGAGAGCCCGCACTCGACATCAGAGACTTCATGCGCACCACCCATAATGGCCGCGGCATCATTAACATACTAGCCGCTGATGTCCTCATGCAAAGCCCCAGGCTCTATGCAACATTTTTGTTGTGGATGTTAGCAGAGCTTTTTGAAGAAATGCCCGAGATAGGTGATCCACAGAAACCTAAACTCGTTTTCTTTTTTGATGAAGCCCACCTCCTTTTTGATGAAGCACCAAAAGCACTTTTGCAAAAAGTTGAACAAGTCGTTCGGCTCATTCGCTCGAAAGGCGTTGGTGTTTACTTCGTCACACAAAACCCACTTGACGTTCCAGACACCGTCTCTAGTCAGTTGGGCAACCGGGTCCAACATGCCCTGCGCGCTTTTACGCCGCGCGAACAAAAAGCAGTCAAAGCAGCGGCCAGCACCTTTCGTCCCAACCCCGATCTTGATACAGAACGAGTCATCATGGAGTTGGGGGTTGGTGAAGCTCTTGTCTCCACCCTAGAGAAAAAGGGTCACCCTTCAATTGTCCAGCGCACGCTCATCCGCCCCCCCTCTTCGAGGCTCGGCCCCTTAACAGATGAAGAGCGAAAAGATATCATCGCGCAAAGCCCCATCGCCAACACATATGAAAAAACCATTGACCGTGAAAGTGCCTATGAAATATTAGAAAAACGCAAAAAAGATCAAGAAGAACGCCGTGCGCAAACAGGTGGCACCGTAAGCGGGCGTAGAGACACCGAATATGTCCGTCATGGCGAGTTTCGTGTGCCACCAGCTGGCAGCAGATCACGCACCGCTACAAAGAAAAAAACAACAAGGTCACGCAGACAAAGCCCGAGTGAAGCCTTCTTTAAATCAATGATGCGCTCTCTAGGTACAGGGATGGGTCGATTATTGCCCCGCATCATTAAGATGCTCTTAGGCAGCCGTCGCTAGGTTGACTATTTAAAAAGCCAGCAAATCAAAAATGGCAGCCCCTTGTAAAGTGTAAAGGCTGCCATTTTAAATCGCTAACAAACCTACATAAAAACAAAATCAGTGTCGTTAACTGCTGTCACCCCATCAAGAGTGATCGAACTTACGACGCCGAAAGCACCGTTTGGTGAAAAAGAAATAACCATATTCCCATTATGAACAGACATAAGCAGGTCATCTACAGAATTTAAGCCCGTAATATCTGAAAACTCAATGACATCTAAACCTACATCAAAATCCATAATGGTGTCGGCACCCCAATTATCCTCAAAAACAAATCTATCAGCTTCATCTGTTGGGGGTGGCAATTCACTATCAATATAATGTTCACCATAAAGAATATCATCACCTCTCCCACCATTCAGCACATCTTCCCCTGTGCCACCAGATAGATAGTCATCGCCATCATTGCCAGATAATTCATCGCGGCCAGCACCGCCACTCAAAAAATCATTACCCGTGCCAACACCGCTTCCATCCGCCAAGCCTCCAAATAGCGTATCATCACCATCTCCGCCCGACAGATGGTCATCGCCCATGCCGCCGACCAGTGTATCGTTGCCCTCATCGCCAAACAGCATATCACCGCCGCCACCGCCATAAAGACTATCATTCCCATGCCCGCCATAAAGAGTATCGGAACCACCGGTTGAAGAATTAATATCATCATCACCATAAAGCTTATCATTTCCATCATCTCCATAGAGCGTATCACTACCCTCTTGGCCACGTAGCAAGTCATTACCGTCTCCGCCATTGACTTTATCATTGCCATTTCCACCATAAACAGTATCTGAACCGCCTCCGGCCAAAATAAAATCAGATCCATCATAGCCATAGATAAATGAGTTTTCTGGCCCACCAAATAGTGTATCAGAACTATCTGATCCATCGATACGGCTTATATTAAATGAGGTTTTTGGACCCAAAGGCACAAGATCTTCTTTAATTTCTTTGTCAGGGTTAAATATAAATTGGTCTTTATCAAAGTTCATAAACATTAGTCTCACTCCTATTTTGAATTTTAAGGTTTTACAAAAGCCTCTAACCAGAGACTAGTGATAGAGTGAAGGAGATAGATGGCTGAATATGTGTGAAATATCACATACAAGCCCTGTGATCATGCTCTTGAACAGTGCATCAAATAGTGAAGGCAAAGAAAAAAGATGGCAACTTCTAGCAATCCTGGTCAGAAATCTAGAATGACCTATTGAGGCATCTTCATGGGCCAGTTATTACCCCACATCATTAAGATGAACGAAGCTAATCGTCGTTAGATCATTATTTATAGTCTGCAAAAAAAATGGCAGCCCGTTATTAAGGCTGCCATTTTAAAAATCGAAAAACCTAAAAGAAAGCAAGGTCAGTATCGTGAAATGTTGTTATTCCATCTAAGGTGATCGTGCTGGTCGCCCCACCCGAACCGCTTGGTGTAAAAGAAATGATCGTATCACCATTTTGTACGGATATAGACAAATCATTTACAGAATTTAAGCCCGTAACATTTGAAAATTCAATGACATCTAAATCTACATCAAAGTCCATGATCACATCCTCACCCCAATCATCTTCAAAAACAAATCTATCAGACTCATTTGGAGTTGGAGGGGGCGTACCCCACGTAACATGACTTTCACCATACAAAATGTCATTGCCTGAACCACCAGTCAAAACATCCTCGCCGGCACCACCAATCAATGTATCATTACCGGCCTCAGAAGCCTTCGCCCCTATAAAATCACCGATTAATTTATCAGCACCTTCACCGCCTCTTAGGATGTCACTGCCCGTACCACCAACAAGCATATCGTCACCCCTCCCCCCATTCAGATTATCACGTGAGCCACCGCCATAAAGAGTATCATCACCATCTCCGCCAGAAAGCCAATCAGAGCCGCCAGTTAAAGATTTAGCGTCTTCATCACCATAAAGGATATCATCACCGGTACCACCACTCACGTAGTCATCACCATCGCCGCCACGCATGCGGTCATTACCCGCACCGCCATAGAGTGTATCGTTACCCTCATCGCCAAACAGCATATCGCTACCGCCACCGCCATAAAGGGTATCATGGCCAGCGCCGCCATAAAGAGTATCCTTGCCCCCAGTTATAGAATTAATATCATCATCACCATAAAGTTTATCATTACCATCATCTCCATAGAGCGTATCATGTCCCTCTTGGCCACGCAGCAAATCATTACCATCTCCGCCATGAACTTTATCATTCCCCTTCCCGGCATAAACGGTGTCAGACCCACCACCACCCCAAATATGATCACTCCCCTCATAGCCATAAATAAATGAATGCTCGGCCCCACCCACTAATGTATCAGCCTGGTCAGTACCATCAATACGGGTTATATCAAATGGGTTTTCTGGCACCAAAGGCACAAGATCTTCTTTAATTTCTTTGTCGGAATTAAAAACAAATTGGTCTCTATTAAATTTCATAAACATAGGTCTCACTCCTATTTTCGATATTCAATGTTTTCAGCAAGCCATTATCGACAGCCTTAAAACAAAATGAAAAAAATAGGGGGTTTGATATGTGACAAAAATCACAGACCAAAGAGACATCATATCCATAATCATTGCCTCACTTTTTAATGACAAAGAAAAAAGGGCTGCTATTTCTAGCAACCCTAATCTTAAATGAATGTCTTAAAACGATAAATGATCAAACAGCGGCGTTATAAAGACCCTCAACATACTCCCAGTTAATGAGGTTATCGACAAATGCGTCTAGGTATTTAGGACGCGCATTACGATAATCAATATAATAGCTATGCTCCCAAACATCACAACCAAGCAACGGCACTTCACCATTAACCAATGGATTTTCGCCATTTGGCGTTTTCGTCACAGCCAATTTGCCATCTTTCAAAACAAGCCAACACCAACCTGAGCCAAATTGTGTAGCACCGGCTTGGCAAAAAGCATCTTTAAACTGAGCAAAACCGCCCAGGTCTTCATTGATTTTGGCTTCAAGGGCTCCAGGTAATTTGTCACCACCGCCATTTGGTTTCATCCAGTTCCAAAAATGAAGATGATTAAAATGCTGGCCTGCATTATTGAATAGACCAGCGTTTTTTCCAAATGATTGTCTTACAACTTCTTCTAGAGAGGCACCCTCAAGGCCTGAGCCTTCCAGCAATTTGTTGCCATTCGTCACATAGGCCTGGTGGTGCTTGTCATGATGAAACTCTAGAGTTTCCGCTGACATGTAGGGTCCCAGCGCATCATGTGCATAGGGTAGGTCTGGTAATTCAAAAGCCACTTTATTTCTCCTTAAACATCAAATTCTGATCAGCTCTGGCGATATCGCCTTAAAGCTGCATAGTGCTTCAACAATATGTTTGTGCCTGCGCCAAGCTAATAAAACAAACCACACCTTGCAAGCAATTCATTGCTCATTTTGATTTTAAGAACCGACGATATGAATTTTTCAAATGTGCCCACTATGTAGGTTAACGGTTTGTTAAGGGCAATGGGGGGAATATAACAGCTCTGGTTAGCCCATAAATTTGTCATAGTTTTTGTCCAAATTGGTTTTCCACATTTTTGTTATGTGTTTCCTAAGTTTGTATTAGTTTGAGTAAAGTGATTTGTACCATGAGTAAGACCACCACGGCCCCGCGCAAAAAAACACGTACATCCGCCCTCCCCCTTGATCGTATTTTGGTTGGCAATTGTATCGAAGAATTAAAAAAACTTCCCAGTAACACCGTCGACCTGGTCTTTGCTGACCCCCCCTATAATCTACAATTAGACGGCGAATTGCACCGGCCAAACAACAGCAAAGTTGATGCTGTAACTGATGATTGGGATCAATTTGACAGTTTTGCCGCCTATGACGCTTTCACCCAAGCCTGGATGAGCGAATGCCGCCGGGTGCTAAAGCCAGATGGCGCTTTGTGGGTTATTGGCTCTTATCACAACATCTTTCGCGTTGGCTCCATCTTGCAAAACCTTGGGTTTTGGATCAATAATGACATTGTCTGGCGCAAAGCCAACCCAATGCCAAATTTTAAGGGCACCCGTTTTTGCAACGCCCACGAAACCCTCATTTGGGCCTCTAAATCAGAAAAGTCACGTTCAACATTTAACTATGACAGCCTCAAAGCTTTTAATGATGATTTGCAAATGCGCTCAGACTGGCTCTTACCCATCTGTTCTGGCGGCGAGCGCTTAAAAAACAATTCTGGCAAAAAAGTCCACCCCACCCAAAAACCTGAAAGCTTGCTCTACCGTGTGCTCATGGCCACCAGCCATCCTGGCAATGTAGTGCTAGACCCTTTCTTTGGCACAGGCACAACCGGCGCTGTCGCCAAAGCCTTAGGACGAAAATTCATCGGCATTGAGCAAGATAAAACCTACATCGAAGCGGCTGAAATGCGGATCTCCAAAGTGCGGCCCCTTTCGCCAGATGACTTAAGCACCTTAAAGCCAAAACGGGCAGCCCCGCGCGTCCCCTTTGGCACATTGCTAGAATTAGGCCTGCTAGAAGCTGGCACGAAACTATATGGGCCACGCCAAAAAAACAGCGCCGAAGTACGCGCCGATGGCACTCTAAAATGCGCAGAACAACAAGGCTCCATCCATAAAATGGGCGCTTTCGTGCAAGGCTTAGATGCATGTAACGGCTGGACATATTGGCACTTTAAAGCTGATGGCGAGTTAAAACCAATTGATATGCTTCGCGTCGAGGCACGCAGCCAACTCGGTTTAAACTAAATTTGATTTAGAGCATGTTGCTTTTAGATAAATTCACGGAATCCCCCTTCTAAAAATTTCTCCTCCCGAAGAAGGGGCCCGGCCCTTTTCGGGCTGGGGGACATGGCGTAGGCCTGTGCTTAGCGCCGCCCCTCGGAGGCTCAAGCGCCTTTTCGCGCTTGAAATAGCCGTGAGAGAGAGAAACAGAGGGTGCTATATGAATGTATCTAAAAGTAACACGCTCTAGTCAACCAAACGCGCTCATAGACATACAATTCAATGAGCGCGGGCAACCGCCCGTTTCATCACGCGAATTAAATCGCCTGCATATCTAGAGTTCAAAAAATATTTAAACTCTTTATCAGAACCAGTGAGATTGGCGTAATGATAGCCTTCTGGAGAAAAAGCCATCGTGCGCGGGATATAGCCCCCATCAACTGAATATTTTTGTTGCAGCTTGCGATTATTTTGAATGTCAATTTTGATCATGACCATCTTCTTAGAAAGACGCACAACCTTTTTATTATAAAAAACCTTTTTATATTGGCGACAAACTTTGCACCACTTGGCCTCAAAAATCATCAAGATAGGCCGACCTGTCTTTTGTGCTGTTTGCAGTCCAGACGAATAGCTATGCCATTTAATCCTCTTTTGATTCCACGCCTTAGCAGGAAAAACACCGCCCCACATTATCAAAAACACAAAACATAAACTAAGGATCACCCATTGCTTATAAACACTGGCCTGCATATAAATGTTTCCCTTTTTAGAACAATTGGCCACATCACGGCCTCTTAAACAACAATGGCCCCCAACGTATCGTTGAAGGCCATCATCGTAAAGTCAATTAATTATGATTAGATAACAACATCCCCATCAATCACAACGTCACCAGCCTGGAAGTTGCCATCAAACCCCTGCAAGGTCACTGAACCATCGGCGAATGAGATCACAGTGTTTCCACCTGTGGTTTGTATCGTCAAGTCTCCCAGAGCATCAGCCACGTCAGAGAAATCAAGTAGATCACTGCCAGCTTCAAAATCAGTCACAGTGTCATTGCCATTATTTTCAGTAAACACAAAAGTGTCTCCAAGGGCGCCGCCTGTAAGTGTATCATTGCCAACCAAACCGGTTAGAATATCAAAACCAGCACCAGCACTGATGGTATCATTACCAGCACCGCCAATTAGGTTATCATTACCATCTGTACCTGTAATGTTTTGGTCTGTTGTAGGAGCAGTGGTTTGTGCCTGCGTTACAGTGCCGCCAGCTGTGAAATCATACGTTCCATCAGCTAGGCGCGTGACAAGCCCATCATTAAAGGCAACAATTTCAACACCAGTTAAGACATCAAACGTAGCCCCTTGCCAAACGACTGTTCCAAGACCATCCCCCGTTGCGCCCCAACCATAATCAGTAGAGATACCATTGATCACAAAAGCATCAATACCAGCAGTGCCACCAACAAATTGGTTTTCAGTTGGAATGTTATTAATCAAGTTTACTTCAATGGCAGTCGGTCCAGGGATTGTATTTAATAATCCGGCCCGGTCTACGGTCTGATCTGCAAACTGGAAGTTTTCAACTGTGTTCGTAACAGTATCAACCCCATCAGTGGCTGTGCCAATCGAGGTGATCGTCACAGATCCATCACCATTTTGAGCAACAGTATATTGATCTCGATTGCTGGAATAAACAGCAACATCAATGCCGTCCCCCCCATCAATCGTATCATTCCCCTCACCACCGATTAGCGTATCATCATCTTGCCAACCGTTAAGAAGGTCATTACCAGTACCGCCATCAAGATAGTCATTTTCAGACCGGCCATGCAATTCATCATTGCCAGCACCACCAAAAATATAATCTTCACCAACAAAACCGGAGGCAAAGTCATCCCCAGCACCGCCGATTAACAGATCACGGCCTGGCGTAGCTCCAAAAAGACTATCATCACCGTCACCCCCATATTGGATATAATCATCAAAACGCTGTGGCCCTGAAACTAAAATATCTCCAACACCAGAGACAGGTGAGAATGTATTTTCTCCAGACCCAAACCCAACATCAATACCCAAATTAAGTTGGTCTACATCTCGGAAATTTAATGTACTTACGTCACCACTATCATCAGTGTAAGTAAGCGTGCCAACAGCATCCGCACTAAAGTTGAAAACTGTATAATTATTTGCCCCCACCGTTGTTTGGGTCGCCGTTCCTTGCGTCAAGTTAAACTGAAGATTACCGATAGCGCGCACCGAAGAGCCAAATTCATCGGTTACAATGATAATATCATTGCCGCCATTGCCTACAAATGTGTCGTCCCCCCCTTCACCAGAAAAGAGAACCAGATCATTGCCAGTGGAGCCCAAAATAGTGTCATCACCAGCCCCTCCATCAAAGAACACACCTTCTGAGACACCGCCCTCCAAGCGATCATTACCATCACCGCCAAGTAAAATATCATCTTTACCACCTGAGGCGATCAGCAAATCATTCCCCCCAAGCCCCATCAATATATTGTGCCCTTGAACACCGCCAAAAATAACATCACGGCCTTCACTGCCAATAACAAGGTCTTCACTATCATCAGCAATGATAAAACGGTTATTATCTTGTGTCAGCTCAGCAATAGAAACTGTACCATCATTAAAACGAACCGTTTCAATATCAACCAAATGTTGCTGCGCCACACGCATACCAAATTCTGTTGAATACAAAAAGACACCGCCATCACCATCAAGACCAACACGGTAATCAGCACGATCACCATCAATCACAGCTATATCGATGCCCTCTCCCCCATCAATTAAATTACGCCCAGACCCAGCGGTTAAAACATCATTACCACCAGCCCCATAAAGATAATCATTGCCAGCGCCGCCATTAATTTGATCGGCACTATCACGACCAACAATTGTATCAACCCCAGCAGATCCTATAATTTGCTGATCACTAGCTTCAACGGGAACAAGAGATACATTATCCAAAATCCCACCAGTGGAACGCGCATTAATGTTACCCAGGCTTTCTTGGAACGATAAACGGTCCTGCCCACCAGTACCGGTCACATGGAATGTAAAGTCTTCAAAACGATTGGCTTCAGGTTCAATGGTACCCACAAGTTGATCATTCCAAAACACATCAAAACGACCATCTTCTTCAGTAAAACCATTGCGTAAGGCGGCATCAAAGGTCAATTGATAAGTTTGACCGTCGACCGTTTGCAGATCTTGATAAATTGCATCCTGAGAATACCCCCCCCATTAATCTCAGCAACATAATTGGTTGTGCTCGAGGTCCCCAGATAAGCCGTCTCCTGGCCAATTTCCATAATATTGGGCGTAACAGCATTGGTTGGATCAGCCCCGACAGTACCAGGTGCCCCCCCACTTGCCAGGCGCCAAAGCCCTCTTCAGACTGAGCCCACCTAGCGGTTATAAGCCCCTGGAACCCCCCATCTTGAATGAGATTTCCATCAGAAATTGGAAGCTGAGCCGTGGTAAAAGTCTGTCCGTTAAATTCAAATCGCTCAACAGCCGTTACAACATCAGTTCCTTCCCCAACAATACGCAAGGACCCATTGTTATTTTGAAAGATCGTATATGCGGCAATATTATTGGCAAACACAGC
Source organism: Hyphomicrobiaceae bacterium (assembly GCA_021775775.1). Taxonomy (GTDB): domain Bacteria; phylum Pseudomonadota; class Alphaproteobacteria; order Rhizobiales; family HXMU1428-3; genus HXMU1428-3. The sequence goes on from JAJFHF010000155.1 coordinate 12,791, forward strand.
TGTGTCTGTGCCCGAGCCACCATTTATGATGTCATTGCCTGCGCCACCAGTAATCGTGTCATTGCCACTGCCGCCATTGATGGTATCATTGCCAGCGGCACCACCTAGGCGATCATTACCGCCGCCACCAGTAATTATGTCATTACCAGCACCACCATTGATAGTGTCCCACTGGCCAGCACGAGAGGTAAGAACATCATTGCCCGTACCACCCAACTGAACTTCCCACAAACCACCAAAGTCCTGCCGCAACCATTCAATATTGGATAAAACATCAGTGCCTTGATTGCCATCAGCCAAATTATTATCACGGTAAGTAAGCGAACCATTATCATTATAAGAGACAATAGAAAAATCGCGCCAATTGCCCGCTATATAAGCCGTATCGCTCCCGGCACCACCATCAATTGTATCGTTCCCAGTACCGCCTGAGATTACATCATCGCCAGACGCACCTCCCAGAAAATCATGACCACCACCGCCTGTAATCGTATCATTACCAGCGCCACCATTTATAATATCCCATTGCCCAGCGCTAGACGTTAAAACATCATCACCCTGCCCACCAAGGCTCACTTCCCATAGCCCACCAAAGTCCTGACGCAACCATTCAATGTTAGACAAAACATCAGTGCCTTGATTGCCATCAGCCAAATTATTATCACGGTAAGCAAGCGAACCATTATCATTATAAGAAACAATAGAAAAGTCGCGCCAATTGCCCGCTATATAAGCCGTGTCGCTCCCGGCACCACCATCAATGGTGTCATTACCAGCTCCGCCAGTAATGGTATCATTACCAGCACCACCATTAATGACATCATTGCCAGACGCGCCAGTCAGCGTATCATTACCTTCTAAACCATTAATAATCTCGTTGGCCCCGGTTCCAGTGAGAACATTGTTGCCAGCAGTACCGTTGAGCGCAACCATAGCTCCTGTAAACAACTGCACATTGTCAATAAGGGCCCCTTCCCCATTTGAATCGCCAGCTGGTTCACGAAATTCAAGACGGTTAGTGCCACCCGTGCCTAATAGTTGAAGCGTATTTGCCTGCCAATTAGATGATCCAGATTCAAAGAGTCCAACACGCGCACCATTCCAATAAACTTCTATGGTATTGGTTGCTTGCTCTGTGCCTGCTCGTAAAGCGCTATCAAAATTTAAAGTATAAATTTGCCCGGCTTGGGTTTCAATATCTTGAAAGATTGAATCAACACCGTCATCATAATCAAGTTCAATAATTGCGTTATTTTGATCACCCTGCCCATCGCGAAAAAATGTTTCTGCGCCAATTTCCAAAGCACCACTTGATCCAAGCTGCCACCCGCCAAGGCCTGCTGTTAAAGCGACCCAAGACGTCCCTGTATATAGATTTTCGAAGCTACCGTTTAATATTAAATTTTCCATTTTACGCAGTACCTAATTAAATAATTAAAAAAATTTTTTGAAATAAAAACACTGTCACGATTATGAATTGAGATAAGTGCTATGCAAATAGCAATCCACAAAAATCAGGGAGAAACAAAACAAAAACAGACCTGACCTTAGATCCTTCGTAGGACAATCTAAGATCAAGCCTGTATCAGATTGAAACAAAGTTCATTTTGGCACTGCTCAGTGTCCCATTTCCAACCAAACAGAAAACCAACACGCCAAACCTCAACAGCTCAACTTGTAAGGTAAACTCACAATTTCAGGATCACAAAAGACAAAATTAGATAACAATATCACCATCGATGACGACGTCACCTGCAATGAAGTTGCCATTAAAACCTTGCAAAGTCACAGATCCATCAGCAAAGCTAATCACTGTGTCTCCCCCATTTTGAGCAATGGTAAGATCCCCTAAAACATTGGCCACATCTGAAAAATCAAGCAAATCACTTCCAGCTTCAAAATCAGTGATGGTGTCATTGCCATTGTCCTGCACAAATATAAATGTGTCTCCAAGGGCACCACCGGTCAAGGTGTCATCACCAACCAAACCA
>JAJFHF010000156.1 GCA_021775775.1 Hyphomicrobiaceae bacterium
TGTTTACATGTACCGCCAGGCATCGAACATGCCTGCGTGCTGTCCGACGGATTTATAGCGGCGCGTATGCTGATGATCTATCAACCCTCCGGATTTGATCAGTATCTGGCAGAATTGGCGCAAATGGATGAGGCAGATTTCGAGGACAAAGCCAAAATGAAAGCGCTGAACGACAAATACGATATCGTCAATATCGGTCCGGTGCCTGATCGTCCGAAACAGGAGAACGGATAATATGGCTGATCGCCGAAATGTCTTGTTTATCATGTGTGACCAGTTGCGCTGGGACTATTTGTCTTGCGCCGGGCATAAGTCTCTGCATACGCCGAATATAGATGCGCTGGCTGAGCGTGGCGTCCGTTTCACAAACGTCTATTGCCAGTCGCCGATATGTGGCCCAAGCCGGATGAGTTTTTATACAGGCCGTTACGTCTCTTCTCACGGTGCCACCGGCAACTTTGTACCGTTGCGCATCGGAGAGAAAAACATCGGTGATCACCTCAAGCCCCTGGGTGTGCGTCCAGTGCTTGTGGGCAAGACCCATATGATCGCCGATACCGAGGGAATGAAGCGTTTGGGCATTGATCCCGAGAGTAACATTGGTGTTCACCATCGTGAAGCCGGATTTGAAGCCTACGAGCGCGATGATGGTGTCCATCCTGACTCGATGGTCAAGCCGGGTGTTCGTTATAACGAATACCTAAAACAAAAAGGCTATGACGACCATCCAAATCCCTGGCACTGGGCGGCAAACTCGGTCGAGGGTAAAGAAGGTGTCAGATCAGGATTCTTCAACGATGTCGCTGATGAACCGGCACGCGTGGCAGAAGAGGATTCCGAAACGCCCTATATGACCAACAGAGCGATGGCGTTTCTTTCTGAGGACGATGGGGAGACGCCCTGGCTGTTGCATCTTTCCTATATCAAGCCTCACTGGCCCTATATCGCGCCAGCGCCATATAATAATATGTATAGCGCTAAAGATGTGAAACCGGTTGCCAGGTCTGATGCTGAACTGGATGATCCCAATCCTTTGGCCAAATTGTTCATGGAACGCGTCAGCGGACGGACTTTCTCCAAGGAGGAAGCGCGGGAAACGATAATCCCCACCTATATGGGACTCATCAAGCAAATTGATGATCAATTGGGCGTATTATTTGCCTTTATGGAAGAGCGTGGCCTTTTGAAGGATACGATGATCGTTCTCACTTCCGATCATGGTGATTATCTTGGCGATCACTGGATGGGTGATAAGGATTTCTTCCACGATCCGGCGGTCAAGATTCCGTTGATTATTGCCGATCCAGATCCCGCTTGTAATGCCAGTCGGGGCAGGCTGCAAAACGCTTTGGTTGAGGCGATAGATCTGGTTCCCACTTTCATTGATTACTGGGGCGGTTCGGTACCACAACACATACTTGATGGTCGATCATTGATGCCGTTGCTGAGAGGCGAAAAATGTGCATGGCGCGAATTTGTTGTGAGTGAATACGACTATTCACAACAGGTATTCAGGCCAAAAACAGGACGCGAACCTCTTGAATGCAGAAGTTACATGATCGCCAACCAACAATGGAAATACATTTTCGCTCCCGGATATCCGCCGATTTTGTTCGATTTGAAGAATGATCCTGACGAGTATGTCGACCTTGGCCGTTCGTCTGAACACGCGGATACGAGAGTGATGATGCACAACGCTTTAGGGGATTGGTCTTTGCAGTATCGTCAACGAGAAACCGTTTCGGAAGAACGGGCAACCCAGATGACCGGATTGGAAGACAAACTTGGCGTATTGATCGGATATTGGAACGAAGACGATGTGAAGGACCCGGCACGCGCACCATCATGGCCAACAAAACAAAAAACAGCTGAATAATGCTCAAATAGTAACGAAAATAAACAGATCAACAAAGGGAGAACACCATGATCAAGAAACTACTAGCCACAGGGTTGGCACTTGGAACCTTAGCTTTCGCACAGACGGCTACCGCTCAAACAATCATAGCCTACAACAATTTCCTGCCTCCGACACATTTTACCTGGGATGTCATGAAAGATTGGGCAGCGCAGGTTGAAGAAAAGTCCAAAGGCCGACTCAAAGTTGAGTTCACTGCAAAATCAGTTGCTCCACCACCAAAAATCCTTGACGCGGTGCGTAAAGGTGCTGCCGATGCAGGCTTTATGGCCAACGTTTTTGCACAAAAATTTGCACCAGGTACTGGCGTTTCAATGGTGCCCTGGGTGCATCGGAACGACTCGGAAGCCACCGGAGTGGCACTGTGGCGTGTCTATAACAAATACTTCATGGATAAAGATAAATGGAAGGGTGTTGAACTCCTCGGTCTTTTCCACTTCGCCGCAGCCAATATTTGCTCGGTTGATGGTACGCCGCTTGATACGGTGAGCGACTTGAAAGAGAAAAAAATGTGGGCGCTTCCCGGCACCAGTGCAGGTTTAATGAAGGCTTTGGATATTTCAGTCGTATCTGGTCCCGCAGTTCAGATCCAGGAGCTGGTTTCCCGAAATGTCGTGGATGCCTATGCCGGCATAACCTATGATGCCATCGATAAATTTGGTGCAGGCCCATACACCAAATACTGCTTGAATTTTGAATCAGCACCAACAAGTACAAATTTCTCCCACTTCATTTCTTCTAAAATGTGGAAAAAATTGAGTGAGGAAGATCGTCAAGTGCTGCGCGATTTGTCGGGTGAACACCTGGCTGGTATGATGGGGCGTGCTATCAATGCCGCTCAAGCGGAATCCCGCAAGAAGCTGGAGGATGCGGGCGTCAAAATCATGGCGCCGTCAGCGGAATTGGTTTCAGGTCTGGAGGAAGCCTCCAAGCCGGTAATCGCGCGCTGGATGAAATCGGTTGAAGGGTATGGGGTCGATTCTGCTGCAGTTCTCGAAGAAGTCCGTGCGCTCTCCAGAGAACTAACGGAGAAGTTGGCAGCTGCCAGGTAATTTCAGTTCAAGCCGCTCCAGCCATTTCCGGCCGGGGCGGTCTCTCAATCGGAAAAGCTGATGTATGATCATATTGCCCGCTTAATCGCCAATCTGGCCCTTTGGACCGGTGGCATCTGTATGGCCCTAATCTCGGTCATTACAGTCGCTGATGTTTTCATGCGCTACGTTTTCTTGTCGCCGTTGCCAGGTACCGGCGAACACACCCAACTGCTGCTGGCAGTCATTGTATTTTCAGGTTTGGTATTGGTTACCCGGGAAGGCACCCATATTGTCGTATCTTTGTTTGAGGGTTGGCTGGACAGGATTTCACCTAAACTATTCAGCCGGTGCTATTTTTTGGCGAATATCGCCGGGTTGCTGTTTATTCTCTATTCCATGTACGAGGCTACTCTTGAGATGTTTGAGTTTGAAGAGGAAACTCTGGTGATGGAATACCCACTGGCTTATCTCGGCATAGCTATTGTGGTGTTCATAATCTTCGCAATTTTTCAATTGGGATATCTTGCAAAACACGGCTCCACTGGCCATAGCGGCGGAGACTAGGGGTTAAGAATGATTAGCGCACTCATTGGTTTGGCAGTAGTATTGATCCTAAGTGTTCTGGGGGTCCCCCTGGCATTTGCAACGCTTTTTGTCGGTGTCGCCGGCATTACAATGCTGCGTGGATTTGATGCGGCTGTCGGCCTCACCAGCCAATGGGTCATGGAAAGTTCCATGAACTATGGCCTATCCGTGGTTCCATTGTTCATTTTGATGGGGGCCTTCATTCATCGTTCGGGGATCTCCGAAGAATTGTATGAAGCATCCTATGCCTGGCTCGGACATTTTCGTGGAGGTTTGTCCATGGCGACTGTTTTTGCCTGCGCCGGATTTGCAGCAGTTTGCGGGTCGTCCCTGGCAACTGCTGCCACCATGAGCAGAGTAGCGATGCCACCGATGCGAAAATTTAAATACAATGACGCATTGTCGACGGGGACTATTGCTGCTGGCGGTACACTCGGGATCATGATCCCGCCTTCTGTTCCCATGGTCATCTATGCCATCATTGTTTCAGAAGACATAGGAGCACTCTTTATCGCAGGTATTGTTCCTGGCTTATTACTGGTTTCATTATTTCTGGTGGCAATCGTAATTGTGGTTCGTATGCGGCCTGAATATGGGCCAGCTGGTCAGTCCATGCCTTTTGTAGAGAGATTTCGCAAATCATTAGGTGTCTATCCGGTGATCGGTCTGTTCGCTATCGTATTGGGTGGAATTTATTCAGGCATATTCACGCCGACCGAGAGTGCTGCGGTAGGCGCTTTCGGCGCTTACCTGTTTGCCCTGGCACGTGGCCACATGCGCACGCTCAAGGACCTCATGGGAGCGCTGGGTGAGGCGATACGTACCACTGCAATGATTTTTGCCATCTTGTTCTGCGGATTGGTAATGGCACAATTTGTCAATCTCACCGGCATGCCTTTCGAACTGGTTGATTTGGTCACAGGTGAAAACGCTGTAATTGGCCAAACCGAATTGATTATCGCCATCTGCATCATCTGCGTAATCATGGGGATGATTTTTGAAGCATTAGGCATTTTGCTGTTGGTTGTACCCGTGTTTCTGCCATCGCTTGAGGCCCTCAATGTGGATATGATCTGGTTTGGCATCATCATCATTCTTGTCGTCGAGCTTGGTTTGATCACACCGCCAATTGGAATGAATGTCTTCACGGTGAAAGCAGTCGTACCCGATGTGCAATTGTGGCGCATATTCGTGGGTGTTACACCGTTCATCTTTGCGATGTTAGGCGGCCTGGTTTTGTTGTTCCTATTTCCTCAAATTGCGACCTGGCTACCCGACTTGATGCGATAGAAATGGAACAGGCGGCGGGTTATTGCTGGAGCGGATTCTATTCTGGGTTGTTACGCAGTAAGCCGTTATCTAAAAGAATTGGAAAAGTATGGAAGTCCTTAATTCGGATCTCGTTTCAACTGATATCATCAATGAAGCCTTCGCTGAACGATTAGGAATCTAGAATTCTTTTCTTGCGGCAAAGTGAAGAAGTCCTCGCTTGATCGCTATGCCGATATCAAGAAACGGACGCGGTGGCAGACGGTTGGCTTCAGGCAGGCTCATTTGCAGGCTCAACAGTGCGCTATCCTGACTTTCCATCAGATCCGCGAGTAACCGACCTGCAGCCATACCGCGAGTCATTGGTGATACATCATTTGTCAGAAGGGCAAAAAGTCCCGGCTCCATTTCCCCGAATATGGCCCCGTTATTCCATGTGAACGCCATTAGCCCGCCCCAACTGTGTTCAAATGATACTTCACCTAGCGCCGGCCAACGATTTCGCATCGCTCTCTTGTGCATGGTGGCAATGTCTGAAACTTTGCTTTTTGAAGTCGGCGCACCTGGTTCATGTCTAAAGACATTGCGGACAAACAGTCGTTTATCCCGGGTCAGTCTTATTGTTGCACCGTATTCAGAGCCACCAAGTAAACCGAATTCCTCTGCGGTGCCAAGATGATCAAGC
>JAJFHF010000157.1 GCA_021775775.1 Hyphomicrobiaceae bacterium
CATTGGTGTTGAAACTACGCCTCACCCATTGCGGGCCATGCCGCCCTTTGATGACGAGAGCGAAAGTGTTTTGGCGCGATATTTTCTCGCCAATCGCCAAGTCTGCTGCCGCGTAAACGAATCCTTACTCGACACTGCCAGTATCATACTTGTCAGTGATGGATCGTCCGCGCTTGAGCTGTCCAAGGTTTACCCCCTGGCCATAGTTTGCGTCATTACCCCATGGGGCATGAACGACCCACGGACGGGTAATGACCTCAGTGCTTGTGCCGCCGGTGGCTGGGCATTTGTCAACGGTTTGCAGCGGCGGGCCCCGTTGAAGTCCAGTGGCTGGCAGGCTTCCTATCAGGCAGGCACCTTCGCCTGCGGCGTGGTGGTCGCCGCGTTGATCGAACAGCTCGCCCACCAAAGCCCTGGACAGGTAATCGACATCGCAGAACGAGACGTGCTGGTGTCCACCGCCTCCCCCGCGCCCTTACGCTGGCAATACAGCGGGTTCGTCTGGTCCCGACGGGAAGGCATCGATATGAATGAAGGTCCTGTACCGGTAGCGGACGGCTGGTTTGCACTGACCATTTCCCGACCGGTGTTTTGGCGCAAAGCGATGCATGTGCTCGGTCTGCCGGACCTTGCCGAAGACGAGGAGCTACAACAGGCGGGCCTCCGGCCAAAGCTGAAAGATCGATTTGTTGAGCGTGTCGAAGCCGCGATGGCCAGTTGGAAGCGTATGGACCTGTTCGCCGCCCTGGGTGCGGAACGTGTTATCGCCGGTCCTGTGCTGACGATGAATGAATTAGCGGACAACCCACAATTTATCGCCCGACATTTTTTCCGCACGGCAGAAAACGGTGTCATCTATCCCGGCCCCTTTGCCCGATTCTCAAACTTATCCTGGCGCACACCAATTTATAAAAGTAATTCGACAACTATAGATTCGAACCATTTACCCTGCGCCGTTACAGTAGATCCGGTACGCGCCAACCCTCAGGCGGACAACGTCGAATCGGCTGAACAACATGGTCCGCTCAGTGGCTTTCGCGGACTTGTTTTAACACAAGCATGGGCGGGAACTTATGCAACCCAACTACTTGGTTTAATGGGTGCAGACGTTATCCAATTAGAAACCCGGGGACGTTTAGACAGTTGGCGCGGGACTTATCAGAACCCGATACCAAAAAACCTTCACGACGTCGCCAGCGCCAAACACGCATGGAACCTGAGCCCACTGTACAACTCGGTCAACCTAAACAAGCGATGTATCACTGTCGATTTGAGCGAGCCGCAAGGGGTTGAGTTATTCCGCCAACTGGTCGAACACGCAGATTTTGTGGCAGAAAATTTTTCACCACGAGTTATGAGGAATCTGGGACTGGACTACGATACCCTCTGTTCGATCAAGCCCGACTTGGTGATGGCGAGTCTTTCAGCCTACGGTGCGACAGGTCCGTGGGCGCCTGTGCCAGGCATCGGCGGTACCATCGAGCCCTCGTCAGGTATGTCCGCGCTGCTTGGTTATGCAGGCGAACATCCGATGAATTCAGGTCAAATGTATCCGGACCCTGTAGCCGGTTTGTGCGGCTTTGCTGCCATCACCCTCGCCCTGTTGCATCGCGACCGTACCGGTGAAGGGCAATATATCGACCTTTCCATGCAAGAAGCCAACTTCACCTTTATCGGTGATGTGTGGATGGAGTACAGCCAAACCGGCGCGGTCCGTGGCCCTCTTGGCAACACCCATCCCCTCTACGCACCCCATGGCATCTTTCCGTGTCAGGGAGATGATCAGTGGATTGCCATCGCTGTGGAGAACGAAGACGCCTGGCGTACCTGCGCGTCAAAATTAGATCTAGCGCCATTGGCCAGCTACAATCAGCAGCAGCGCAAAGCCCACGAAAACACGGTCAATGACGCCATAGCTGCTGCAACCGCGCATTGGGATAAAACGTCTCTCGCCGAAGTTTTAAGCGCAGCTGGGGTTATCGCATCGCCGGTGTACGGTCCAGACGAGATCGCTACTGACGAAGCTTTGCGGACACGGGGTGTCATGGTCCGTGTCGAGCATGCCGAAGCTGGCTCGCATTGGCAGGCTGCGCTACCCGCAATTCTCAGCCGTACCCCGGGTGGCGTCCGCCATGCCGCTCCCCTGCAGGGAGAACATTCCTTCGAGGTATTCCAAGAATTCTTAAACATGGACGCGGCAACCTACGACCAACTGTGCCAGGCAGGCATAAGCGGCATGGGCCCATCGGAGAAGACTTCGATCAAAAGCCAGGCGTGATGGGTTAACCCGCCCGGTTAAATGACCTCTAGATAGTCCCTATCCGGCAAGGTAGGAAATACTGCCGTCGGCAATGTTTGATACCAGAACGCCACCGAGGCAATGTCATCCTGCAGCGGTAAATATTGTCGATCTTTGTGCGTGCGCCAACCCAATGCCTGGATCGTGACCCGAAGGTCCTGTTGAAAGCGTATCGGGTCCGGTATGTGCCAACGGTACAAACCAAAACGTTGCTGGGACGCATACAAGCCGTCCGGGCTCATCACCTGTGGCATACCCGCATACGGCGTATTGAATGCCACATAACCAGGCGGCGGAGCACCCGCCTGCCCACGTTCCATACCGCCTGGATCGAAATTGTAGGCACCGCAAAAATAGTCTTCGGTGCCGGTTCCGCAGATAGTCGGAAATTCGTCATCTCCATCAATAAAGAATTTGATCTCACCTTCACCCCACCAACCTGCATTGTTAACACCCCAAGCCATGTAGGTGCCGACATACTGACCCTGCCCCTGCACCCCATCCAATATGGTGTAGACCTCTTTGTAGGGCAGCGGGTTCACGCGCCTGAACTGTGCATGAAAGTAGGCCACATCCTCAGCAACTTCCGTCAGCGCATAATTGATTTGATAGTAAACGTAAATCGTCTCGTCGCTGAGGTTCTCCATGGTGAGACGCGCCCGTTCCCGAAACGGCATTTCCCAATAACAGTTAAACGCACGCCCTGGATTGACGCATACGGCCAATGATGTGACCTGGGCATAGCGCTCCCAGCCACAGGCAAAGAAATCTCCGGTGGGGCATTCGATCGAAGGTTGCTCCTGATCATCCCAGTACGCCCGCAAGATGGTGTGACGCCACTTACCTCGCGCCAGCGTCATCCAAATTTGCTGGATGGCGCCGCTGCCCTTAATGTCTGCCAGCTCGAAGGTCGCACCGGGTTCAATCTTCACATATGGGGAGACTTTCCAGCCCTGACCAAGATCGCGGGCAGCGTTTGCCGCCGGACCATCCGTCGATCGACCACCAGCACCCTTGTCTCCGCTAAAATTTTCCGGGCTGATCGATCGAGTTTGCGCCGAAGATAGACGCGCCAAGTTACCCAAATGGGTGCCTAGTCCTGAGAAAGCCATTGCATCTCCTAGTAGTGCCGGTTGTTAACCTTTAACGTTTTTAGTGCCGGTTGTTAACCTTTAACGTTTTTAGCATCTGGTTTGGTTCGCTCGCCGGTGAACTGATTAACATATATTTTCCCAGGAAAGTGATCACCCTCCCCTTTGCCACCCTTTACTTTCATGTGCTGAGTCAATATCCGACGCCAATTATCACTGTTGTTGGCGGTGGTCATATGCGGCGTTTTACCGTGATGAAAGGTCACGCTGCCAAGTTTGATCGGGCAGGCAATCATGTTCGTTTCATCCGGTTCACAGCACAGTAAATCACTTTGCACACCTGGCGGTTGTCTGTGCGGTAAAACCCCAAGCTTGTGGCCTTCGTCGATAAAGTGCATACAGCCGTTGCTTACGTCCACATCATGAAAGGGCATCCAACAAGTGATTCCACGTTCATCCAGGTTTCGTCCCCAATAGCCTTCGTCTTGGTGCCAGTAGGTGGGTGTTTCATTGCGTGGTGGCTTGGCTAGAAACTGGTCATACCAGAATTCCAAATCAGCATCCATTAACGCACTCGCGAACCCCACCGCCCACAGTCGAAAAGGCATATCGTTGATCTCAGGGTCGTGCCGCGTAGGACTGGCCTGCACAATCTTAAACGCCCGGTCTTCACGCGACA
>JAJFHF010000158.1 GCA_021775775.1 Hyphomicrobiaceae bacterium
TCGTGTAAGGTTGACATCTCTTTTTTCTTTTATCTGCTTTTAAACGCCATCAAGACGCATGTTTATCCCTTGTTCTGCCATATAACGCTTTGCTTGGCCAATTGTATAGTCTCCAAAATGAAAAATCGAGGCAGCCAATACTGCGCTCGCCCCCCCCTTTGTGACACCATCAACCAAATGATCCAATGTGCCAACGCCGCCTGAAGCAATCACCGGTACAGATACGGCATCTGATATCGCTTTGGTCAGCGGTAAATTAAAGCCTTGTCTTGTGCCGTCTCGATCCATTGAGGTTAGCAATATTTCCCCCGCCCCTCTGGCCACCACATCTTTGGCATAGTCAACTGCATCTATACCTGTGCGCTCACGCCCGCCATGGGTGAATATTTCCCAGCGCGCGGGTTCATTTTCTTGCGATACGGTTTTGGCATCAATGGCTATCACAATGCATTGGGCGCCAAACTTCATTGACGCCGCGTTTACCAGATCGCGGTTTTTAACCGCTGAGGTGTTGATGGAAACTTTATCTGCACCAGCTTCCAGCAATCGGCGCACATCTGCAACTTCGCGCACACCGCCGCCAACGGTAAGCGGCATAAAACAATTCTCAGCCGTGCGTTGCACCACATCAAACATAGTGTCACGGTTATCAGAAGAAGCGGTAATATCTAAAAAACAAAGCTCATCGGCACCAGCTGCATCATAGGCTTTTGCCGCCTCAACAGGATCACCTGCATCAACGAGGTCTACAAAGTTGACCCCCTTAACGACGCGGCCATCCTTCACGTCAAGGCAAGGTATGACACGTGTTTTTAGCATTGAGAAGTTCCTATAACTCTGAGTTTAGCCGCGATTCTTTTTTGGTCCTGTTCTCGCAAGAGCTCGTGACAAGGACGCGGGGCTTTTTTCTGCTCCTGTTCTCGCAAAGGCTCGTGACAAGGAGGCTGACCATCTTTCACATCTAAGCAAGGTATGACACGTGTTTTTAACATAAAGACTTCCTATTCACATTGTGTCGTACCAAATGATGTTCAGCTATGTTTGCACTTTGCTAAGATCAATAAAATTAAACTTGCCCTTATTCAGCATAAGCACCTGATTTTTACAAGAAAAAATGGATTATTCCTCATCGAATGGCTTGGTCACAATATGAGCGTTGTTTTCTAAGGTGCGATGCACGGGACATCGATCAGCAATGCTTAACATACGTTTTTTTATGTCTTCATCAACATCGCCTTGAATTTCAATGCGGCGTTCAAATTGATCGATTTTGCCGTTTTGTCCTTCTTCGCACTCATTGCAATCCTCAATATGAATTTTGCTATATTCAACTTCCACTTTGATGCGCCCCACATCTATTTTCTTTAATGCGGCATAATTGCGCAGCGTCATGGATGTGCATGCCCCCAGCGCCGCGCCTAATAAATTATATGGGGTCGGGCCTGTCTCTGTTCCCCCATACGATTTTGGTTCATCAGCCATAAAGCCGTGTGGGCCTGCTTGTACCCAGTTCTGAAATTTGCTTGCCCCCGTTTCGCTTACCGTGACATGACCTTCCCATTGTTGGGTTTTGTCTTCTTCGCGCGGTAAATAACGACTGGCCCAGGTGTGAATGGTGGACGCGACATAGGCTGCATCTTCTGGTTTTGTCAGTAGATGATCGGCTTTATCAAGAGAGATGAAACTTTTAGGGTGACGGGCTGCTGCATATATACGTGAGGCATTTTCTATTCCCACCGTATCATCCGTTGGAGAATGCATGATTAAAAAGGCTTTGCGAACATCGCCTAAATCTTTGGTCACATTCTGGGCGCGCAGATCTTCTAGAAACTGTCTTTTAATCGTTAATATGCGCCCGCCTAATTTTACTTTGGCGACCCCGTTTGTTTCAATTTCTTCGATATAGTCACTAAAATTATGAATGACATGGTCTGCGTCAGCTGGTGCCGCGATCGAGATAACAACTTTGGCACTCTCAATGTCTCTTGATGCCGCCAAAACCGCGGCCCCGCCCAATGAATGACCAATGATTAATTGAGGGGCTTCTAACTCTTGTTCCATAAATTTGGCAGCTGCTATAAGATCTAATACATTAGAGCAAAAATTCGTTTCGCTAAACTCGCCGCTGCTTGCCCCCAGACCAGTAAAATCAAACCGCAAAATGGCAATGCCATGGCTGGCAAGCTCTTGGCAGATGCTACGTGAACCGATGAATTCTTTGGTGCAGGTAAAACAATGTGCATATAGGGCATAAGCGCGAATGGGACCAATTGGTTTGTCCAATTTTCCGGCAATTTTTTCGCCGCTACTGCCGATAAACTCTACCCTTTGACTGGTGGTTTTTAACATTGTATCGCCTTTTTGTTATTCTTCCTTGTGGGACTTTTAGAATAAAGGGGATTTACCGAATGGGAAATAAATATTTACTGTCATTTCTTCACAATGATGTTTTGTTCCTTGAGCATCTGGCGAAATTTGTCAAAATAGACCTAGAAAATTGATAAAGAGGCACCTCATGACTGAACAAGAAAAATATCTCGAGATGTTAAATGAGAGTTTAAAACAACGCTCTATGCGATTGCCTGTGTTGAAGCGCATGGTTGCCCGAATGCGCCGGTCTGCTGCTAAAAAAAATGCCCCACCTTGGCTTCAACAAGAACGTTTTAATCTGAAAGTTTTTGAGACCCAGCTCAAAACCATTGAAAGCAGCCTTGA
>JAJFHF010000159.1 GCA_021775775.1 Hyphomicrobiaceae bacterium
CCACGCGATGCCTTAACACACCGTTTGCCATCTGCAATCCAAACATAACCACGTTTTTTCAAGCATTGAGCCTTGGTCAACCGCTTGTAAATGACGGTGTTGTTCCCTGAAGGTTCATTAATACCGGCAAAAGAACCACCAGGCAAAGTAGCAACAACACCAAGCACAAGACTAAAGAAGGTAAGAGCGAGGATAATTTTTCTCATTGGACTATGAAGACCTTTCTTCAAGTTAATAATTCATAACTTATCAAAGCTAAAGAATGAACCAATTCACTTTTCTCTACAAATAATATTCTTGTGAGCAAGATTTGATTGAGATTGTTTGCCTACATGAAGCGGTAAACTTAACGCCAAAGCTTGAGTAAGTGTGGGTGCACGAAAAACAAATCCAGAGGCCAAAACTTTTTGTGGGACAACTCTTTGGCTGGCCAATAAAAGCTCTTTTGCAAAATCACCAAGCACAAATTTTAACACCCACGCGTTAAGCGGCAGAAAAGAAGGACGGTGCAAAGCACGACCAATGGCTTTAGCAAAATCATGATTGCGCACAGGATTAGGAGCAACTGCGTTGACCGCCCCGTCTAAATCTTTAGTTTGCAAAGCATGCACAATCAAACGAACACAATCATCCAGGTCAATCCAACTCATCCAATGTTTGCCATTCCCAATCGGACCCCCCAAACCATATTCAAACGGCACAAGCAAGTTAGCTAACATTCCCCCTTGCGTATCAAGAACCAAACCAATACGCAATTTAACCACCCGGCAGCCAAACGCTTTCAAACGATCAGCCCCCTCTTCCACCTGACGGCAGACTTCATGAGTAAAACAAGCTTGAGGACCGCTTTCTTCAGTTAGCAATTCATCTGTTCGCAATCCATACCACCCAATAGCAGAAGCCGTCACAACGGTTTTGGGCGGCACATAAAGTCGTCTGCACAACCCTTCAATAGCACCGATCATATCAACCCGAGACCTTATAATGCGCGCCCGTTTCGCGCTCGTCCATAAGCCATTCGCTAACGGTTCACCAGCCAAATTAACCACACAATCAACGGCCGCTTCATCACGGATTTGATCAAGAGACGTAATGACCTTTAACGGAGCACCCAAGGCGAAAGCCCTTTGTGGGTCGCGAGACAAAACCGTAATCGCATGCCCATTGACCAACAACGCTTTGGTCAATCTAGCCCCAATAAACCCTGTTGCCCCCGTAATTAATATATGGCGATGTCCTTTTAAGCTGGCCGCCAATTCATCAACTGGCCCGCGCTTTAAATGAGCAAGCCGTTGCGCAGCCAACAGATCTCGAATGCCAAAGAAAAACACGCCAAGAGCTGCAAAGGTCAACAGCCAAGAGCCCGCATCATAAGAACTTGCCCCATAAGTAACCGGGACAAGCTTTGTCGGTAGAAAACAAGCCTCCCATAAAACAGGAACTAACAGGGCTAAGATCGCCCCATAATTCAACGCCAAAAGCGTATGCAACACCCGTTCAGTTGCAGGCAATTTGCGGCTCAAATCTTCCTCAACAAAATCCCAAAGCGTGATGAATACTTCTACAACAATAAAAATCACAGCCACAATTGCAAAAGCACCTTGAGGAAAAAACCAAGCAAACCCTAGAAACAAAAAGGCATAAATGAAATTGCGGGCGCTATGTAATTTTAACTCACTTTGCGCAGCTGGTTGCCATGCCAATCGTTCACTAAATTCATGGTGAAACAATGTGTCGCTTGCCCCCATAATCAATTGAAGCAATATAACGGCCCATAATAATTCATTTGTCATGATTTGATCTCCTCAAAAATAGCAGTTTGATAGATGAGTTCCCCAAAAACGCCGTGACGCAAACTGAACGTGTAACGAAATTTATGAGGACCTGTTTCTTTGTGTTCTATGGTCAAAGCGCCCGGAGATAAAAAACCAGGCAGAGAAATTCGTTTGTTCCTAAGCAGAAAAAAATAGTGATCCGAATGGAAAAAAAGTTTGTTCTGAGCAACCTTTACATTCAAGGCAATCCCAACTCGTTTGGACAAAAGTTCCTCTAACCCTGTAGGGCCCGCAAATCGTTTGATCGATTTTATAGTTTGCGGGAAATGAGAATTGCTCGGATAAATTCTTGTCCAATATTGACCAGAAAAATCACGTGCCTCACGCACTTCAACCGTTGCCGGCCCTCTTATCTTGTTGTTTAAGGGAAGCGGCGCACCAATTAACTTACTAAGTTTGGCCAACACGAGACCTAGAAAAGAAACCCGCGTTTTATAAATGCGCCCGCGATAAATCACCACTTTCCGAGGTGATTGAGGCTTTACAAATCGTTGCTGAATTGAGTGAGGTAACTCATTCCAATCTTTCCCCAAAATAACAGGGTACCTCAGAGATTTTAGTAAAGACGTCGCAGAGGGTTTTAGATGACTTAAATTTTCATCTAAATCGACTTCATTTTTTTTCTGTGCGCTCTTAGGTGGATTTGATAATAACATATTTTCGTCAATCTTTTAATACCGTTATTTCTGTAATAAGAGAATTGTATAAATAAAAAAACACTCAACTTCTAATCTGTTTTGCCTATTTGGGAAAATAGACAAGAACAAAATTACAGACCAATCATCAACTATAACAAACCTATAAGGTTATGAATGATATCAGAACATCGGCCCTTAATAATACCTCAAACAAAGCAGCTAATTTTTAGGATCGCGGCCCCCACCTACAAATTTCAAAATGGTTTTACCCATTTTCATTAACGAAAAAACTTTAGATTTTGGGATGGTTGCCATATCACAATACCAAATATCCAAAGTTGTCATAAAATCACGCATCTCAACAATGCGTTGTTTGGCAATATTCGATACAGTTTTATCATCATGCGCTTCAAGGACACATTGATTCATAACCTCAATCGTTGGGTCTATTTCTCTTTTTTTGCGCCCTTGCGCAATGTGCATTAACATTTCCCATAAGTCCGCTTCAGCTTCAAAATGATCACGCCGATCACCCAGCACGTGCACCCGGCGCACCAGATTCCAATTCAATAACTCTTTAATGGAATTAGAAACATTGGACCGGGCAAGACCTA
>JAJFHF010000160.1 GCA_021775775.1 Hyphomicrobiaceae bacterium
AAATGCATTCTCGGAAGATAAAGAAAAATGCAAAAAATCTGGCATGGATGACCATTTAGCAAAACCATTTGAGAGCTATGAACTAGAAGAGGTTTTACTAAAATGGAGCCCGCGCCGCCAAGAAGAATTGCAACAACAAAATGTCTCATAGCATTAGAAATGCTAAAGTGTCAGTCTTAAAACTCACCAGCTCCCATCGTGAAGAAGGGAGTGCTCTTTTTTAAGAGCGCGGACATGACGCTAGCGGCGTCCGGCGCTTAGGGCCGCGCCTCGCAGGCTCAAGCGCTTTTCGCGCTTGAAATAGCCGTGAGAGATATACAAGGAAGCGAGCTTAGCGAGCGGACATGACGCCAGCGGCGTCCGGCGCTTAGGGCCGCGCCTCGCAGTCTCAAGCGCTTTTCGCGCTTGAAATAGCCGTGAGAGAAACAAAAGCCCGCTCTAAGATGAATTTATAACGGTTTATCTTCATCATCGAGAATACGGTGCGCTGGCCCTTCCATATCCTCAAATTGCTTGTGTTTCAGCGCCCATAAAAATCCTATTAAACCAAAAAAGCCCAATAACAATGCCAAGGGTATAAGGATCAATAAATTGCTCATTGGCAGGCCTCAATCAGGGGGTTTTTATCATTCATTTGTGCCCCAGAGTTTATTGTATCATTCTTTTGAGCGTACCTAACTTTAGGTCTGAGCAAAAAATGCAATCTTAACGCATTTGCCATCACCAGCAAAGATGAGCCCGACATAGCTAGGGCCGCCATAATAGGGGTGACGCCGCCCGTAACAGCAAGCGGAATGGCAATGAGGTTATAAACCAGTGCCAACATGAAGTTTTGCCATATAAGCACACGCGATGTTTTGGCTAAGTGAAACAAATCAATGATCGGTGAGAACGCTTCTTTCATTAATACAAAGCTAGCACTAACCTGTGCCAAATCACTGGCTTTTGCAGGAGACAGAGAAACGTCGGCCTGCTTTAAAGACGGGCCATCATTCATCCCATCACCAATCATAAGCACTTTGGACGACTTAACTTGAAGAGCTGCAATCGCACGTGCCTTTTCATCCGGTTTCATCTGTGTTTGATAAGAATGAATACCAAGCTCTGTCGCTAATTTTTGTACCGCTATCTTCCGGTCACCTGAAAAAAGATGAACGTGAATATTTCGGTCAGATAAAAAGGCAATCAAATCGCGTGCGCCCTCGCGCACCTGATCTTCAAAAGTAAAGTGAGCCGATGAAAGCTGCCCGTGTTTATCTTTAAAAGAAATCCACAAAGCCAAATCAGCTCTGCCAAGGTCACTGTGAGGTTCATTTAAAGTATCTTCATCCTCAAGACCACACCAGTTTTGTGAGCCAAGCTTTAACTCTCCCTCTCGCCACGTGGCGACAAGACCCATTCCGGGTTGTTCTTGTACATTTTCCAAAACAGGTAAGGCACTATCAGTTACAGGCGAAGCGCTGCTTAATGCTTTTGAAAGCGGATGCAAACTTTGTTCTGCCAATGAAATACCGGCTTGCATCAACAAGGTCTCGTCGATCTCATGAGCGTCGTTGATAGAAAAATTCTGGGTTTTCAGCTCTGGAGCAGCCAACGTCAAAGTGCCAGTTTTATCAAACACGACCGTGTCGACCTCGCTCAAGCTTTCAAGGGCGGCGCCATCCTTCATCAATACCCCTAGCCGCTGCGCCAAAGTGCTTGCGACCACCTGAACAACAGGCACCGCCAAACCCAAAGCACAAGGACAGGTAATAATCAGAACACTAATCGCTATGTACAGAGCGCTTTGCCAAGGGGCACCATACCAAAGCCACCCTACAAATGTTAACCCTGCAGCCAGATGCACCACGGGGGCATAAAGGGCAGCAGCCCGATCCGCCAATTGCCGATAGCGCGGGCGGTTTGACTGCGCCTCTTCCATTAACCGCACAATATCACTAAGCAAGGTGCGCTCACCAACAGCCTCAATCTCGATTGTCAAAGGACCAGAGAGATTGACCAAGCCAGAATAAACTGTATCCCCGACCTTTGCTGTTTGTGGTAGGGCCTCACCATTGATCAAAGACCAATCAACATCACTGCATCCCGCGGTAACCCGGCCGTCAACCATAATGGTCTCACCAGGGTGTACAAACACATTCATGCCGGGGCTAAGATCACGCACACCAATCACGCGTTTTGATCCATCAGGCTCAATCAGGTGCGCTGTTTCAGACTTTAAACTCAACAGTTGCTTAACGCCTTGAAACGCGCGTACGCGCATCATTCTGTCTAAGGTGCGTCCAATTAACAAAAAGAATAATAAACTAACGCTGGCATCGAAAAACGCGTGCTCCCCATGGGTGGCTGTCTCAAACAAACTCAAACCAGCAGCCAAAATGACGGCCAGAGAAATCGGGACATCCATATTCACATGGCCCGCCTTTAGCGCCGACCAAGCGCCTTTGAAAAAGGGCCGCCCAGCATAAGCAATGGCCGGCAAGGCAATTAAAGCGGATAGCCAATGGAAAAGATCGCGGGTTGCCCCCTCAGCGCCAGACCAAATCGAGACAGAAAGCAGCATGACATTTGCAAAAGCAAACCCCGCGACACCAAGACAGCGTATCAAGCTTTGCATCTCTTTTTCATGCTCATCAGCCCCATCCTCAGCCATGAGCGGGCGGGCTTCAAACCCCAAAGCTTGTAACTGTTCAAGCAACGCTTGTCCTTGATTTTCAAGCTGCGCTTTGTCACGTTCCCAAACAAAAACAACTTCTTTTTGGCTTAAATTAACGCGAACAGAAAAAAGCCCCTCATCCCCAGAAAAGTGGCGCTCAATTTTAGACATGCAGCCCGCGCAATTCATCGTGGGCACAATAAATTTTATGGTTTGCCGCGCTGGTATGGCTTTGTAAGCGGGAATATCTTGAACAAAGGGAGAGAGCTGATCTTGGCATGTAAGGGCGGTTTTCGGTTGAGATACAGTGCCACCCAAGGCGCGACCATCGGTGGCACGCGCGGTTAAATCTGGGGCATAATCATTAAGGCTCATATCTCGACCTAGAAAGGTTTAAAATTTTAAGATTTAGCAGGTGAAATCATAAATCTATATCGCTGGGTAAAAACACCGGCATTTTCAGGGCATTTCGCCTTGAGGGCAAGCACCCACTGTCCCGGCTCGAGCGAATGAAACGCTTGATATTGTCCAGGCTGAACAGAGCGAAAGTCAAGTTTAGAATCAGAGCGGTTATGGGCTGGGCGTTGCAATAGCCCGTTAATTGAACACCCGTCAACATTTTGTTTTGTCTTGGTTAAGTGAAACAAAAATTGACCAGTTTTAATATCTAAACGCCCCTGCCACCCCTGGCGCTCAAGCGCCGATTGCACAGCAAGATCTTTGTTGAAATTTTGAGAAGCGATATAACCATTCTTCACCACCAAGCCAGTCCAACTTTTGGTCGCAAAATATAACATGCTAAGGTTCGCAATAAGGATGACGCCAAAAAACGAAACCATGACAATAATCATATCGCGCCCTGTGAATTTACGTTCACTGGTTTTCTCCGTTACATTATTTTGTCTCATATCTCTAACTCTTTTTCTTAAAGGAAAAAATTTAAATCACTTCTTTAAATGGAATTTGGTGTTGGTTTTATGCTGTTCCTTACTTTTTAAAATCTCAGCATGAAAATAAAAATCTTGATCGCTATTGGGTAAATGTGATTGCCCAATTGTTATATAGACTTTTAAGACATGTAATTGGTCTGGTTCTAAGTCTAAAGAAACGAGGTCACCAGCTGTAAACACCTGACCTTTCATACCCTCAAGTCTCATTTTGGCATTAGCAAGACCATCAAATTTCAACAAAGCTTTATGTTGCTTTGGTTCCATGTTGAGAATTTTAACCGTATATCCATTGCGCACAGAGCCATCTTTTAACTGTACTGCCAATGGATTCCGATCATGTAAGACATTCACATCCAAACGGCTGCGCGTTGCCAGAACAAACAACATAGAAAGGCCAGCTAGTGCCCAAATGGCTGAATATACAAGTGTACGCGGTCGGAATAAAATCGGCACAGACTGTTCAACTGGCTCCCCTGCCATGGCTTTGTCATATTCAAAGAGGGTGGCATAAGAGATAAGCCCACGCGGTTTTTTAATTTTATCCATGACCCCATCACAAGCATCAATGCACAAGGCGCACGTTATGCATTCAAGCTGTTGGCCATCACGAATGTCAATGCCCATAGGACAGACCACCACGCATTTATTGCAATCAATACAGTCACCAACAGGTTCGCCGCTTGCAAGAGCTTGTTTTTGATGTGCGGTTCGTGGCTCGCCGCGATAATCATTATAAGTAACGACAAGACTGTTTTCATCTAGCATCGCCGCTTGAATGCGCGGCCAGGGGCACATATAAGTACAAACTTGTTCTTTCATAAAACCGCCAAAAAGATAAGTGGTGGTTGTTAAAATTAAAACAGTTGTATAGGCCACTAAGGGAGCATTAAAAGTAAAAAAATCACGCGCTAAAGTTGGGGCATCCGCAAAATAAAAAATCCAAGCACCACCGGTTAAAAGGGCAATGAACAACCAAGCGCTGTGTTTTAAGAATTTCTTTTTGAGTTTTGAAAAAGACCATTTGCTTTCATCAAGTTTAATTCGTTGGTTGCGATCTCCTTCAACAAACCTCTCAACAAGCAAAAACAAATCAACCCATACGGTTTGAGGGCAAGCATAACCGCACCAAACCCGGCCCCAAACAGAGGTGACCAAAAACAAACCAATGCCCGCCATAATTAATAAGCCAGCGACATAAAAAAATTCTTGAGGCCAAATTTCAATAAAAAAGAAATAAAAACGCCGGTTCGCAATATCAACCAACACCGCCTGATCAGGGGCAAAAGGTCCACGATCCCACCGCAACCAGGGGGTAATATAATATACCGCCAAAGTGAGCGTCATAATAACCCATTTGAGTTGACGAAATGTCCCCTCAACGCGTTTTGGGTAGATCTTTTTGGGGGCTTGAAAAAGTTTTTGAGACCCGTCTTTATTGACAGCAGTTACCTCAAATTTTTCTATAAATGATTGCTCCGACATGGTCTCAATCTAAAGGGTTAAGTCTCAATCTAAGGGGTTAAGTCTCAATCTAACGGGTTAAATTTATCAAAAGCAAGGTAAGGCAGTGCAAGCACATTTATCCCACCCAAAAGACAAAGAAGGAGGGGCGCATAAAATAGCGCTATTCCCCCCCTCCAAGAGAATGAACATAAATTGCCAATTGCTTAATGGTAAGCTCATCAAGGCGATGCGACCAAGCCGGCATCACGCCATTTCTCGAGTTATGGATACTTTGAACAATTGTTGCTTTGTCAGCGCCATAGAGCCAAATTTGATCAGCCAAAGACGGGGCTCCAAAGTCGCGGTTTCCAGCCCCCTTATCACCATGACAAGAGGCGCAATTGTCCTTGAAAAGTTTTGCGCCAGTGCTGCTGGTATCTTGTTGTTCTTTGCCAGCAAGGGACATCACAAAAGTAGTCAATTGGTCTATCTGGGCAGGCTCTAACATCTCATCTCTGCCAAAGGCCGGCATTTCAGAGGTGCGTGTATCATCATCTTGTTCAAAACGTATGCCATGAGAAATGGTTTGATAAATCGCATCAAGCGAGCCACCCCATAACCAATCATCATCATTAAGATTGGGGTTCCCTTTGGCACCCTCAGCACCAGAGCCATGACATTGCACACAATTCACTTTAAAGGCCGCTTGGCCCCCTGCCTTAGCATAAGAAAACAATTGTGGATCGGCTTTAATATCCTGCAATGAACTTGCGGTTATTTTAGCGCGCAACTGTGATTGTCCTTGCTGTGCGGCGGTAATAGAGTCTGCCAATTCACCTCGGCTGGAATAGCCAAGAGTGCCTTTGGTATTACCGGATAATAAAGGAATAGCTGGATATAATATCGAATATCCAATCGCCCAAATTATGGTGATATAAAATGTGTATAGCCACCAACGCGGCATGGGAGTATCCAATTCACGAATGCCATCCCACTCATGGCCAGTTGTGTTGGTGCCAGAAATTTCATCAATTTCATTAGAGTTCGTCATTTTTTGGGTCCTCTTCTAGAGGGATGGAAGCTGCATGATCGTAATATGTTTTTGAGCCGGGTCTAAACGTGTAGAGCACGACAAATATAAAAATTCCCATCATATATAAAAGCCCCCAGCTATCAGCAAACTGGCGCATTAAGGTATAAAGTTCCATGTGTTTCTCCTAACGCAAATTCGCTTTGGCATCATAGGTTGAAAAATCAACCAAGGTCCCTAAAACTTGCAAGTAAGCGATGAGGGCATCCATTTCACTTAAGGTTGAAAGATCACCATCAAAGTTACGCACGAGTGCTTTCGGGTAACGGCTTATCACATCTTCGGCCCCATCAGAATCAGGGTCTGATTGTGATTTCAAATCAACCTCGGCATTTTCAATTTGCTCGTCACTATAAGGGACCCCAACAATTCTCAAGGCTTTCAAGTGAGCTTTGATGTCATAGACTTTAAGAGGCTCCATTAAGAACGGATATCCGGGCATAATCGATTCAGGGACCAGAGAGCGTGGTGCTTTCAAATGCTCGCGGTGCCATTCATCAGAGTAGCGCCCCCCCACACGAGCAAGATCAGGTCCGGTGCGTTTTGATCCCCAAACAAACGGGTGGTCATACATGCTTTCCGCTGCCAAAGAATAGTGCCCATAGCGCTCCACTTCATCACGAAACGGACGGATCATCTGGCTATGGCAAAGGGTGCAACCTTCACGTTTGTAGATATTGGCCCCCATCAATTCAAGTGGAGAATAGGGGCGCATGCCCTTAACTTTTTCAATGGTGTTCTCAAGATAAAACAAAGGCGCAATCTCAATAATCCCACCGATTGAAACCACGATTAAACTCAAAACGAGCAACAAACCGCTATTTTTTTCAATCGTCTTATGGCTAAACTTTTTCATTTAAGCCCCCACAGTTATGACTTGAGAAACCGGTTGATCATAAGCGCGTTCATCTCGAATGGTACGCCATATATTATAAGCCATCAGAAACCCTCCTAATAAGAACATCAACCCACCAACAGCACGCATCACATAAAATGGGTGCATGACAATGACGGTTTCAGCGAAGGAATAAACCAAAAACCCTTGATCATTATATTCGCGCCACATCAACCCTTGTGTGATGCCAGAGACCCACATTGAAGAGGCGTAAATCACAATACCCAACATAGCGAGCCAAAAATGCCAATTGATTAGCTTAGAGCTATACATTGCCTCGCGGCCCCACAATCTAGGGGTGAGAAAATACAACGCGCCAAAGCTGATCAACGCATTCCAACCAAGGGCACCAGAATGCACATGACCAATGGTCCAATCTGTATAGTGGCTAAGTCCATTCACCGCCTTGATAGACATAAGCGGTCCTTCAAAGGTGGCCATCCCGTAAAATGCAATGGCTGCGACCAACATGCGCAATATAGGATCTGTACGCAATTTATCCCAAGCACCAGAGATCGACATCAATCCATTAATCATGCCTCCCCAGCTTGGCATCCATAACATGATAGAAAACACCATGCCTAAAGTTTGCGCCCAGTCAGGCAAAGCTGTGTAATGCAAGTGATGCGGACCGGCCCAAATATAAAGAAAAATAACCGCCCAGAAGTGAATGATAGAAAGACGATAAGAATAAACCGGCCGATTGGCTTGCTTGGGGACAAAATAATACATCATTCCCAAAAAGCCAGCTGTAAGGAAGAAGCCCACCGCATTATGCCCATACCACCATTGTATCAGGGCGCTTTGCACACCTGAAAAGGCTGAATAACTCTCAGAGCCAAACCAAGAAACAGGGATCGCCAATCCATTGACGACATGCAACATGGCAATGGTGATGATAAAGCCCAAATAAAACCAATTTGCCACATAAATATGCGGCTCTTTGCGGCGGATTAATGTGACAAGAAACACCAATAAATAGGCCACCCACACAATTGTCAGCCAAAGATCGACATACCATTCAGGTTCAGCATATTCCTTCGATTGGGTCGAACCCATCACATAACCAGTGGCAGCAAGCACAATAAATAATTGGTATCCCCAAAACACAAACCAAGCCAGTGGTTCTAAGGCCAACCGCACGCGGCATGTACGTTGGGCAACATAAAAACTTGTAGCAATCAGGGCGTTGCCACCAAAAGCAAACACCACAGCAGATGTATGAAGCGGACGTAATCGTCCAAAATTCGTCCAAGGAAGATCTAAGTTAAGTGAGGGGAAAGCCAACTGTAACGCAATCAAGAGACCAACAGAAAATCCAACGATCCCCCACATCATGGTGGCAATCACTCCATAGCGAATAATTGAATCGCTATAGGATGAGGAAGGTTCATTCGTGACGGTTTGAAAGCTACATTGTCGTACCAAAGCCAAAGCTGCAAGGCCAAAAGCCAGGGTGAGTATCAACATATGAACATAAAAAACAGTGTCTTGCGCTTGAGAGGCGGCGTACATTGAACAAAGTGCCGCAACAAAAGCAAGGCCCCCATAAATAAGTGTGCTAATCGGATCCATCTGTGGTCCCCATTTTGATAGACAATGAGTGAAAAAATACGCAAATTTTTAAAAATCAAACAATATAAACTTAAAGACATAATCACATAGCATCAAGCCAGTTATCTTATTAGAGAACAGTAATAAGCAAGGTATGATGCTAGAGTATTGATTTATATCAAGCTCATAGCGACAATCGCAGTTTATGACTAAATGACACATGTATTTGTAAATAATTTTACAAAATTAATTAGAAAAATATCATGTTTCTTTTAATTGACCAGCGAGCAGAGATAAGCCCTCTTTATCTAGGATCTCGATAAAACGTTGTTGGGTAATCCCAATCAGTCCCTTTTTTTTCAATAATGAAAATTGCCGACTAACCGTCTCGATTGTGAGGCCAAGAAAGTCAGATATTTCAGAACGGGTGAGAGGCAACTCAAAATGGGTCTCGTCACAAGGGATGCCTTGCAACGAATTGGATTTATACAACCTATCAGCAAAACTCAAAAGCAAAGTCGCAACTTTTTCAATTGCAGACATTCTCCCAAGCATCAACATCCAATCACGCGCTGCATCTAATTCATTCAAAGTAAGTTCAAAGAGCCGGTGCTCAAGGCTTGGTGTTGCCTTTAAATACTCATTAAACAAGTCACGCGGAAATGTGCAGACGGTTACATTGGTAATTGCACTAACAAAATAAGTATTTTTATCTTTGTAGGTGCGGCCAATAAAATCGGGGGGGAACCCCAAGCCAAGTGTCTGCTGGCGCCCATCAGGCAAAATTTTAGAAAGTTTCACAATGCCACTTTTAATGGCCGCATAGCTTTGTAGGGGCGCATCATCAGAAAAGATCAACTCACCCGCTTTATAGTCTCTACTACGGGTAATTTTGCGCAAATCATTGAGCGTAGCCGTGTCCAGCTCAGAACACATGCCGCACGCGCGCACTTCACATAGTTGACATTCGGAAGAGTCTATATGATTTGTTTTGGGGGAGAATCGCTCATCTTGACAATCTATTTTATTGTGCATTGTTTTAATAATTCCCACCCAGCAACACGGAACGCTTTAAAAGCTCATTTTTAAACAAACAGCCTTCAAAACAAATCAATGTCGCATCTTGATCCTATAAAAATCAAAATGACACTAAAATGCGTAAATACAAAGAATTATTTCATATCTTTAGGTTTTTTATTCATAGTTTCTCGAATTTCTTTTGGCACATATTTCTCATCATGTTTTGCCAAAATGGTTTTCGCTTTGAATTGCCCCTCTTTGTTAAAAGCCCCTTCCGCGATAACCCCTTGGCCCTCTTTAAATAAATTAGGTAATAAGCCTTTATAGGTAATAGGAATAGAATGATCAAAGTCAGTTACCAAAAAAGAAACGGTTAAGCCATCCTCAAGCCGTTTAAAACTCCCATTTTCAACCATACCGCCTATGCGCAGCTTATCAGCGCCTTTCCCTTTGCCTGCCATCACATCCGTTGGTGTGAGAAAAAACACCAAATTATCGCGAAATGCGAAACTTACCAAACCAACACTAACAAACAACAAGGCCAAAACACCGATGATTGTTACAGACCGTTTCATTTTTCGTGTCATCAACCAACTCCTAATAAATAGACCAATAAAAAACCACTTAAGCCGCTTGTGCTCGTGGCAGATTAACCTCACCCCAAATATGAGAAAGGGCATCCACCAAACCGCTCAACATTTCTGTTGTATGCAAAGGACCTGGTGTAATTCTCAAACGCTCTGTCCCGCGCGGCACTGTGGGATAGTTTATAGGCTGGATATACATTCCATATTTCCCAAGCAACCGATCAGAAACCTCTTTGCACAAAATCGGATCCCCAACAATAACCGGGACAATATGGGTCTCAGAATGAATGTAAGGGATTTCAGCAGCTTTGAGCATATCCTTTAGCTCATTGGCCCGCTTTTGTTGCAGAATCCGCTCGTGTTCAGATTGTTTCAAATGCCGAACACTGGTGAGCGCACCAGCCGCCACCGCAGGGGGCAAAGTGGTTGTAAAAATAAACCCACTTGCAAAACTTCTAATCGCATCAATGGTTGATGTTTTTCCGGCAATATACCCACCGATGACCCCATAGGCTTTGGCCAATGTGCCTTGAATAATATCGATCCGCTCCATCAAACCTTCACGATCAGCAATGCCACCGCCCTTCGGGCCATACATGCCAACGGCATGCACTTCATCAAGGAAGGTAAAGGCATTATATTTTTCGGCCAGATCACAAATTTCATGTAACGGGCAGATATCGCCATCCATAGAATAGACGCTTTCAAACACCAGTAATTTAGGCCGCGCCGGGTCAATCTCTTTCAATATCTCTTCAAGGTGCTCTAAGTCATTATGCCGAAAAACCCGCTTTTCAGCTTTGCCATGCAAAATCCCTTGGATCATTGAGGCATGGTTCAGTTCATCAGATATTACCACACAATTGGGGAGCAATTTAGAAAGCGTGCTGAGCGTTGCTTCATTGGCCACATACCCAGAAGAAAACACCAAAGCTGCTTCCTTTTCATGCAGGTCAGCAAGTTCTTTTTCCAACTGCACAATCAAATGATGATTGCCTGAAATGTTGCGTGTGCCGCCAGCGCCAGCGCCAAGCCGCTCTATGGCATCAACCATTGAATCCAGAACAGCCCGGTTTTGCCCCATGCCCAAATAATCATTGCTGCACCAAACCGTGACGTCGCCAATGGGGTCCAAACTGTTACGCGGACATTTACCATCAACACTGGTATATTCACCAAAACTAGACGCTTTGGGAAATTGCCCCACAATGCGCTCTAAATCTAGAAACACGCGGTAGCGCCCTTCATCTTTCAAGGTCTGGAGTTGGTTCTCAAGACATTGATCATAGTGAAACATACGAAACAACCTTTCTACCCAAGAACATAGCTCTTGGCATCTTATTCTCAATTGGTTCTTGCATCAGGACTTTGAGTTTTACTTTTATGATTGGTTACACGATTTTTATCAAGTTCAGCCAGTAAACGACCAACAGCATCCTGTGCTTGTTTGTTATCTTTGGACACACTTTGTAGACGCACTAACAACTCACGGGCTTGCTCAAGTTTACGATCCCTAACAAGCCACAAACTTTTAAACCAAAGCGCTTCAATTTTATTCGGTTCAATCACCAAGGCTTTGTCAAAATAGGTAAGTGATTGTTTCTGTTCACTGACATTCTTGGAGTTAAAATAGATTTGTCCAAGCGCCATAACAGCTCCCATGTTACTAGCATCGCTTTGATGAATTTTTTGATAAAGCCCAACCGCTTTATCGTGATCCCCCAGCACAATATAAGAACGTGCCAACATAAGCTGATCTTTAATCGTTCCTTGTCCCTCATTCACACGGGTTTCCAGAGAAGCCACCATTTTTTTAATGTCAGCCATCTGAACTTCGGGAGCCCCTTCCGCTGTTTGAACTTTTTTGCGAACATCAAGCCCTTTGAGATGGACCGTAAGCGCTATGGTGCTGATAAATATAAGGGCACCAAACACCAGTGAAAACCGCTGATAAGCGCGTGGCTTATGCTCAGCGTTCACGGCCAATTTCTCATTCATAGATCGTGCTTGGCGCAATTTGTCCAAAGCCCGTTTGGCATCTTCCACCACTTGTTCGCGCTCAATCTGATGGGTGTCGGGTGAGATTTTCCCCTCAGCCAACGCAATATCAAGCTCATGCTGCTCTCTGACCAGCCGGTCTTTTTCCAATGTCCATTGCACAGCAATGTCATCACTCTCAATGCCCGCACCAAGCACCCGGTCAGAACGCCGTTGCCATAACGGAAACAACATAACAAACGCGCACAAAGCGCCAAGAGCAATAATAACGATCCAGCTGCTCATAAATGAAGCTCCTCAATAGTCGATTTGCCCGTAGATTGGGATGCTTTATCAGAACCGGCAGTCTCATCCAATGATCTTTTGGCCCCTGATGCAGTTATATATTGATATACAAACAGAAAGCCAATGAGACCAAGGAACACAGGGAACGCCCAAATGACCCAATGAATGCCTTTGGCGGGCGGGGACATCAAAATATAATTCCCATAACGCTCTTGAAAATAAGTTAAAACCTCCAGCTCAGAACGCCCGGCGGCCAATTGTTCTGAAATTAACTTTTTCATCTCCAGAGCCACTTGCGAGTGACTGTCATAGATGCTCTCACCTTGGCAAACAGGGCAGCGTAGCTTGCTTGCCACAACGCGGACTTGTTTTTCCAACGCCGTTTCTTCTTGTAGGGTCGATGTTGATGTCTCTGTTTCTTGCGCAATTGAAACCAAGGGTGATGTCACAAGCCAACAAAGACAGAACAACAAACCAGTGAGGCCAATAGCTGTGCGCTTACTTATATGAGGTAGCATTTTTATTCGAAATACACTCACTGCATAGCCTCCACCTGTTTGATTTTAGCGTTTAATATTTCAGCGGTTAGCGGACCAATATGCTTGGCACCAACGATCCCTGATTTTGAGATAAAGAACGTCTCAGGCATACCATAAACACCAAATTCCAAGGCCAAGCGCCCTTGCGCATCAACACCTGAAGGATAAGGGAACCGTCCCATTCGCTCCAAAAAAGAATCGGCTGCTTCATCCGTATCTTTATGATTTATGCCCAAAAATTGAACATTTTTATTATCGGCATAGGCTTTGGCCCCACCAAGCAAAACATGATGTTCATCGCGGCACGAGGCACACCATGAGGCCCAATAATTCATAATCACAACCTTGCCTTTAAAATCTTCAAGCTTGATCCGTTCATCGCTGCCAAGTTTGCGAATGTCAAAGGCAAAGGCTGGCTTACCAATTAACGGTGAGGGGATAAATTTAGTGTCCCGTCCAAGGCCAGCGGCAAACAAAATGAACATAAACAGCAAGATGCCAACAAGCATAAATTGCCACCAATGGACTGTGCGTGGTTGTGTTTTGGTCATGTAGCTAAGGCCTCGCTAGAGCCAGTTGCATCTTTGGGGGTTGCTTGAGACCCAATGATTTTTGGCGCTCTTTTGGTCATGGCAAATAACACACCAAGCAGAACAACCATCCAACCAATCCAAATCCAATTCACCAAAGGATTCCAGAACACCCTGGTGACAACTGAACCTTGTGTGGTCTCATTACCTAAAACAACATAAAGATCACCTAAAAATGTAGAAAGGATCGCCGCCTCAGTCGTCACAGTTCCAGTAACAGGGTAAGTGCGTTTCGATGGCGTTAATGTCCCTGTCTCCCCATTTTCATGCTTCCAATTAACAGTGGCTAGCCGCTCAGAATAGTTAGGGCCGCGGCTTGGACCAATCGACATGAATGTGAGTGTATAAGGCCCAGCTTGCACCTGCGCTTCAGGCTTCAGTGTCACAGTGGTCTCTTCTCGAAAAAAGCCAGACCCAACCACGCCAATGATCAAGACCAATACACCCATATGCACAATAAAGCCGCCATAGCGCCGTTGATTATTGCTAGCAAGTGAAACAAGGCTAGAGCTCCATGAACGATCTGTGCTTTTCATATGTGCTTTCACAGCGCGTACAATATCCATAATCGTCGCCAAAAATACAAAAGCAACGAGCCCAATTGCCAATATAGCTATGAGATCATTGGCCCCTAAAAATGTCGACACAATCGCCACAAGAACTGCCAACCCAGCCGGTAAGGCAAATTGATCGCGCAATTTTTTCAAACTTGATTTTCGCCATGGTATCAACGGCCCAAGTCCCATCAGCAAAACAATGCCAAGCATCAGCGGTGCCATCACCTTATTAAAATAAGGCGCTGCAACAGAGACACGCTCTCCAGTGAGAACTTCAATGGCAAGTGGATAAAGCGTACCTGTCAGCACAATAATAGCGGCGGCCACAAACAACATATTATTATACAACAGAGCAGATTCGCGCGAAACCATATGCGATATTTTAGCCGGCCCAACCAAACGGTGCCCTCGCCAAATCAACAAACCGTAACTTATGACAGCCACGGCGATTAAGAACAACAAAATGTAAGCCCCTCGACCAGGATCAGCTGCAAAAGAATGCACAGACGTTAGCACACCTGAACGCACCAAAAAGGTCCCCAATAGAGACAGGGCAAAAGTGGTGATGATTAAAAACACATTCCATGTCTGGAAGAGATTGCGTTGATCTTGCGCCATAATGGAATGGAGAAACGCAGTGCCTGTAAGCCAAGGCATTAGCGAGGCATTCTCAACCGGATCCCAGGCCCAATAACCGCCCCAACCAAGTTCATAATAAGCCCAATAACCACCCAGCAAAATACCGCTGGTTAAGGTCACCCAAGCAAACAGTGTCCAGCGCCTGGTTGTGACAACCCATTCGCGCCCCGATTGGCCGCGCACCAGAGCCGCAATGGCAAAGGCAAAGGGAATGGAAAAGCCGACATATCCCATATAAAGTGTTGGCGGATGAAATGCCAAACCAGGGTCTTGAAGCAGGGGGTTAAGATCGCGTCCATCAGCCATAGCCGGGTGAATTTCCACAAATGGATTTGATAAAAACAGAATAAAAACCATAAACCCAATTTGCAAGGCCGCCAAAGTTAGCATTACATAAGGCATTGAAAGAGGATGGGTTTTCCAGTGAATGAGGACTGCCACAGCCGTAAAAGCTGCCAAAAACCACAGCCAAAGCATCAACGAGCCTTCATGGGCCCCCCACAAAGCGGTTAGCCGATAAAGCAAAGGCAATTGGCTGTTAGAATTTTGTGCGACATACAGCACAGAATAGTCTTTGACCACAAAAGACCAAACAATCGTAAAACAACCCAGAGTTAACAGCACAAAATTCAAAATCAAAGCATGGCGCGCAGTATGTAAGAAAGCAGGCGCCGTTCTTTGAAGAGAAATACACACACAAACCATGGCACAAAGGGCCAAAATCAGAGCCAAACTCGTGGCACCAAGACCAATTTCAATAAGACTTCCACTCATTTAAGCCACTCCTCTGTCTTTTTTCTTTTGATCTAATTTATATGTCTTCATCTTCGTCAAACCAGTAACGTTTCCACGCTCACGCTTTTTCTTTTCACAATTTTTGTTGAAAGGCCCGCTTTGTGGCTTATGCCCGACATCGCTTTGATGCAGAGGCAATCCCTTCTGCTTAGCTTTTGTCACCAAAGGTGTTTGAACCTGGCTTTTTAACATATCTGCCAACCTTTGCACCCCTTCATGAATGTCTTGAATTGATAAACATCCATAGCCGAAAATCAGCATTTGTGAGGCCTTGTTATGATTAATTTCGTAGGCTTTGTCATTTAAAAAAATCTCATTTGATGAAAGAGAGTAAATCCCAACCCCATGTCGTGAGCGCATCTCTTGGGCAACACCAGCCGCGCTACCAAATTTTTCAGGTAAGACAAAAGCCAGTTGCAAACCGCCCTCAGCTCCCAAAAGGGTCACATCACCAAAGTGTTTTTGCAACAAATCAATCAGAAAATCGTGCTTTTCTTTGCCCTTTTTAACCGATTTACGTAAATGACGATCATATGCCCCGCTTTCAAGATAATCAGCCATCGTTGCCTGCTCAAGAATGGAAGGGCCAGAAAAATGGATCTTTTTTAGGGCTCTGGCAGCGTCGACCAGCCGTGGTGGTAAAACCAAATATCCCAGCCCCATCGCGCGGCCCATGAGGGGCTCAAAACTGCCCAAATAAATCACACGCTCATGACGATCAAGTCCCTTTAGTGCAGTCAGCGGGGCGCCATTATAAGCAAAGTCACTATCACTTTCATCTTCTACGATCGTCATAGCGTTGGTCAAAGACCATTCCAGCAGTTCAATGCGCCGTGCCAAAGAGAGGCTCATTCCAAAAGGATAATGCCGGCAAGCATTGACATAGACCAAGCCCCCCAAATGATGTTCATTAGGGGTCGGCAGTAAATCTGTACGAAGTCCCTGGTCATCAACATCAATAAAATGCATCTCAGCTCGCAAACGATGAAACAGTTGTGCAACAGTTTTGCGCCCAGGATTTTCCATAACAGCCATGTAAGAGCCTTGATGTTTATCCCCAGAGAGCAAAGGCGGGGATAACAACAAATGGCTCAACAAGGCGCGCCCTTCAAGGGCACCGCTAACAATAAGCACATCATCGGGGCTGGCAATAATCCCGCGAGCTGGGCCCAAATGATCTGCGATCGCGCGGCGCAATTCATAATGCCCGCAGGGGTCCTGGGCATTGACATAGCGCTCCATTTGCCCACAATTTTGAGCATAAATCCGGCGCCAACTACGCTCGGGAAATAAATCCGGATCCACAAAGTCAGGGTGAAAATCAATTTCCAATTCACCCGTGTTAGCTGATAGCGCTTTAGGTACCTGTGCTTTTACCGGTACCCGTGCTTGTTCTTTTACCGGTACCTGTGTTTGCGAAAGGGGGGATGGGGAATCCGTTGGTGAGGGTAAATCCAAATCAAACTCATGGAATGAAGCGGCGTCAATCACATCTGTGCTGGTGTCTGTTTTTGTGTCAGTGGTAGATTTAGCAAAATCACCTTCACCTAAATCACCCAAAGGCACGTCTTTTAAAAATGCACCTTGATTTGGGATGGCATCACTAACAAACGTACCAATAGAACGTTTGCTTTCTATATACCCTTCAGCCAGCAAACGATCATAAGCCAAAACAACAGTATTGCGAGAAATACCCAATTGTTCACTCAAAGCCCTGGTGGCTGGCAATGCATTTCCAGCTTTCAAATGCCCATTAAGAATCATCGTCCTGACTTGCTCAAACAATTGAGCTTGCAGCGGACGGTCAACTGAAACATTGAGTGGCAAAGCCACGGTTTCAGATGGTTTGTACATTCTTTAAGACCTTTTCGCGGTTTGGAACAAATGAGTAAATTCTTTAATTATTTGTGTGGACCTATAAAACTTACCGAATTTAAAACGATTATAAGTCCAATTTCAACAACTTTTATGGGTCCACGTTAAGATCATTTGATGAGTCCATTGCAAATGAAAGGTCCAAAAAACAAGGAAATAAGAAGTTTTAAAGGGTTTGGGATAGAGAAATAAGCACTTTTGAAGACAATATCAAACTTAAGACAACGGCCGTTCCTTAAAAATATTTAATGTGCCAAATGCTTGACCACACTGGCCAGTTGGGCACAGTCTGCACAATCGTAAGGTCTCAAAAATCAAAAATTAAAGGACAAAAGAGATGTTGTATAATAGGTGGATACCAAGCTCGGACTTATCTTATGTCACCTTGTTAGCTTGGCTTATAGCTTTAATATTTGGCATAAATTCTGCCAGCGGCGCTGATCGCAAAAAAGTGGAATATACCTGCAATGAAGGCATTCCCTTGATTGTTGAATATATAAATACGCACGATAGCTCCATTGCCATCATCTCTCATGATAGCTCCCCCCAAATTACCCTCGACTCCATCCCGTCAGGCTCCGGCTCCAAATATTTTAATGGCGATTGGCTACTGCATGTTAAGGGCAAAATTGCTTTTGTAGGAACGAAGGGCCGCGCCGATGATGAGTGCCGCCAGGTCAAGCAGATCAATCATACCCCGTCTCATGGCGTGAACGTGAAATTACCGCGCAAAGCCAAAAGTTGGGGCGGCGTTGTGCGCTCTGGCCCAGCTATGACATATCGCAAAAGAGCAAGTTTAAAAGAGGGTGAGTGGATCACTTTACTAGAGCGCACCAACAAGGTAATGAACGGGTATCCCTGGTTTAAAATCAAATATCGTGGCCGTGTTGGCTATAAATGGGGCGGCATTCTTTGCTCAGTTGGCGCCCAAGTTGAAGGCACCTACCAAACCTGCAACTAGTTGAATTTCAAGCTTTAATTATCGCGGCTAAAAAAGAAAGCATCCCCCTGGCCGACAATTTTCGGGTCAGGGGCATGCGCTACAGTTTCATCTTTACCCGCATACTCAAGTTGAGAGAGCACCAACTGCAAAGCCCCCAACCGCGCTCGTTTCTTATCATTGGACAAAATCACATTCCACGGCGTTTTTGGTTTATGGGTCGCTTTGAACATTTGCTCTTTAACATCTGTATAAGCTTCCCACTGATGGATGGCCTTAAGGTCAATGGGAGAGATTTTCCAATGTTTAAGCAGGTCATGCTGGCGCGCGTGAATACGTTTCAGTTGCATTTCGCGTCCAATGGTCAACCATATTTTTATTAGATGAATACCATCATTGACCAATCGTTCTTCAAAGACAGGCGCTTCATTTAAAAACAGCTGATGTTGTTGGGGGCTACAAAACCCCATCACCGGCTCAACACCAGCCCGGTTATACCAGGAGCGATCAAAAAACGCCATGTCCCCTGCTGTTGGCAAATGCTCAATGTAACGTTGAAAATACCATTGCCCACGCTCAACATCAGTCGGTTTGGTAAGCGCCACCAAATGCGCATGCCGCGGGTTAAGATGTTGGCGAAACCTCGTAATTGTGCCCCCTTTACCAGCCGTGTCGCGCCCTTCAAATACAATAACCACCCGCTCACCAGTTTCTGCGATAGAGCTTTGTAGTTTTAACAATTCTATCTGCAAAGCCCGTAACTGCTTTTCATAAGCGGACCGTTTCATTTTTTTAGCATAAGGATAAAGTCCACTTGTCAGAGCATGGTCCTTGATAAGCGAATTAAGTTTAGGGTCCGCTGGATCAAAATTATCCAAAGCCTTTTGTCTTTTCTGTTCACTCATAAGCCGTTATCCCTTCAAATGAAGTGTCATCACCAATATAAAACGATCATCAAAACCATATAAGTTTATCAAGGCAAGTCTAGTCGTTAGGCATGATTTCCACTTTTGGCTCTATCAAGC
>JAJFHF010000017.1 GCA_021775775.1 Hyphomicrobiaceae bacterium
GGATCAACCAAGGCTAAGCGTTTGCCAGCCAGCCGGTTAAACAGGGTTGATTTCCCAACATTTGGGCGGCCCATAATTGCAATGATGTAAGACATGTTCAAACAAAGCCTGATCAATAGAAGCTAAAAAATAAAGATGCGGTGCTGAGCTATAGCCCATCACCGCATAAAAACAACACAAAACTGGTAACCAGAGAGAAATTAACCGCTTTTAATTAAAAGCCATTAATTTTCCTTTGTCACTCAAGATATACATATGCCCACTGGCAACCACCGGTGCGATGGTCATTTTTGTGCCTATATCTCGTTTGGCACTGATAGAGCCTAGTTTTGCGTCAACGCCCACAAGCATGCCCTTGGTTGAGACAAGCCATAAACGCCCGCCAGCCAATACTGGTCCGCTCCATTGGCCGCCACCTGGCAATTTGCTTTTCCAGATTAATTTGCCGTCCTTTGCCGTCATTGCTAACAGCTCACCGCGGGTATCGACTACGTAAACAACGCTACCAGCAACCCAAGGCGCTTGAACACCTTGAATGTTTTGTGACCACAAGCGCTCGCCAGTTTTTAAGGAAGAGGCAATCATGCGTCCGCCATGCCCCACCGCAAAAACAACCCCATTTGAAATAACTGGGCGCGAGGCATTGCGAATGGCTGATACCGCGCCGCGCGCCGCGCGCGATAGACTCTCTGTCCAGATAGGAGCGCCTGTTTCAATATCAAATGCGACCAGTTCACCTGATGGGTAGGGAGCGACCACAATGCCGCCAGAGATGGCTGGTGAGGCATTGGTAATCATTGAAGCTGATTCAGGTAACCCTTGATAGCGCCAAAGCTCTGCGCCATCTGCTCCATTTAAACAAATGAAGTTACCCAACACTGTGGTTGCAAAAACTTTCCCATTGGTGGCTGTGGGAGACGAGCGCATTGGCTCACCGATTACCTTGACCCAAATTTCTTTGCCGCTACTTGGTGCCAGCGCGTATACCTGACCATAACCAGTGGCAACATAAAGCTTGTCGCCTTCAATAGCTAAGCCGCCGCCATAGCCTTCATAATCATATTCTTGATCAGGGGTGAGTTTAATGGTCCACAGTCTAGACCCACCTGATTGTGAAAATGCACTGACACGTCCGCGGCTATCAAGGGTGAAAATTTTCCCCCCATAAACGATAGGGCTGGCTATGATGCGGCTGCGTTTTGTTGAACCACGCCCAATTGATGAGCTCCAGCGCGAGGCTAACCCGCCAGTTAATGCCAGGTGCCCTGGTGCGTTATCGGCTTGGCCGCCAGGTTGTGACCAAACGCTGTTTACCGTCGCGATTGGCAAAGCTGTGAATGCGGTCACGGCGCTGACATCTAGTTCTGGGCCGCCTTCTCTTTTGGCTGACATAACGGGGATGCGCTCGCCAGGCATTTTTGGCTCTGGTTTTTTAAAGGGGTTTGAGAGTTTTGGCAGGGATGGTAATTCGGGAGTTTCAACGCCGGTTAATTCTTCCATTGAACTACAGCCAGCTGCGCTACCAGATACAAAACATATCATGATGACAGCAACAAAACGCGTAAGTGTGACCTGCTGCACTTGTTTTATGACACGTCTTATATTGTGGTTCATGATTTGTTTAATCAAAGCCTTTGCCCTTTATTATCAAAAATCTTTAGATCTTAGCGTTTTCAATTGTTCACTTTGCGGGCCGCGATTACATCTAACATAATTTGAGCCCGACGCTTTAGAGATGCAGGGCTCGCTTTATTCGCGATGATGTCGTTAAAATGTTTTTGAGCAACATCCCAATTTTGTTCTTTAAAAGCGGCTAGTCCTATCACTTCAATAGCTGTGCTACGCCATGAGGCATTTGGCTTAATGAAACTCTCAAGCGCTTTATTGGTTTCATCATAAGAAGCCCCATCAACCCGTAGCAAAGCTAAATTCAGTTTTGCATAATCCTTTAAGATTTTGTCAGCAGTTGGATTGTTGCTAACTTTTTTATAAAGAGTTTCAGCTTCAGCTGTCTGGCCTTCTTGCACTCTGTTACCAGCTAGATACAAAGTGGACAATAATTCATAGCCTTTGGAGCTGTTTTTGCTCAATGATTCAAAGATCTTATTGGCTTCTTGCGTTTTATCTTGGCCAGATAATTGTAACGCCTGGATAAATTGATCCCCCGCCGCTTGCTGCTTTGATATTTGTGAACTTTGCCACCAAAGAATTGCACTAATAACCACTAGAGCGGCTGTAACACCGCCAATAAGCAAAGTGGCATATTTATTCCAAAAGGCTTGCATCCTATCGCGGCGCAACTCTTCTTCAACTTCTCGAAAGACTTGATCATCAACCATTCACAAAAACTCTTCTTCTATATCGCGCCGCGGGAGA
Source organism: Hyphomicrobiaceae bacterium (assembly GCA_021775775.1). GTDB lineage: Bacteria > Pseudomonadota > Alphaproteobacteria > Rhizobiales > HXMU1428-3 > HXMU1428-3. The sequence goes on from JAJFHF010000017.1 coordinate 2,377, forward strand.
CGAACATTGTGTTCTATCAGCGCCGCCTTACACTTACATTGGATAATATGAACCGGTAAAAGACGAATCATTCACCTTGGTTCTCTAATTTTAAGCTCTTTGATAGCTTGCGCACCCCATTTTCGCAAATGGATAAGCTGTTTGCCCCCTTAAAATTCGTAAAAAAAGTAAACGGGCAACGTTTTGAGGGGACATTAACCGTTATTTTGTGGGCGTTTTGCGTTTTGAAGCGCTTTTTTTCAAAGGAATGCCCTTTTTCTTCTTTTGTTTCATACCATACACATGATCATTTGTTGGAAATGCGCGCGCGCGTACATCTTGGGCATAGTGAGCCACTGCACCTTCAATTGCAGCCCCTATTTGTCCGAATTCTTTCACAAATTTGGGAACCCTTGGGCTTAGGCCCAGCATATCCTCTAACACCAGAATTTGTCCATCACACTGGGCGGACGCGCCAATGCCGATGGTTGGTATCATGATTGATTTGCTTATTTTTTCTGCTAAGGCTTCTGCCATACCTTCTAAGACGACAGCAAAAGCCCCGGCTTCATCTACGGCCTTTGCGTCTTCCTCAAGGGCCGCCCACTGAGCTTGCTCTCGCCCTTGGGTTTTAAAACCGCCCATCACATTTACAGATTGAGGAGTAAGGCCGATGTGGGCCATTACTGGAATGCCGCGCTGCGTTAAATAATGTATCGTTTCAGCCATGCGTGCGCCGCCTTCAAGCTTAATCGCGCCGCAGCCTGTCTCTTTCATAACGCGCGCCGCATTTCTAAAGGCAATTTGTGGGCTCTCTTCATAGGAACCAAAGGGCATATCGACCACTACCAGTGCGCGCTTAGAGCCACGCACCACTGCGGTGCCATGCATAATCATCATATCCAGGGTCACTGGCACCGTTGAGGGAAGTCCATGCATAACCATACCTAGACTATCGCCAACCAACATAAAATCTACATAAGGGTCAATAATTCCAGCGGTATGGGCATGATAGGCTGTTAAAGACACAATTGGCTTTTGGCCCTTTTGGGCTTGGATATCTGGAGCTGTATACCGTTTGATTGGGGGATGTTGAGACATGGCTGACCACCTTTCGGCTCACTTAATTAAGATATTTCTATAGACCATGACGGCCCTTTGTTTTCTATCGAAGAGTTTTCTATCGAAGAGAAATGTTCCCATATAAAAGCACTAACTTTTATATGGGAATACAAACAACCAAACACAACCTATTTTTATGCTTTTTAGGTAAAAGCACAAATCTACATCAAACTCAGTCTCGTTTTTCGCTTATGATTAATTTATAACCGGCACACCGATTAACGCCTTATGTAAATAGAGAGCAAATGCGAAATAGAGCGCTGTACCAATAGCTATGGCGATAACATCATGCAGCCAATTGGGCTCAAAATTTCTGGTTTTTAAAAGACCAACTTGTTCGCGTTTCTTGGCTGATATGCGGGCAAAAATGCCCCAAGCCAGAAAACTGCCAAATAATAACAAGCCGGCTAAATCCCCGCCCTTGACCAATAGATGACCGAAAGCCCATAGTTTTATCCCTAAAACCATAGGATGACGCGTCCAATAGCCAATATAGCCTTTCAAGTTGGCTGCGACGAACAACACAAAGGCAAGATAAACCAACAGCATGGTGATATGGCGCAAACCATATGGCAAATCAAACAACACCACTGGATCAGTGACATTGGAAGCACGAGAATAGCCCCAAA
>JAJFHF010000161.1 GCA_021775775.1 Hyphomicrobiaceae bacterium
CCAAAGGAGTTGAGCGATCGTAAAAAATCTTACCAACAAGCGGACGAGCGACGCGCAGACATTGCGGCGCGCCTTGAAAAACTCATCAAAGGGTTGTGATTTTCAAAAATGTTTTCATGATTTATCTCTCGATAGCCTTGAAGCCCTTGCTTTTGATTGGCAAATTTGGGCACGTGATGATCAGTTGCCGCCCCCTTTTTCTGCCCCTAATAAACCTTGGCACATTTGGTTGTTATTGGGGGGGCGCGGGGCGGGCAAAACAAGAGCTGGCGCCGAATGGGTGCGCGCTATGGCATTGGGAAAGACCCCAATTGCACAAGAGCCTGCAAATCGTATTGCTTTGGTTGGAGAAACTTTGGGTGATGTGCGCCGGACAATGGTTGAGGGGGTCTCTGGCTTGCTTGCCATTCACCCTGAGAATGAGCGTCCGTTGTTTGAGCCCTCTAAACGGCGTTTGACCTGGCCCAATGGTTCTATTGCTGAGTTGTTTTCAGCGGAAGACCCAGATGCGTTGCGCGGCCCGCAATTTATGGCGGCTTGGTGTGATGAGTTGTGCAAATGGTCAAAGGATCAAGAAACTTGGGATATGTTGCAATTTGCTTTGCGCTTGGGTGAGTGCCCACGCCAAGTGGTCACGACCACACCGCGCCCGAGTGCTTTGTTAAAAGGAATAATGGCCGACAGCCAAACCATCATTGGTCGCTCGCGCACCCTTGATAACGCAGCTCACTTATCTGGTAATTTTTTAAAGAGCGTTCAGGCTCGTTATGGTGGGACCCGGCTTGGGCGCCAAGAGCTTGATGGTGAGCTCATCACTGACCGGGCTGATGGGTTGTGGACCCGTGATCAGCTTGACAAATGCCGGGTTCAAAGTGCGCCGGAATTAGAGCGCATTGTGGTTGCCCTTGATCCGCCAGTGTCGACTGGGAAAAAGGCAGATATGTGTGGTTTGATCGCCGCTGGATTGGGCGTTGATGGACGCGGCTATGTTTTGAGTGATAAGAGCACGAAAGGCTTGGCGCCGCTTAAATGGGCCGAATGTGCTATTGCCTTATATCATAGAATTGAAGCTGACCGGATCGTAGCAGAGGTGAACCAAGGCGGGGATTTGGTGGAGACGGTTTTGCGCCAAGTTGACCCTAGTGTGCCGATTAAAAAGGTTCATGCCAGGCGCGGTAAATGGCTGCGCGCAGAACCGATAGCGGCGCTTTATGAACAAGGGCGGATTAGCCATGTTGGGAGCTTTCCTGAGCTTGAGGATCAGATGTGTGATTTTGGGCCTGGTGGGCTCTCGAACGGGCGCAGCCCCGATAGGCTGGATGGTTTGGTTTGGGCGCTTACAGACTTGATGTTAAGTGGGCAAGTAAATCCGCGTTTGCGCCGTTTATTCTAAAACCTGAATTGGTTTTAGTCTTTTAAATTTTTGTCCCTTTTTAGTTTTTATTTTATTTAAAAATGAACCGAACGAACAAGGAATTTTCCATGGTGCAAGAGCAGAAGAAAACATGGATGCAAAGTTTTACTGGCCTGTTTGAACCCTCATCAAATCATAAACAAGCTATGCAAGAGACGAGTTCTTATGAAAAAAAGGACAGCTTGGCTAAGCCTTTAATTAGTCTTCATAATCTTGGGCAGGCTCAATGGGCACCGCGTAATTATGCAAGTTTTGCAAATGAAGGGTTTGCCCAAAATGCCATTTGTTTTCGCTGTGTTCGTATGATTGCAGAAGCGATTGCCTCTATCCCTTTAAGCGTTATTGAAGAGGGAGAAGAGTTTACGCAGCACAGCGCTCTTGATCTCTTAAACCGGCCTAATTCTGCCCAATGTGGGCCTGATTTGCTGGAAGAATGGTATGGCTATCTTCTGGTGGCTGGCAATAGCTATATGGAAGTCGTCACGCTTGATCAGACACCGCGCGAGCTATATGTGCTTCGCCCGGATCGTATGAAAATAATTGCTGGTGATGATGGCTGGCCGCAGGGGTATGAGTATGCGCTGGGTGGGCAAAAGGTGCGCTTTGGTGTTGCCTCTAGCGATCAGCAATCACCTATTTTGCATCAAGCTTTGTTTCACCCGACCAATGATCATTATGGTATGAGCCCGATTGAGGCGGCTGCTACGGCAATTGATATTCACAATGCGGCCTCTAAATGGAACAAGGCTCTGTTGGATAATTCGGCGCGCCCGTCTGGAGCCCTGGTTTATACCAACAAAGAGGGGCAGTTGAATGGTGAGCAATATGAGCGATTGCGCCAAGAGTTAAGCGATAATTTTGAAGGGGCTGGCAATGCTGGCAAACCCTTATTGTTGGAAGGGGGCTTAGATTGGAAGAATATGGGGTTGAGCCCGCGCGACATGGATTTTATTGAAGCTAAATATGTGGCGGCGCGCGAGATTGCTTTGGCCTTAGGGGTCCCGCCGATGTTGCTCGGCATACCTGGTGATAACACCTACTCAAATTACGCAGAAGCGAACCGGTCATTTTGGCGCCAAACGGTGTTGCCCTTAGCTGAAAAAGGCGCCAAGGCATTGAGCCATTGGTTGGCTCCAACTTACGGATCATCATTTTCTCTTAAGCTGAAAATTGATGATGTTGTGGCGCTTAGTGATGAGCGCGAAGTGATTTGGAGCCGTGTTGCCACGGCTGATTTTCTAACCACTAACGAAAAACGCGCCTTGATTGGTTATCCACCGCTTGAGGGAGATGATTTTGATCGTGTGGACGTACAAGACAGCCTTTAATCAAAACTGAAGACCAACAAGGTGATTTAAACGCATGATTTCTCACAAAGATTTTTCTGATCGCGAATTAAAATACGCGCCTGTGGCACTTGAGACTGTCAGTGATGAGGGGGTGTTTTCTGGTTATGCAAGTATTTTTAACACTGTTGATCTTGGGCGTGATGTGGTGGCGCAAGGTGCTTTTTCTAAATGTTTAAAGCGGGTTAAGCCGTTGTCGGTCAAGATGCTTTATCAACATAACCCTGCCGAGCCGATTGGGATTTGGGAACGTATTTATGAAGACCATAAAGGGCTTTATGTGCAAGGGCGGCTGTTAAGCGATATTCGCCGGGGCGGTGAGGTGTTGAGCTTGATACGAAAAGGGGCGCTTGATGGTTTGTCGATTGGGTTTAAAACCTTGCGCTCGCGGCCGATGAACAAAGGGGCGGTGCGCCTTATTCTCGAGCTTGACCTATATGAGATTTCAATTGTTACGTTTCCTATGCACCGCGATGCCCGGGTGCAAATGGTAAAGTCATTGCCACTGGTCAATGGCTTGCCGACCATCAGAGATTTCGAGCGATGGCTCATGCGAGATGCTGGGTTCACACGCCGCCAAGCCCAAACGGCAATTGCCAAAGGGTTTAAATCGTTGCTCCTCAAACGAGATGTTGAGGGCGTGCGAAATAGCACAAATAAAAAGGTGCCCACTTCCATGACTGCATTGGCACAAAAGTTTCGCCATGCGGCCTTAACCCTTACTCAAAATAGAGGATAATATGACCAAATCGACCCCTCCTAATATATATGAAACGAAGGCTGACTTGTCAGGGTATACACCTGAGATCGACAGCGCATTTGATGAGTTCATGCGCGCCTTTGAAGAATTTAAAGATACCAATGATAGCCGCCTTCATCAGCTTGAACATAAAATGAGCGCTGATGTTGTCAGTGAAGAAAAACTTACCCGCTTGAATGAAGCGATTGAATCTAACAAGCAAAAGATGGACGAGCTGGTGTTAAAATCGCGCCGCCCTGTCTATGGTAACAATGCTCAGACACAGGGATCTTCACAAGGTTGCTTGCAGCATAAATCTGCTTTTGAGAGTTACATTCGCTCTGGTGAAAGTCATAATTTGCGGGAGATTGAGCAAAAGGCACTTTCTGTCAGCTCGGACCCTGATGGTGGCTATTTGGTGCCAGATGAGACCGAGGGGACGGTGATGAGTTCTCTTAAATCGCTCTCACCGATCCGCGCGATAGCTGGTAATCGGCAAGTTTCCTCAACGGTTTATAAAAAACCATTTTCAATCAATGGGCCTGGTTCTGGTTGGGTTGGCGAGAGTGCCGCCCGGCCTGAGACGACCTCTTCAACATTAGCTGAGTTGACGTTTCCTACTATGGAACTTTATGCAATGCCTGCGGCGACCAGCACATTGTTGGATGATAGCGCTGTTAATATTGATGAGTGGATTGCTCAAGAAGTGCAAAGCGTTTTTGCTCAGCAAGAAACAGCTGCTTTTGTAAACGGTGATGGTGTTAATAAACCCAAGGGTTTCCTTGATTATACGCCGGTTGCTGAGAGCTCTTGGAGCTGGGGCAATGTGGGCTATATTGCCACTGGTGTTGATGGTGATTTTGCCGCCAGTGATCCAAGTGATAATTTGATCGACCTGATCTATTCAGTGAAATCCGCTTACCGGGGTAATTCTCGTTGGGTGTTGAACCGCTCGACCCAAGCTGAAATTAGGAAGATTAAAGATGCCGATGGCAACTATATTTGGCAACCTGGTGCGCGCGCTGGTGAGGCTCCCTCTTTGCTTGGTTTTCCTGTGAGTGAGGTTGAGGATATGCCTTCGATTGGATCTGACAGTCTTTCAGTTGCTTTTGGTGACTTTAATCGTGGCTATCTGATTGTTGATCGTTTGGGGCTGCGTATTTTGCGCGATCCATATAGCTCTAAACCTTATGTCTTGTTTTATACGACAAAACGTGTTGGTGGCGGTATTCAAGATTTTGATGCGATCAAGTTCTTGAAATTTGGTGCCTCTTAAGACCGTTTTTTAGCTGAGCTTTTTTAAAGCTTGGTTGATAGATTTGTGCCCCTCTTAGCTCCCTCAAAGAGGCCACAAAGGCCTGGCCTTTATTTTTCCCTCCCCCTCAGAAGATGAGGGCCAGGCCGCTTTATTCATAAATAATATGACCCTTTAGGAGATAGATCAATGGCTCTTCAACTGCGCTCTGGCCCTGCCATTGAGCCCCTTAGCCTTGTTGACACCAAAAATTTTTTGCGTGTGGATGGCAGTGATGATGACATTCTTGTTGCAAGTTTAATCGCCGCAGCGCGGGTTTATATTGAAACCACGATTGGTAAAATATTGATCAATGAAAATTGGTCTTATTTCATTGATAAATGGCCCACATCAGGGACGCTCTATTTGCCGCTATCACCGGTGCAATCAATTGAAGAGATAAGACTTCATGAAAACGGTGAGGCCTATGAGGTTTTTGACCCGACCAATTATGTCGTAGACCTCATTTCTCATCAACCGCGCATTAAGCTCATAAATTTAACAGCACCGCCAGTGACGGGTGCTGGGCTTAACCAGATTGAAGTTCGCTTTGCGGCTGGTTTTGGTGATTTAGAGAGCGATGTGCCAGAAGATTTGCGGCAAGCCATGTTGATGCTTTGTGCGCATTGGTATGAGCAGCGCGAGCCAGTTGGCTTTGGGGGCTCTTTTAATGAAATCCCAACAACGATTACAGCTTTAATGAATAATTATAAATCATATCGGGTGCAATGATGAAAAAAATTTCAGTTAGTGACTTGCGTCACCGTGTTGCTCTTGAGCGCCCTGAATTAACAACGGATAGCGGAGGTGGCGCGGATATTACATGGATCAAGGTTGTTGACCTTTGGGCCTCAATTGAACCGCTTTCAGGGCTTGAGCGGTTTTTGGATCATCAAACGCAATCAGTTCTAACGCATAAGATTATCATACGTTTTAGGGAGGATGTTTTGCCCGAGATGCGTTTGCGTAAGGGGGCGCGGGTTTTTGAGATACTTAGCGTGATGAACGAGCAAGAGCGCAATCATTGGTTGGCGTTGGACTGTAAGGAAGCGTGTTTATGAAGGTCTCAGTTCAGTCTAAAAATTCTTCAAGACCCTCTTTTGCCTTGAGTGATGTTTTGCCCGTGAAAGAGGTTGATTTTTTTGTGCAACAAGGGGCAAAGACGTTGCGCGATGCTTTGTTGTTTGAGCTTGATCAAACAACATTAGATGGTTCGCAAAAAGCAGAGATTGCGCGTTCGATTAAAATATCAACATTGGATGACGGGGAAATGAGTGTTTCTATTCATAGCTCCCTGGCGGCTGATATTGAATTTGGAACACATCAGTTGGATGAGCAGCCCTGGATATTGCGTGCCACACAAACAGCGCTGGCTAAGATTAAATCTATGCAAGGGCGCGGAGAGAGACAAGCATGACACAAAGTGCAAATTGGCAGTTGCAAGAAGCCCTTTATTCAGTGCTTGCAACCAACACTTCATTGATAAGTTTGTTGGGTGGTCCTAAAATTTATGATTTTACGCCGCAAAGAACGAAACCGCCTTACATTACGATTGGTATGAGCCAAGAACGCGATTGGAGCACCAGTACGGAAGAGGGACGTGAACATATTGTGACGTTGCATAGCTGGAGCGATAATCGTGGCCGCGTTAAGGCTGATTTGATTCTAGAAACGATCAAAGACATTATGAATATGGCGACTTTGTCACTAGCGAACCACAGTCTTATCAATTTGGTTTATGAATTTAGTGAGATTCGACGAGAGCGTGATGGAGACCGGCTTCATGGGTTGGTTCGTTATCGTATCACTACAGAGCCAAGCTCTTAATATTTAATCATTTTATACAGTGTTCTGCTGCTTGCCTAATCTGTGCAAATCAATTTGAGTTGCGTGGGTGATGGTGAGTTGCGGGCTTTTTAAACCTTAAGCTTAAGGAGCAAAAGATGAGTGCCCAAAAGGGAAAAGATATGTTGTTGAAGCTGGATGGTGACGGGCTTGGTAGCTTTGTAACCGTGGCTGGCCTTCGTGCTAAAACGTTAGCTTTTAACACTGAGAGTGTTGATATTACTGATGCAGAAAGCCAAGGGCAATGGCGTGAATTGCTTGCATGCGGTGTAAAGACGGCGCGGGTTTCTGGTAGCGGCATTTTTAAAGATCAAAGTTCAGACAGCACGGTTCGGGATTATTTTTTCAACGGAACCATTCGTAACTGGCAAATTATCATTCCTGATTTTGGTAGCGTGGAGGGTTTGTTTCAAATCTTAGGATTTGAATATGCCGGCGGGCACAATAATGAGCTTTCATTTGAACTGACACTTGAGTCTGCGGGCTCTTTAACATTTAGCGCTCTGTAAAGTTTAAAGGATCAATAATGGCAAATGAGCTTCGCGGTGAAATTGATGTTGTTTTGGATGGTTGCCCTTATACCGCGTGTTTAACATTGGGGGCTTTGGCTGAACTTGAATCCGCGTTTGGATCTGAGACTTTAATTGGTGTGATTGAGCGGTTTCAATCAGGCCAGGTTAAGGCGGATGATATTATCATAATTATAGCTGCCGGGTTGCGGGCGGGTGGTCATGATGTGAGCGAACAAGAGGTTGCCAATATGCAAGTGGAGGGCGGTGTTCAAGGTTACGTTGATATTGTTGCTCAGCTATTGAAGGCGACGTTTCATTTTAATGATGCGTCGTAGCGCTTGGGAAGGTTCTTAAATAAATTTATGACAAGAAAACAGACACAAAAATCTTCTGGCCCATGTTTGCCGTGGAAAGATTTAATGGCGCTAGCGTTTGGGCAGTTAAAAATATCTCCAGAGCAGTTTTGGGCCAGCACACCGTTAGAGCTTAAAGCAACGTTTGAGGGGGTGTTTGGTTCTGTTGGTTTTGAACCGCTTTCTAAAGATAATTTAGAGGGATTGATGGGGCAATTTCCAGATAGCTACAGCCACGATCAATCTGTGAAGCATAAGAAAGAGTAGGCACATGGAAGAACAAAAAACGATATTTTCCTATTTGTTTCAAGCGGATACAAAAAAAGCGCAAGAGCAGGTTAAGGCTTTGAATGAAGAGGCTAATATCTTGTCCAAATCTATGTCTTCTGCCTTTGATCAGATTGTGGTGAAAGGACGAGATGTTGAGAGTGTGTTTAAATCTCTTGCCCTTGGTATTTCTAAACAATCTTTTCAAAAGGCTATAATGCCGGCTGAAGCGGGGTTGGGAAGCACTTTGGGATTTGATGTTGGCGGGATTTTCAAATCAATCTTTGGGTTTGCTAAGGGGGGGGCTTTTCCCGGCGGTGTCGGTGGTGGTGGGATTGGTTCTGCGATTGGCTTTCCCTTGGGCGGTGGGAATTTTGGCGTGGCTGGAGAGGCTGGTCCTGAGGCTATATTACCATTATCGCGCGGGGCCAATGGTGAACTGGGAGTGCGGTCTTCTGGTGGGGGAGGGCCGGTAAATGTGACCATCAATATTGCAACGCCTGATGTTGAGGGGTTTCGTCGTTCAGAAGGTGAACTTGCGGCTAGTTTGCAGCGCATTGTTAATCGCGGCAATCGCAATCTATAACTTAACATTGAGATTGATGATTAGATGACATTTCATGACGTCAGATTTCCGACAGATATTTCGCTTGGATCAAGCGGCGGGCCCGAGCGGCGAACAGAAATTGTTGTGCTCGGCTCTGGCCATGAAGAGCGCAACACCAGGTGGGCTCATTCACGCCGTAAATATAATGCCGGCTATGGGGTGAAAACCTTAAATGACCTGCATGCGGTCATTTCATTTTTTGAAGAGCGCCGGGGACGGCTCTATGGCTTTCGTTGGAAAGATCATTTGGATTTTCGATCCTCTGGTCCGCAAACGCCTATATCACCCAATGATCAGACCATAGGTGTTGGGGATGGTGTGAAAGCAACTTTTCAATTGATAAAACAATATGGTTTGGATCATGCGCCTTATAACCGGCTTATCAATAAGCCCGTTGAAAGCAGTATTTTATTGAGTGTGGATGGGGTGCTTAAAGCCAATGGTGTGGAATTCACCCTTAATGGGGCTACGGGGGAGGTTACCTTTTTCCCTAGCGATATTCCTGCCAATGGCGAAGTTATTCATGCTGGATTTGAATTTGATGTCGCTGTGCGTTTTGATAGTGACAATTTGAAAATTAATATGTCTCGTTTTCATGCCGGTGAAATTCCAGATATTCCAATTGTTGAGGTGCGCTCATGAGAACATTACCAAGTGAGTTGGAAGACCATTTGTTAAGTGGCACGACAACGGTATGTAATTGTTGGAAGATTACGAGACGTGACGGTACGTCGCAAGGTTTTACGGACCATGATGAGGCTTTGAGTTTTGGCGGTGTTTCTTATGAAGCTGAGACGGGATTTGTTGGGAGTGAAAGTTTATCTCGTATTGGCTTGTCGGTTGATAATATGGAAGTTCACTCAGCACTCTCATCTGGTCGTTTAGAAGAAAAAGATCTCAGCAATGGTTTGTATGACAATGCACGGGTTGAGCTTTATTTGGTCAACTGGCAATCTCCTGAACAACATATTATCATTCGGAGTGGAAACATTGGTCAGGTCAAACGGGGGGCTTTGTCGTTTATGGCTGAGGTGCGCGGGTTAGCCCACCATCTTCAACAACCGCAAGGGCGTTTGTTTCAATCTACTTGTGATGCGCAATTGGGGGATGAGCGGTGTACTATCAATTTGGATAACGCTAGCTTTCATGGGACGGCGAGTGTGACAAGTGTTGATGAAGATCAGTCTATTGAAACGGATGGGCTTGGTGCTTTTGAGAGCAATTGGTTTGTCGGCGGGCATGTTGAATGGCTTACAGGGGGAAATGTGGGCGCGGTATCAGAGGTCAAATCTCAGCTCAATATAGTAAATGCCGATATTACCACGATTGCTCTTTGGCAACAGCTTAGCATTGCCCCTGCAATTGGTGATGGATTTAAGATTATTGCTGGTTGTGATAAACGGTTTTCAACGTGTCGCTCTAAGTTTAATAATCAGAAAAATTTTCGAGGATTTCCGCATATTCCTGGCAATGATTTTGTTATTTCTACGCCTAAATAGGCGTTGAATTTTTGTTTTAACGCCTGTGATTTTGCATGTTAGGACGTCAAATGGTATCGCGTAATTTTACCAATTTCCCCTTATCAGACCAACAAGAACAAATAATTAGCCTGGCAAGGGGGTGGATTGGGACCCCTTATCATCATCAGCAAAGTCTCAAACATGTGGGGTGTGATTGTTTGGGGTTGGTGCGCGGCGTCTATGAAGAATATACCCAGCAAAAGACAGCTTCTCTTTTTCCATATAGCCGTGATTGGGCTGATGTGAGCGGGCAAGAAACCCTCATCAATGCGGCGCTGGATCATCTTATTGAGCGCCCGCTTGCAACACGGGCTGTGGGTGATGTTTTGATTTTTAGGTTTCGCAAGTGGATGGTAGCTAAGCACACTGGGATTTTGGTGAGCGAGGATACAATGGTGCACGCCATTGAGGGGTCTGACGTTTGCGAGGTTCATCTCGGGTCCTGGTGGCGGCGTCATATTGCTGCTGTTTTTTCATTTCCAAACAATCATCAAGAATAGGAGCGCATCTTGGCAACACTTGCTTTTGGCGCGATAGGAAGCTCTCTGGGGGCTAGTTTTTTGCCTTCAATTGGGGGCCTAACTGGGGCAGCAATTGGACAAGCAGCTGGCGCGATCGCTGGGCAATTTGTTGACCAGTCTTTGTTTGCTTCATCTGGTCAACACCGGGTCCTTGAGGGGCCTCGTTTATCAGAACTGGATGTGACGACTTCTAGTGAAGGTAAGCCTATTCCTCGTGTTTATGGCCGCTCACGCGTGTCTGGAGAGATGATTTGGGCCACTGATTTTGAAGAAGAGATAGTGAAACGTACGCAAACCTCTACTCAATCTTCAGGCGGGAAAGGGGGGGGCAGCTCTAGCTCTAGTACCACCACCACTACCGAGTATCGTTATTATGGAAATTTTGCCATTGCTTTGGCTGAAGGCACTATTAATAGGTTAGGGCGAGTTTGGGCCAATGGGTCAGATGTGAATTTATCGAATTTTACCTATCGTTTTTATAATGGAACTGAGAGCCAACAGCCTGATAGTCTTATAGAAGCGAAGGAAGGTTCTGGGCACGTTCCCACTTATCGCGGGGTTTCCTATATTGTTTTTGAGCGGATGCCGTTAGCGGAATTTGGCAATCGTATTCCGCAATTGAATTTTGAGATTTACCGCCGGTTGGATGATTTTGAACAATCAATTGAAGCGATCAATCTCATTCCAAGCGCTGGTGAATATGTTTATGAACAAGCTGAGCTGACTAAAGATTTGTTTAATGGCTCATCCCAGCCTGAGAATACCCATACCCACCAAGGGGGTTCTGATTGGGATGTCTCTATAGATCAATTGGAAGAAGAGGTGCCCAATGTTAAAAACATCTCTCTTTTTGCCAGTTGGTTTGGTACTGATTTGCGGTGCGGGGAATGCCTTGTGCGCCCGGGTGTTGATAATCGGGATAAAAAAATAATTGGCCGAAATTGGTTGGTCTCAAACCAGAACCGCTCTAATGCACATCTTGTTAGTCTGAATGAGGGGCGTCCGGCTTATGGGGGGACCCCTTCTGATGAGACGGTTATTGGCGCGATTCAGGATTTAAAAGCGCGTGGGTTTAAGGTTACCTTTAATCCGTTTATCTTGATGGATGTTGAGGCGAATAATTTATTGCCCGATCCTTACACAACAAATTTGTTTCAACCGCAATATCCCTGGCGCGGGCGCATCACGATTGATCCAGCTAGCGATCAAGTTGGGAGCCCTGATAAATCGGCGGCCGCTGCTAGTCAACTACAAGCGTTTATTGGTACGGCTAGCCGTACTCAGTTTGTGGCGAGCGGAGAAACGATTACTTATACAGGCCCGCCAGAGTGGTCAATGCGGCGTATGGTTTTGCATTATGCGCATTTGTGTGCGCTGGCAGGGGGGGTTGATACATTTTTATTAGGTTCTGAGATGCGCGGGCTATCAAGGGTGCGCGGGGCGAACAATAGCTACCCCTTCGTTGATGCTCTTGTGGTATTGGCAGGAGATGTCAAAGCTATTTTGGGTTCCTCATCAAAAGTTACTTATGGGGCCGATTGGACTGAATATTTTGGACATCAACCGACGGATGGCACGGGGGATGTCTATTTTCATCTAGATCCTTTGTGGAGTTCGCCAAACATTGATGGGGTGGGGATTTATTGTTATTGGCCGTTATCAGATTGGCGTTCTGGTCGCCAGCATTTGGATGCTCAAAATTATAGTAGTCTTTATGAGTTGGACTATTTGCAAAGTAACATTGATGGAGGGGAGGGCTATGATTGGTATTATGCCAGCGAACCTGATAGATCTGCCCAAATTAGAACACCGATCACAGATGGTCAGGGGAAACCGTGGGTGTTTCGTTATAAGGACACAAAATCTTGGTGGGGTAATTTGCACTATAATCGCCCTGGCGGTGTGGAACAAGCAACGGCGACGGGGTGGGTGCCGGAATCTAAACCTATATGGTTGATGGAGGTTGGGTGCCCGGCGGTTCATCTTGGTAGTAACCAGCCTAATTTATTCATTGATCCGAAAAGTTCTGAGTCTAACTTCCCTTATTTCTCTGATGGGAGCCGGGATGATTATATTCAACGGCGCTACATCACCGCACTGAAAGAGTATTTTACGCCGGGTGGTGAGGGCTATAGCTCTCAAAATAATCCTTCATCAAGCCAGTATAGTGGCCGGATGATCGATCATGAACGGCTGTATGTTTATACATGGGATGCCCGGCCATATCCGGCTTTTCCGGCTAATTTAGATATATGGGGAGATGGTGAAAACTGGCTAAGAGGGCATTGGTTGAACGGGCGTACTGGGAGCATTTCACTGGCAGCTCTTGTTAGCCAATTGATGATTGATTATGGGTTTGAAGATTTTGAACCCCCGGCTCTTAATGGTGTTGTGGAGGGGTATATGGTTGATCATATCATGTCGGCGCGCGATGCTTTGCAGTCTTTGGAATTGGCCTTTTTCTTTGATAGTTTTGAAAGTGAGGGACGCATTAAATTTCGCCATCGAGGCGCTGGGCATACGGGGATTACTCTTGCTCCAGATGATTTGGTTGAACACAAAGCGCAAGACCCGCTCTATGAGCTCACCCGATCCCAGGAAACTGAGCTGCCTCGATCGGCCAAAATTAATTTCATTGATGGTGATCATAGTTATCGCACGCGCTCTTTAGAGGGGCAGCAAACTCTTGGGCAATCCCAGCGTGTGGCAACGGCCCAGCTACCGATTGTGATGGATGTAGGCCAGGTGCAATCATTGGCTAATAAGTGGGTGCAAGAAAGTTGGGCTTCTCGAGAAGAGGGATCTTTTTCTGTCCCCTTGAGTCTTACTAAATTAGAACCAACTGATATTGTAAATTTAGATGTAGATGGTTTGTCTAAACAATTGCGGATTACTCAGGTGAATGATCAATTGTCGCGTTCTGTGCAGGCGCGCTCGATTGATCCTTTGTTATATGAAGACACTGTCTCGACCACAGCTTTGCCGACAAGTTCTTTGCCTGAAATTTATGGACCGACCAAAGCGCGGTTTTTTGATTTTCCGCTTTTGACCGGCAATGAAATTGCCCATGCCGGCTATGTTGGGGCCTATCAATCCCCTTGGCCGGGGAAGGTGGCGTTTTTTCGCTCGTCAGAAGATGCTGGTTATACGCTCAATCAAATTGTTAATGCTCCGGCTAAAATGGGACGGTTGTTAAATTCTGTATCTTCTGGTCCTGAGGGGCGCTGGGATTATGGAACTAAAATCATCGTCCAGATGGATAGCGGAGACCTCAGCGCCTTGAGTGATATTCATGTGTTGGGGGGGAAGAATATTGGCGCCCTTCGTCATGACAATGGCCTTTGGGAAATCATACAATTTAAAACAGCTATTTTGGTTGGAGAGAGGCAATATGAGCTGAGTACTTTGTTGCGTGCGCAAGGGGGAACCAATGATGCGTTGTTGGCACCAGCCAGCGTTGATGCTGATTTTGTCTTTATTGATGAGGGGTTGGTTCAGGTCAATATGAGTTTGGATGAGGTTGGTCTTGAACATTATTGGCGCTATGGGCCGGCCCCTTATGCCATTGGCCATAGTGCGTTTCAAACACAACAAACGACATTCAAGGGGCGCGCTTTGCGTCCTTTGCATCCGGTTCATTTAAAGGGGGTAAATCAAAGTGGGGATTTCCTTATTAGCTGGATCCGTCGGGGCCGTATTGGGGCTGATAGCTGGGAGATTGCTGATATCCCGATTGGGGAAGCGGATGAGCGATATGAGTTAGAAATTTTAGACAATGGCAGTCCCATACGTCTCGTTAGTCTTGATGTTCCTCATTATACTTATAGTGAGGCCGATCAAGTTGTCGATTGGGGGGCGCCTCAATCGACATATGAAATCAATGTGTATCAGCTCTCGCAAATTTATGGGCGCGGAGGGCGCGCGGGCGCCATTCTTATCAATCAATAATGCAAATTTAGTTGAGGTTCATTTATGCCTTTTAATGATGTGCCTTCTGGCACTCAAACTGCTGTTTATGGTTCCAAAGTCATTGAAGATGGCGTGATCGCAAGTGGCTTAATTACGGCTCCCGCTTGGGGGCCTTGGATTGGCCAGTTGAATCATATCTTGACCACTTTCTCTTTGCTTATCGGTTTGGCGATTGGGGTTCATCGTTTGTGGCGTATTTATACCATTAGACGCAGCAATATTCGTGGGAAGGCAGCGCCTTCTCAACCACCCACGCAGACATTAGATAAATAAGGGAAAACAGCCCATGGATTTTGATAAAACCCCTCCTGTGTGGATTAATAAGGCCCTTCGTTTTCTTTACATAAAAGAGGCTGCAGGTTTGGTCAATAATCCGGTTATCATGTCTTTTTATAAAGATGTGAAACATGCTGGTATTAAGGGGGATGAGACGCCTTGGTGCGCGGCGTTTGTTGGTGCCCTTTTGGAGCGCTCTGGATTGATCAGTACGAGGAGTCTTTTGGCGCGCTCTTATTTGGAATGGGGGGCCCCGCTTGAGACTGCGCGTATCGGGGCGATTGCGATCTTTAAGAGAGGGGCGGATCAAACCAAAGGTCACGTTGGGTTTGTGATGGGGCAGGATGATACACAGGTTTATATTTTGGGTGGGAATCAAAGTGATGAAGTTAACATTCAGCCTTTTAAAATAAAGGATTTGTTGGGGTTTCGTTGGCCAACAGTTTTTTTAGAAGTGGGACAAAAGGCTAAACCTTATTCTGATGTCTTTAAACTGGCTTTAAGAGAGGTTTTAAAAATGGAAGGGGGATGGAGTGACCATCCTAAAGATCCGGGCGGTGCGACCAACCAGGGTATAACCCTTAAGACATATCAACACGCAATTGAAGTCAATGTGATCGCGCCACCAAATAAAAAATTAATCGAGGCGTTAAAAACGATTAGCAAAGCAGACCTTGAGGCCATTTACTTCACGCTATATTGGCAAAAATCTGGATGTTCGCAATTGCCAGAGCCGCTTGCCGTGATGCACTTTGATGCCAGTGTGAACCATGGGGTTCGGCGTGCCATTCAATTCTTGCAGCAATCTGTTGGCGCCGATGTTGATGGGGAATGGGGGCCTTTGACGAAAGCGAAGGCAGAGGCAGAAAACATCCAAGATGCTCTTTCTTCATATGAAGAGATTAGACGGCGTTATTATCTTAGTCGCCCCCATTTTAATAGTTTTGGCAAGGGTTGGCTTAAACGCTTATCGCATATTTATCAAATTGCCACATCGCTTAATAAATCCACAAAATCATCAGATATCACTAAGGAGACCAGACCTATGACCACTCAATCCACCCGCTCACAAAAATGGTGGGGCGAATCTTTAACCATTTGGGGGACCATTGTTACAGCGCTTTCTACCGTTTTGCCGCTGGTGGCCCCCCTGTTCGGGTTTGATATTACCACCGATATGGTGCAGCAATTTGGTGCCACTGTTACTCAGCTTATTCAAATTATTGGTGGCTTAACCGGCACGAGTATGGCTCTTTATGGACGGGCACGGGCTGGTACGCACTTAACGCGGCGCACCATGAATGTGAAACTTTAAACGGAGCATGTCATGACAATTAAATTATGGTTGCTATCACTCATTATTTCAACGCTTGCGCCTTTTGTTGTTCCCAAATGCTCTGTTCAGAAACCAACTAAAAAACCAGATGATAATCGTAGCTATACGCCTGGTGACTATCTTGGCCATAAATTTTGATCACGGTTTTGATCTTTACTGGAATGGTCTTTGTTTTTTAGATGTTTATGTCTGGACCAGATAAATAAAGCGCTATAATATCCCCACAATTATCTGTATGCTTGAGATTGCAGCAAAGACCTTTAGTAAAGGTGCTGCAATTGATTTTGAATGATTAAGGAATAATTGTGCGCCTGCTTGTTGTTGAAGATGATGTTGACCTAAACCGGCAAATTTGTGCGGCTCTTGAAGAGGCGGGCTATGTTATTGACAAAGCCTTTGATGGAGAAGAAGGGCATTTTTTGGGTGAGAGTGAACCTTATGATGCCATTGTTCTTGATATAGGCTTGCCGTCTATGGATGGTATTAGTGTGTTAGAGAAATGGCGGCGCGAGAATATCACCATCCCTGTTCTTATACTTACAGCTAGAGATCGCTGGAGTGATAAGGTGGCGGGTATGGATGCTGGCGCTGATGACTATGTCTCTAAACCGTTTCATATGGAAGAAGTTCTAGCGCGTGTGCGTGCATTGCTACGACGCTCGGCTGGTTTGGCTTCTAATGAAATTGAAATTGGCTCTTTGCGTCTTGATACAAAGTCAACGCGGGTCACTGTTGATGGATCGCCCATCAAACTTACCTCTCATGAATATCGATTGCTGGCTTATCTTGTTCATCATAGGGATAAGGTCATTTCGCGGACCGAATTGGTTGAGCATCTTTATGATCAAGATTTTGACCGAGATTCAAACACTATCGAAGTTTTTGTTGGTCGCTTGCGCAAGAAAATTCCACCAGACCTGATTCAAACGGTTAGAGGTCTTGGATATTGTTTATCTTTGAACGAAAATGAAGCTTAATTCCTTAGCCGTTCGTCTTTTTCTGACCTCTAGTGCGATTGCATTGATTGTTTTGTTCGCCAGTGCTCTTTTGCTTATTTCCCAATATCAAAGCACAATTGAAAGCAATTTTGATGAACGGCTAAAAGCCAATCTTTCATTGCTCATCGAAAGCTCTTTGCTGGATAATTATGAAACACCTAAAAACCCAAAACAATTTGGGGGTTTTGCTTTTACCTTGTTAAATTCTGGTTGGTATTGGCAAATCCAACCACTAGATGGCAGACTTCCTACCTTTACCTCCATTTCTCTTGGAGATACCTCCCTTAAATTTACCACCAAAGATGCCTTAATCGAAGAGCCAGATGGGACGACCAAATTTTATGTCCTTCATCAGGCTGATCGTCGTTTGCGGGTTATTGAGCGTGTATTAACGCTTGGTAGTAATGACGCGCCGCAAATTTACGCTTTTACTGTTACTGGTGATAGCGGTGAGATTGATGAAGATGTTATCGATTTTGCGTCGATGCTTAGCCTGTCTTTTTTAATATTGGGCACGGGCCTTATCTTAGCTACCCTCATTCAAGTTAAAGTTGGTTTGCAGCCATTACGGGTTGTGGAGCGTGATTTGACAGCTGTACGAGCGGGTAAAACAGATAGGTTAGAGGGGAAATATCCATCGGAGATTGAACCTTTGCAAATTGAGATTAATAATCTGATCAAAAGTAATATGACCATTATTGAACGAGCGCGTACGCATGTGGGGAATTTAGCTCATGCGCTTAAAACACCGCTTAGTGTGATTAATAATGAGGTTGAAGGCGGGGGGGATGTGTTATCTAAAAAAATAGCTGAACAGACGAACGTTATGCAAAATCAAATCAGTCATCATCTTGATCGTGCCCGTATGGCGGCACGTGTTGGCGTTGTTGGTAATATTACTGAAATCTATAAGCCTTTGACGAGTTTGGAGCGGGCTTTGACCCGAATCTATCAAGATAAAGATATTCAATTTGAATTGGTGTGTCCTAAAACAGCGAAGTTTGCCGGTGAACAACAAGATTTTGAGGAAATTATCGGCAACCTACTTGATAATGCTTTTAAGTGGGCAAACAGTCAGGTGACTTGCTCTGTTGATGAAATATTAGCAGAGAAGAGGGGGAGTAAGTCTAGAGAGGCGGCTGTTTCTATGTTGTCGATCATGATCGATGATGATGGGCCAGGGCTTAGTAAAACTGAACAAAAAGAAGTGCGTAAGCGCGGTAAACGATTGGATGAAACCAAACCGGGTTCTGGACTTGGGTTGTCAATAGTTACAGATTTGGTTGATTTGTATGGTGGTAGCGTTGAGACGAGCACCGCACCGATCGGTGGTTTAAGGGTAAAAATACAACTACCTTCTGGAAGTTGATTTCATGCCTAAGTTTAGCCTGAATTCCATCGTTGAAATAGTCTTAAGTTCTTGTGATTCAGTTTGTAGGGTCTGTTAGATTGGTTTTTCAGGCTTATTCCCTACAAATTTAATCTGTGTGCAGATTTGTAATGGCTATAGATCTGTTAAAAACCCGATGCAAATGCTTGCAAAGGGTTATATTACTATTGAATACCATTTATAATTTCGTCAGGTCGTTTAGCTTGGACTGGGAGATCATTTTCACAGTTATTTTGCTTAGGTTGATGAATGAAAAGTTTTAAATGTGTTTTGTTTTAAGAACACTGTTCAAACCCCTGGGGCTTGTTATCTCAAAGTCATAGGTGGTCAGATTGGAAAATGAATAATGAACATTAAATTGAAAATAGCAGCGTTGATATTTGTTCTGCCGATGTTGCTATCAGCTTGTTCAGAAGGCTTTAATAAACAAGGTGCTGGCACTTTGTTAGGTGGTCTTGCTGGTGGTATTTTGGGTAATCAAGTTGGTAAGGGCAAAGGCAAGGTTTTAGCTACCGTTGCCGGTGTTGTTGTTGGCGGTATTGTTGGTAGTGAACTTGGTAAGTCTCTTGATGCGAATGATCGTAGAGCTGCAGCTGAGGCTGAATATTATGCTCTTGAAAAAGGACCTTCAGGCGATGGTACCCCATGGCGAAACCCTGATTCAGGGCATCGCGGTGTGATCGTGCCTTCAGCGCCTTATAAATTAAGAGATCAAAACTGCCGTAACTACACCCATACCATCTATATCGATGGAGAACCTCAAATTTTGAAGGGCACAGCCTGTCGCTCAGATGATGGTACATGGAAAAAAGTGAGCTAAAATTCTTATAGCCACTTAAATAATTATAAATAATGTTAATGCGCAATCGAGGCCCCTTATGGGGCCTCTTTTGTTGTTTCTAGGCCCTGCAACAGTAAAAAAGAGGCTGAATCTATGCTGAAAAATGATTTAGAGCCTATTACAGCTTGTTTGAGGAATTGAAAAAACTCCCTATACTCATTCCCAATCGTTATAATGCGCCAAACATTACATATATTTAATTTTCATGACGGTGTTTGCCATGATTTAACACCTATATATGTGGCAAGAGAAATGAAATGCTAAAAAAGGGATCTACCTTTTTGTATTACTCATTCAATAAATGGAGAACAATTTTGACAAAACAAATCGGTTTTCGCCAAAAAATAACATGCCGCAAAGTAAGTAGCCGCAAAATAAGTAGCCGTAAATTGATGGCTCTTGCAGCCCTTGGCTTGACAGGTACCCTTGCTCTTGCTGGTACCATGACTTTGAAACAACGAAGTGCCTTGGCTGAAATTAGCCAAACGGCCATAAACCCGGTTAAACCTTTTGCCAATGCGCCGTCTAGTTTTGCTGACCTGGTGCAGAAAGTTCGCCCGTCTGTGGTGAGTATTTTTGTAAAAGGTAAAAAAACGACAGTTGCTAAAAAAAGAGGACGTGGTTTTGATCAGCATAATCAAAGACCTCCGCTTGATCGTCGGGGTAACCCAGATTTAGATAAATTTGGTGAGTTGTTTAAACGTTTTGGTGCCAAGCCACCTCAACCTAAACCGCAAAATGCGCAAGGGTCCGGTTTTATCATTTCTCAAGATGGTTATGTGGTTACCAATCATCATGTGATTAAAGATGGCTCAGAATTTAAAGTCACTTTAGAAGGTGGTGAAGAATTAGACGCGCGCCTTATTGGCTCTGATGAGAGAACAGATCTTGCTTTGCTTAAAATCAAAGCGAAGAGAACATTCCCCTTTGTGCCTTTGGCCGATCATATGGCCCGGGTTGGTGATTGGGTGTTGGCTGTGGGTAATCCATTTGGCCTTGGCGGGACTGTAACTGCTGGGATTGTCTCTGCCCATGGACGCTCTGTTGGTGCTAGCCCTTATGATTATTTGCAGATTGATGCCGCTGTTAACAGAGGTAATTCTGGTGGACCAGCGTTCAACCTTAAGGGTGAAGTTGTTGGTGTGAACACTGCGATTTTTAGCCCCTCTGGTGGTAATGTTGGGATTGCTTTTGCTATTCCCTCACTTGTGGTGAATAAAATTGTTAGCGATCTTCGTAAAGGTGGGTCTGTTAAGCGTGGTTGGCTTGGTATTAACATTCAAAATGTTAGTGAAGATATTGCTGAAGGCTTGTCATTAGAAAAACCTCAAGGTGCTCTGATTACGCGCTTAATTGATGGCGGCCCTGCTACCAAATCAGACCTGAAGTTGAGAGATGTTATTTTGTCTGTCAATGGTCATGAGGTGAAAGATGTTCGTGATCTTATGCGCCGGATTGGTGAAATCATCCCGGATGAGGTGATTGATATGGTTGTTATGCGCAATGGATCAAAAAAGAATGTTTCTGTGAAATTGGGAACATTTCCGTCGAACAAAGAACTTGCTGCGTTGCAAAAAAACGAACCTACTTTGGATCCGAATAACCAAGCGCTTGGTGAAATTGGTCTATCTTTAGCACCTGCACGCGAGATGGGTAAGGGTGACGCTGGTGTTGTTATCACTGAAGTTGATCCTGATAGTGACGCTGCTCGTAAGGGGATTAAGGTTGGTGATGTGATTTTAGAGATTAATGGCAAAGTTGTTAATTTTCCTAATGAAGTTAGTTCTGAAATTACAACAGCCAAGAAACGCAACCTCAAAGTTGTTTTGGTTCGTGTAAAAGATGGCCCTTACTTTGGGCTTAAGCTACAAAACAAAAATAAATAAAGACAAATAAAAGGGGTGGCTCGCCACCCCTTTTTAAATGATAGGAAGCTAAAAATGCGTGTGCTAATTATTGAAGATGATTTAGAAACCGCGCGCTTTTTAAGTAAAGCCTTGAGCGATAGTGGTCATGAAAGCGACCATTGTGAAGATGGTGACCTTGGTTTGTCTTATGGTCGCTCTAATGATTATGATGTTTTGATTGTTGACCGGATGTTGCCAAAAAGAGATGGCCTTTCAATTATTGAAACGTTGCGCCAAGAGAATGTGACAACACCGGTCTTGATTTTAAGTGCACTTGATAAAGTTGATGAACGGGTTAAGGGCTTGCGTTCTGGCGGGGATGATTATCTAACGAAACCTTTTGCTTTTTCTGAACTTTTGGCGCGTATTGAGATATTGATGCGTCGCACTACGCCTGATGGAGAAGAGACAGATTTGAAAGTGGCTGATCTTGTTATTGAGCGCCTTTCTCAACAAGTTTCTCGGGCTGGGAAGAACATCCAATTGGTTCCTAGAGAATACCGTTTGCTTGAATATTTGATGCGTCATAAAGGCAAAGTGGTCACCCGTACCATGTTATTAGAAAATGTATGGGATTATCATTTTGACCCGGGCACAAATATTATTGATGTTCACATCTCACGGTTGCGCTCCAAAATTGATAAAGATTTTGACTGCTCTTTGTTACAAACCATTCGCGGTGCAGGATATATGATCTCTGATGGTGCTTAATCGTATTCTCAAAACGACAGCGTTTCGCCTTATGGCCATTTATTTGCTGGTGATTATTGTTGCCAGTATTGGCGTTGCCTCTTACATGGCTTGGAAAACCAATACTTTAATGACCCAGCAATTGGTGGAGACAATTTCTGCCGAAGTGAAAGGGTTGGCAGAACAATATCGCATTGGTGGCTCATCTGCTCTTGCGAGTGCTATTGGTGCCCGCTCGCGGCGCCCTGGGAGTAGTCTTTATTTTTTTGGGGCTCATAAGGGGCAAAAGATTGCTGGAAATATAAACCGAATTCCTAACTCGCTCATAAAAAGCACAGGCGGTGCGCAATTTAAATATGTGTGGCAAGATGACCAGTTAAAGGAAACAAGACATGCGGTTGGTATTCCTTTTCATGTGTCGGGAAATCTCGTTTTGGTTGTTGGGCGTGATATTGAAGCGCAATTGGAATTTACCAATGCGACCCGTAAAATCTTCTTTTTGGGACTGGGTGCTTTGGCGGTGTTTGGGCTTGGAGCGGGGCTTTTGGTCAGCCGTAATCTATTAAATCGTATCAACACCATTAGCGATACAAGCAAATCGATTATGGCTGGGGATTTGTCGGAGCGGATCCCTGTAACCGGGTCTGATGATGAGTTGGATCGCTTGTCTGCGAATTTAAACTCTATGTTAGCGCGCATTGAGACTTTGATGATCGGAATGCGCCAGGTTACTGACAATATTGCTCATGATTTAAAAACCCCTATTAATCGTATTCGTATTGGCGCCGAAGAGGCGCTGATTGCGCCTGAGGGAAAAGAGGCACAGCGTAATGCATTACAGGCGACGATTGAAGAAGCTGATAATCTGATTAAAACTTTCAATGCATTGCTCAAGATTGCTCGGTTGGAAGCCGGCGCTGATAGTGAGCAAAAAGATAGTGTTGATGTGAGCCAAGTCTTAGAAGAGATTGCCGAGCTTTATGAGCCGGTTATTGATGAGGCTAATATGAAGCTTGTTGTGTCAAATACCGAACCGCTTCGAATTTTAGCTGATCGCCAGCTTATTTCTCAAGCCATTGCAAATTTGGTTGATAATGCCATTAAATATTCTAGTGGTTCTGATCAAGATCAAGTTGATGGAAATAAAACCATTGAATTGGCTGCTGTGTCCTTTGGAGACAGAGTCCGGCTCATCATTGCTGATCAAGGCGAGGGAATTTCTAGCGAGGATCATCGACGGGTGTTTGGGCGTTTTGTTCGCTTAGAAGACAGCCGTTCAAAACCTGGGAGTGGTTTGGGGCTTTCTATGGTTCGCGCCATTGTGAAAGCCTATGGGGGGACGATAGATTTAAAGGATAATGATCCTGGTCTACGGGTTGTTCTTTCTTTTCCTATGTGCAGCCGCGCTGTTGCTGCTTAAAATTTCTCCTCGACAAATGAGTGAAGCTTTGAGACTTTAACAAGTGAAATTAAAGTGAAGGATCGAGGGTTTTTATGAGCCATGTGTTGGATGGTCAGGAAGTTATGGTGAGTTCTTTAATTGAACGGCTGAAAACGGCACCTCACCCTAGTGATGTGGATCATGGGGAACTGATCTTAAAGGAATTTTTGGAAACCAATTCGTCGGTTCCTGCTCATAGTGATTTGGTTCATTTGATTGAAACAAATTCTCTATTGAGGGATCTGACATTGGGGATTTTTGGTAATTCTTCATATCTCACAGCTTTGATTACACGCCAGCCTTTGCATTATTATGATGCGCTAGAAGCAAATCCTGAGACATATATGGACGTGCTTGGTAGCCAATTAAAACAAGATATGCAGGCGGCTGTTGATTTTAACCAGACGATGCAAATCTTGAGGGTTTTTAAACAAAGGGCTGCGTTGTTTATTGCTTTAACGGACATATCTGGCTGTTGGGATGTGCCTAAGGTGATATATGGGGTTACTCAAATTGCCGATATATCCTTGGCTGAAGCCGTTAACTTTTTGCTGCAAGAGGCTGCCAAAAAAGGAGATTATTTTCCCTCAACCTTAGATAATTTGAGCGAGCGTAGCGGCTATATTGTTTTGGCAATGGGCAAGCAAGGTGGCTTTGAGTTGAATTACTCTAGCGATGTTGATCTGATTATATTTTTTGATAAGGAACGATTAAGATTAAAAGAGGGGCTTGATCCGAGTACTTTCTTTGTACGCTTCACCCGTAAGCTTGTTAAATTAATGCAAGAAATGACGGCTGATGGGTATGTGTTTCGTATGGATTTGCGTTTGCGCCCTGATCCTGGTGCCACGCAAATTGCGCTGTCAACGGATGCAGCCTTTGCTTATTATGAAAGCTTTGGTCAAAATTGGGAACGTGCTGCCATGATTAAAGCGCGCCCGGTTGCGGGGGATATTGAGGCGGGTTTGAAATTTTTAAAGGGGCTTTCTCCATTTATTTGGCGTAAATATCTTGATTTTGCGGCTATTGATGACATCCACGCCATGAAGCGACAAATCCATTCTTTTAAAGGGCATGGCACCATTGCTATTGAGGGGCATAATTTAAAACTTGGCCGTGGCGGCATTCGTGAAATTGAATTTTTTGCACAAACCCAACAGTTGATAGCTGGGGGGCGCCAGCCTGAATTGCGCACCACTGGAACCTTAGAGACCTTAAAGGTGTTGACTGAGAACAAATGGATAAAAGCTAAGGCCAGGGATAATTTAACAAAGGCTTATGTTTTTTTGCGCCGAATTGAACACCGGGTTCAAATGATTGCTGATGAGCAAACGCATAGTTTGCCAACAGATGAGATTGGGATGAACAGGGTTGCTAAATTTTCAGGGTTTGCAACAGTTGAGGATTTTTCCAATAAATTAAGGGCACAGTTAGAGACAGTCAAAACGCATTATGAAGACTTGTTTGAAGATGATGCCTCTCTTTCAAATGAGTGCGGAAACTTGGTGTTTGTGGGAGATAGCCCTGATCCTGATACGGTAGAAACATTAAACTTATTGGGATTTCATGAACCAGTTCGGGTTATTGAGACTGTTAAAAGTTGGCATTTTGGTCGTTATGCGGCGACGCGAAGTGGACGTGCCCGTGAACGGTTGACAGATTTTCAGCCTTTGTTAATTGAGGCTCTTTCTAAAACCTCACAACCCGATTTTGCTTTGGCTAGTTTTGATCGGTTTTTAAAATCCTTACCTGCTGGCATTCAGCTGTTCTCGCTTTTATCTTCCAATCCAAATCTTTTGCGACTGCTTGCCGAAATTATGGGTACAGCGCCTTCTTTGGCGCGGGTTCTTGGCCGGCGGCCCCGTATTCTTGATGCGGTTTTGGATCCTGGTTTTTTTGGTGACCTGCCTAATGATAGTGAATTGCGCTGTATCATTAAGGACGAATTTTCCCAATGTTTGGATTATCAAGATACTTTGGACCGGGCGCGCATTGTGGGCCAAGATCAATCCTTTCTTATTGGGGTGCGTTTTCTCTCAGGGGTTATTGATGCAGAACAGGCTGCTAGTGGTTATACGCGTTTGGCTGAAAATATTATTGAACAATTACAAGAAAAGGTTGCGTTAGAGATAGAAGAGCAGCATGGAACATTTGAGGGTGCTGGTGTCAGTGTGCTGGCTATGGGGAAATTGGGCGGGCGAGAAATGACAGCCACCTCTGACCTTGATCTCATATTGCTGTATGACTTTGAAGAAGGACAAATCCAATCAAATGGTAAAAAACCATTGTCACCCACACAATATTATTCACGCTTTACTCAAAGATTGATATCAGCTCTTTCAGCACCAACTGGTGAAGGGGAGCTTTATGAAGTTGATATGAGATTGCGCCCCTCTGGGCGCTCTGGGCCTGTGGCGACCCATATAAATAGTTTTTTGGAATATCAACAAAAACAAGCTTGGGTTTGGGAACATATGGCCTTAACGCGTGCGCGCCCTATTACGGGATCAGCTGATTTCCAAAAGAAGATTTGCCACATTATTGGAGATGTTCTTTCAACCCCTAATGACCCGCTTACATTGGCCCGTGATGTTTGTGCAATGCGCCAAAAAATTGAGCAGGAGAAGGGAACTGATAATATTTGGGATATTAAGCAAAGTGCGGGTGGACAAGTGGATTTAGAATTCATTTGTCAATATTTGCAATTGTTGCATGGGCATGAACATAAAGAGATATTTAAGGGCAATAGCTATGAATGTTTAGAGGCTATATCCAAAGCGAATATTATACCCCCCGATATGAGCACGAAACTTTTACGCGCGTCGAAGGTCTATAACAGTCTTATTCAAATGTTTCGTCTATGCACGAACCAAGATTTTGACCCTAATGACGCCAGTGAAGGGTTAAAGCTGAAATTGGCTAACTCTATTAATGAACCCTCTTTTTCAGCCCTAAAGGGGGTTGTTTTGGAGGTTCAAAGCGATGTAAGGGCTATTTATCAGGACCTTTTGGTTACTTAAATCATCAAAAAAATTAAAACAAGACTGCTTCGACGGAAAATGGATAAGCCATGCGTATCATTCTTATACATAAAGAGACATGAGGAGTGTTAAATGTCGAAGAAACTGATTATAGGTCTTTGTTCTGTTATTTTGGTTAGTGGGGTTTCTGGTTTGGCTATTGCCAAGCATAAAGGACACCATGGTCACCATAAGATGGGACATCATGGCGGTGGAATGAGCTTAAAAAAAGCTGATACTGATAATAATGGCATTGTCACCAAAGAAGAAATGCAAGCTGCTCAAGAAAAGAGATTTAAGAGTTTTGATGCAAATGGTGACGGTGAGATTACGGCTCAGGAAGTTCAATTGAAACTATCTAAACGATTTGAAAAAATGGCCAAACGCATGACGCGGCGTTTTGATCTCAATCGTGATGGTAAGGTGACCGCTGATGAATTTAAAACGCGCGCTGAGAATAAACTTTATATGTTGGACTTGAATGATGATGGTCAGATCAGTAAAGATGAATTTCCTCGTCGCAGAGGTCATAAACGTGCTGGGTATCACAAGGGTGGTCATCATGATAAACCGTGCCACAATCGTCACGGAAAACATCATAGAGGTCACGACAAGAATGAACACCGTGGGTCTCATGGTGAAAAAGAAGGTGCCACTGACGCTTCTCCAGAGTGAGTGACTGGCTTGATCAAACAGATGATTAAACCAAATATATCGGCGCGGTGCAAACCTGCGCCGATATATAAAAAAGTCCACCACTTTGAGGGGAAATGTGAAGTGAGAGCTGGGACGCAAAAGAGTATGGATCAGCAATTAATTGTGAGAGCGCAAAATGGCGATAAGCTGGCCTTTCAACTCTTGGTTAAAGAGTTTTTGCCTATGATTTCTGGTTTGGCTTACCGCATGCTCAATGATAAAGCTGAAGCTGAGGACCTTGCTCAAGAGGTAATGTTGAAGCTTTGGCAAAATTTAAAATCATATGATTCTAGCCGGGCGCAGCTTTCAACGTGGATTTATAAAATTGCTTCCAATCGTTGTTTGGACCAATTGCGCCGCAAAAAACCAGACCAGTTGGCTGATGACTATGATGAGATTGTTCCGCCAAGCCAAGATAATGAACTGTATGAAAAACAGATCAATAAAAAAGTTGAGAGCGCTTTACAAGATCTACCAGAGCGACAGAGGCTGGCGCTTGTTCTGTTCCATTATCAAGGTAATAGCTTAACGGAGACGGGACAGATTATGGAGTGCTCTTCTGAAGCGATTGAAAGTTTATTAGCGCGCGCTAGACGAAGTTTAAAAGTTAGCTTGAAGCCGATTTGGCAGCAGATGGAACAAGAGAAATTATAAAGGTTGAGATGATGACAGACTTTGCTTCTCAAGAAATGACGATGACGGTTTTGGAACAAGTGCTGGAGGTTTATGGCGCTGACCTTAATCGGATGCCTGACGCGTTAGCGCATAAGGTTTCGGCTTTCATTGAGACAGATGATTGTGGTAGGAAGCTTTTTAATGAGGCCGCCTCAATGGATGAGGTTTTAAACATACATACAGATTTGCCTCACTTTGATTTTAATGCGCTTGAGATCAGCATTGCCTCTTCTTTGCAGGATGATATTGAAATTAACCCGCGTGCAGCTGCGAATGATAATGGTTGGATTGTTACCTCTGGCTTGTTAGCTGCGAGTTTATTATTGGGCCTGTTTTTTGGCTCCCTTGGTGCTGGTACTTATTTGTTTGATGGTAGCGGCGCTTTGTCAGTCGCGAGCGCTTCAATGACAGATGATATTTTTTATATTAATGAAGATTTTAATTTGGTTGGCAATTTGATTGCTGGCATAGAGTGAAAACGGAGAAAATAATCATGTTTTCTGGACTATCTGGTTGGACGAAAATTATCTTTATAGCTTCTTTGGTTGTTAACTTTATCATTCTGGGCACATTTGCGAGCCACTATTTGGGATGGTGGAGGGGAGGGCACGGGCATGGTCTACATTCTTATATTTTAAAAGAAATCCCTGAAGGTAAACGTGAGCAGGTTAGTGAAATATTGTCAGCTTATAAAGAAAAACACCCGTTTAAAAAACGCCGGTTTTATAAAAATTGGCCTAAATTTGAGGAATTCTTGCGGAAAGAAAGTTTTGACAGACTTAAGTTTATAGAGGCCTACAACCAAGCTATTGAACTGCATAATGAGCGTTGGATAGATGGTGGCAATGCGATTGCTGATATTGCTGAATTGTTATCACCTGAAGAGCGGATTAAACTTTTGGATCAGCTTAAGAAAAAATGGAAACATCGCCGGGGCCGTAGGCATCGTCGCGGTTCTTATAAATCTAATCAGGAATAGAGTTTTTTTAACATAATAGGAAATTGTATTTAAGCAGCTATTGAATCCAATTGGGGTTTTCTTTTATCATCTTCAAATGTGGGATGTAGGGGCAATGATACCTGGACGGTGGTGCCAATGCCGACTTCACTGTCTATGGTTAAATTCCCACCATGAAGATTGACAAGACTATGTGAAATAGCCAGGCCTAGACCAGTACCGGAATGAGACTTTGTCATTTGGTTTTCAATTTGTACAAAGGGCAAGCCAAGGCGAGATAGTTGTGATTGTTCAATGCCAATGCCAGTATCTTTGACATAAATATTGATGGTACCTTTATGTTTTTGAGCAAAGATTTCAACTTTGCCATTTGCTGGAGTAAATTTTATGGCATTGGAGAGCAAATTTAACATCACTTGTTTCATTGCTCTTTGATCTAAGTCGCAAACAATTTCATCTTTAATTATATTGGTTATTTCAATGCTTTGTTTTTGTGCTTGTGGGCTGATTATATTGATGCTTTCGAGAAGGAGCTGGTTAAGGGTGCAAGGTTTGGTATCAATCTGTAAGCGGCCCGCTTCGATCCTGGACATATCTAGAATGTCGTTGATCAATTCAAGTAAATAGCCCCCACTCATGTGAATATCTTTGATGTAGTTTTGGTATTTTGGGTTTTCAATGGTGCCTAGCACTTCTCTTTGCATCATATCGGAAAACCCAATAATGGCGTTTAGCGGTGTGCGTAGTTCGTGGCTCATGTTGGCTAGGAATTCAGACTTTACCTGGTTTGCTTCTTCAGCACGCAGTTTTTCTTGCATATATTTATCAGCTAGTTCTGCAAGTTTTTGCGTCTTGCGCTCCAGTTCTCTTCGTGACGTTCTTAAGTCTTCGACTGTGGTGCGCATCTGTTGTTCTCTTATTATGAGATTTTGTTGCACAGTTTTAAAGTTTGTCACATCAAATGAGATGCAAAGCAACCCACCTTCCATTGTAGGTTTTTCTTGAATGTTGAGCCAGCGACCATCACTGGTTTGGGTTTGGTAATTTGCTGCTTGATAGCCTTTGCGCGGGCGTTTGGAGCGCATCATCAATTTATTAATTCGGGTGCTAAATTGATGATAGTTGGGCTCTTGTTTGGAGGGGAATTCTTTATTGAGATGATAAATTTCTTTAAATTTGGCGTTAGAGAGGATCATCTTTTTATTTTTATCCCAAATGGCAAACGCTTCTGGGGCGCTTTCAATGGCCCCTCTTAGGGAAAGGAGCTGGCAAAAATCATCGCCAAATTTCAAAACATCCTTGTTTTCATGTCGCTCCATACAAATAAGCGGACGTATGATTGCACCGAGTAAATAGATCAAGGATATGACTAGTGCTACAAAGGTTGCATCAAGGCTGCGCTCTAAAAGTTGAGGAATAGAGATAATTTGAAATATTGATGTTGTTAAGATGATGAATTTTAAAGTCAGTGTCATAAACAAAGAATAAATGACTATGGTTAGCCGACGGGTCTTTATCCAATGCGTCAGTTGAAATGTTTTTTTGTAAACACGTCTTTTGGCACGGCTAGTTGCCGCTGATATGACTTTAAACTGCTCTTGTAAAATATGTACAAGTGCTAAATTTAAAGATTTTAATGTTCGTAGCTTTGCCAAGAAAAATAAAATTCTTTGCAAATAAGTGCGCCTTTGCAAAAGTTGCCTCGCTAGAAAAATCAGGCCCCCACATGACTAATCGGGCTTTTTTTGAAATACATTCTGGCCACGTCAAAAGAATGAAGTGATTTCAAGCTCTTTTCTTTCTGAATTCTAAGAAATTGAGCGAATCACTTCTCTTTATTTGATGAAAAATCACACCTTATTGCAAGATGTTTTCCTCGTTGATTGACAAATATTTGTGCGACAATTTCTATGAATTGTGTTTTTGTCTTCTAGATTTTTGATCTGTTTATCCCAGGATCTTTTTCACAATCTCAAAACTATCTTTGGAGAGTTTTTTGTCATCTGAAATGAATTCTAATTGTTGCTTCATTAAAGATTGACGATTTTGTTCAAGTTTTTGCCAACTGCGGAAGGTCCCAATGAGACGAGCGGCAATCTGAGGATTGAACCGATCAATGCGAACAATTTGCTTCGCAACCAATTCATAGCCTTTACCATCAGGACGATGAAACTGAACTGGGTTCCCACCAGCGAAGGTTCCTATGACTGCGCGGACTTTATTGGGATTTTGTAGGTTAAACTTTTCGTGCCGAAGTAATTGGCGGACGGTTTTTAGCGCTGAGGGTAGGGAGCACATGGCTTGTAGACCAAACCATTTGTCGATGACCAAGTGATCATCAAGCCATTTGTCATGAAAATCTTGGTAGACCGCATCGCGCTCTGCGCATTTGTGATTGTTGAGGGCTTTTAGAGCTGTGATTGCTGCAGTCATATTGGTTGCTTTGTTATAGTGTATGCACGCGCGTTCATATTCTTGGGGTGATTGGGTTGCGGTTAAGAAACTAAGACATGAAAAGCCTAGAGATCGCTTGCCTTCACTAACCGCATCTGGAACATATTTTCCTTTGTCTTGGTGGGTTTCATAGAGGGCGATTAATTCAGGGTGTAGGGTTTTACCGATTGACTTTGCCAGTGCTTTTTTGGCGCGTCCGTTGGCGGTTGGGTCAATGTTATTTCCCAGAGCGCGCACTAAATCTGCTTCAGTAGGTAAGGAGAGAAACGCTGCGCGGTAAGCTGGCTCTAGATCTTCGTTAAAAACAGTTTTTCCTATTAAGCGGGCGAGACGTGCGTTACCACCTGGTGCTTTCCCTTGTGATATTTGATCGATCATGGATAGGAGCTGGCGGGTTAATAATGTTTGTGCTGCTTGCCAGCGATTAAATAAATTAGCATCGTTCTGCATCAGATACATGAGATCTTTGTCTGTGTAATCGATGGTTAAATTTACTGGCGCTGAAAAGTCTCGTAATAGGGAGGGCACATTGCGTGCGGTTACAGATTTGAATTCAAAGCTTTGAGAGTGTTGCTTGATATGGATGACATTGTCTTTAATGCGCTCGCCGCTCGATAGTTTCGGTGCTTTGTCTTTACCGCCAGCTGCGACAAAGCCCAGACGAACTGGAATGTGCATTGGGTCTTTTTTGGGTTGATCTGGGGTGGGCGGAGTGACTTGTTCTACATCAAGATGTCCGGTTTTTGTTGCTGGTTCAAAACGATATTTGCAGATAAGTTCAGGTGTGCCTGATTGGCTATACCAGCGTGCGAAATGGGATAG
This sequence comes from Hyphomicrobiaceae bacterium, assembly GCA_021775775.1. Taxonomy (GTDB): domain Bacteria; phylum Pseudomonadota; class Alphaproteobacteria; order Rhizobiales; family HXMU1428-3; genus HXMU1428-3. The sequence goes on from JAJFHF010000161.1 coordinate 31,892, forward strand.
ATCAACTTTGTTAGCATCGCTCATAGAGGCAATGAAATCTTCAATTGTGGCCGCGTCTCCGTCGTGGCGTTTGAAGTAAAGGTCCATACCTTTTGAAAAGCCTTTGACACCGACTATGGTTTCTATCATTCGGCATAACTCTGCCCCTTTTTGATAAACAGTAGCTGTGTAGAAATTATTGATTTCAATATATTGTTCGGGTCTGACGGGGTGGGCGAGGGGCCCGCCATCTTCTGGGAACTGGGTGGCTTTTAGGCGGCGAACATCCATAATGCGTTGGACTGTTCGAGAGCGTTCATCACAAGAAAATTCTTGATCTCGGTAGACTGTTAGTCCTTCTTTTAAACAAAGCTGAAACCAATCGCGACAGGTGATGCGGTTGCCAGTCCAATTGTGGAAATATTCATGGGCAATGACTGATTCAATGGCCATGTAATCATTGTCGGTGGCTGTATCTGGGCGCGCTAGGATGAGCTTGTCATTGAAAATATTGAGGCCTTTATTCTCCATAGCTCCCATGTTGAAATCAGAAACCGCGACGATATTGAAAACATCTAAATCATATTCACGACCAAATCTTTTTTCATCCCATCTCATTGATCGTTTGAGGCTATCCATTGCCCATTCGCATCTATCTTCTTTGCCAGGCTCTACATAAATGCCTAGTTCTATTTGTTTGCCAGAGGCTGTGGTAAAACTGTCTTTTACCACACCAAGATCGCCCCCTACCAAAGCAAATAAATAGGCCGGTTTTGGATGAGGGTCATGCCAAATGGTGTAATGTGTACCTGGTTTTGTGGTTCCACTTTCTATTAAGTTGCCATTTGAGAGCAATACAGGATTTTCTTCTATTGAGCCTTCAACACGTACAGTAAAGATCGCCATCACATCTGGTCGGTCAAGATAATAGGTAATACGGCGAAAGCCTTGTGCCTCACATTGGGTGCAATAATTCCCGCTAGAGCGGTAAAGTCCAGAGAGTGCTTTGTTTGCTTGTGGGTTGCAGAGGGTGTTAATTTCAAGTGAAAATGCTTTGTTGGGTACATTGTGTAAGGTTAGAGTTTCTTCGTTAAGATCGTAATCATCACCTTCATTCAGGGGCTTTCCCTCAAGTTTGATGGATTTTAGTTTGATCATCTCCCCATTTAAAATTAGTTGATTTGGATTGTTTTTAGCTAGAGGGTTTGGCCTTACTTTTAGGATCGAGGATACTTTTGTCGATTTTGGATTTAATATGAAATCTAAATGGATCTCATCAATGAGGTGAGATGAGGGCGTATAGTCTTTCAGATGGATGATCGGGGGCGTATCTGTGCGCATGTGAAGGGGTATCCTAAATCGTAAGCAATATTGCTAAATGGGAAAAATTTTGCCCCATAGTGGCGAATTTTTAGACTTAGAACAAGCCAGTAGACGCTATATATTCAAATTTTTAGGATTCTTACTAGAAATATGAAAATATGTCTCATTCGGATGGTCTAACGGCTTTCTCCCTTTTGATACATCTGCAAAACCAGATCATTTATAATATGGATATTATTGATGATTTTTGCTTGGGCAGGTACGACAAAGCGGTTGACCTTGACCTTTAATTGATTGAGCTTGTTGCTAATCTAGGACGGCTGTTACTTGAAGACCTCAATAAGCAATTGTCCTGGTAAGCTTCGTGGTTTGATTTGAAAACTTGATAGTCACCCTTTGTTAGGGGGGCCGAATTGTATCGTAAATATATGACGAATAAACAAAAAATATTTTCTGTAGCGCCCATGATGGATTGGACTGACAGGCATTGTCGTTATTTTCATCGCCTGATGACGAAGCACGCGCTTTTATATACGGAAATGATTACAGCGGATGCTATCTTGCATGGGGATCATGATTATCTTTTAGCCCATCATGCACATGAACATCCGTTAGCGTTACAGTTGGGGGGGAGTGACCCTGAAAAACTTCGAGGGGCGGTGCAAATTGCCTCTCCATATGGTTTTGATGAATTTAATTTGAATGTTGGTTGTCCCTCTGACCGGGTAAAGACGGGTAAGTTTGGGGCTTGCTTGATGAGAGAACCAAATCTTGTAAGAGATTGTATGCTTGCAATTAAAGAAACCACTCAGCGTGATGTGAGTGTGAAGTGCCGCATTGGTATTGATGATATGGACGATGATGAAGGTTTAACAAACTTTGTCGAGATTGTGCAATCAGTTGGTATTGAGACTTTTATTATCCATGCACGAAAGGCATGGCTTGATGGTTTAAGTCCAAAGCAAAACCGTGAAGTGCCGCCTTTAAATTATCAGCGGGTTTATGATCTGAAAGTGGCTATGCCTCATTTGACGATAATCATCAATGGTGGTGTGGATACCATTGAGCAGGCCCAGATGCATTTGGAAAAAATTGATGGGGTGATGATGGGGCGCGCCGCTTATAACACGCCTTATGTTTTGTCTGATGTGGATGAGAAATTGTTTGGCCTTGATGCTGAGTTTAAAAGTAGAGATATGATTGCCCATGAGATGATTGGGTATATTGAAGATGAGCTTAGTCAAGGGACACGCTTGCATCAAATTACACGACATATGTTGGGTTTGTTTCATGGGCAACGCGGGGCCAGATTGTTTAGGCGGGTGCTTTCGAGCGAAGGAACACGAGACGGCGCTGGCATTGATGTTTATAAATTGGCGCTTGAGCGGATGAAAGAGGTGGGTGTCTTTCAATCTGATCGTGGGGAAAATGTGTTTTAAGCCAGCCCGGTTGCTGGTGGGCAAGCTGAAGCGCCAAGTGAAACCAGGTTGCTGGTGTGAAGGCTCAAAAGTAAAAATGGTTTTGTTTGGAGGATTTAAAAAAAAAGCACAGCAGCTTGGTCCAAGGAGGGGGGGGGATGAGGACCTTACTGCTGTGCCAAAAAGGGCGCTTATGAAGTTTTGGGGGGAGGGCTTCATAAGTGCACCAAAGTAAACTTATTTCTTATTCCTTTTGTTTTTTAAGGAATGTTCGACTGGAAACGCTGGTTTTTCCGACATAATCAATATTGAAATACGTCTGTTTGCGGCTAAGAAGGGATCTTCTGGGAACAAAGGTTCAATATCTGCTTTTCCGCCTACTTCATAGAATCGGTCATGTGGGATGCCATTTTCTGATAGAATTGTCCGTGCCATTTGAGCGCGATCTGCCGATAGATCCCAAAGGGAGAACCCTGGAGTAGAATAAAGCCTTTGTGCATCGGTATGTCCCATGACTTTAATTCTATTTGGTAGCCGTTTGATAATTGGCGCCATTGTGGCTAGTAATTTGCGGGTGTGCTCATAAGGGCGGCTAGATTCTTTTGGGAACATAGAACGCGCTTCTTGATCTATGAGCTGGATGTGCAACCCTTCGGGGGTTTCTTCAACCATTATATGACTGGATAAATGTGTAATTTCAGGCATTTCTTGCCAGGCCTGTCTCAATGAGGCTGAGGCAAGTGCAAATTGTTTGGGGCGCTCAATATCATTTTTTTCTATATCGTGCGTATTGGCTTCTGGGCCTTGTTTGCTGCGTTGGTCATGACGGATGTCTGCAAAATCAGTGTCATTTGTTTGGGCAACAGGTCCTATTTTTTTAATGTATTGGCGCACAGGTGCCCCTTCAATTTCAATCATACCGGCTTTGCGGTTGACAAATTGAATACCAAAGGCATCCTTCATTGAGCCTGCAACAACTTGTAATTTTTGTTTGTCTTGAATTGAGAATGAGATGAGGAGAACAAAGAAACAAACGAGGATTGACATAAGGTCAGCGAAAGTGACCATATAATCCGGGACGCCCCCACCATCTCCTTTTTTCTTAGCCATCGTTCTAACCCCAATAAATTTCTTTTAACTTTTGTCTTCGTTTTTTAAGCTGCGGGCTCACTATTTTTCCTATGCTGCAGCTTCAGCTTCAGGCGTGGCTTTTTGTTTTGCTGTCATATAAGCTTCTAACATTTCACGTATTAATGCTGGCGCTTTGTTATCTCTTAACTGCATGACACCATCTATCACCAATGTTTGCTTAACTTCTTCAATTGCAATTTTATTTGAAAGTTTGTCTGCAAGAGGAAGGGCGACAAGGTTTGCCAACAAGGCACCATAGAGTGTTGTCAAAAGAGCAACGGCCATAGCAGGGCCAATTGCAGCTGGGTCATCCATGTTTGATAACATTTGCACCAGGCCAACAATTGTACCAATCATACCAAAGGCAGGGCCTGCATCACCAAGCATTTTATAAACCCGTTGAGCCTCATCAAGACGCTCTAAATATAGATCACGCTCTTTTTCCATCGTTTCGCGCATGAAAACTTCGTCATAACCATCAGCTACATATTGAGTGCCTTTTTTCAGAAAATCATCACTGATATCGACACCTTCTAGACCAAGAGGGCCTTCTTTGCGGATGATGTCTGCCAGATTGCAAATTTCATTTGTAACGTCGACAGGGCTGACACTTTTGTGGGTAAAGGCGATCTTGCCGCCAAAGGCGAGTGAAGAAAATACATTGCTAAGAGGGAAGCGCATTATCGTTGCTGCAAAGCCCCCACCAAAAACAATTAATATAGAAGGAACGTTTACAAAGGTATCAAGTGAGCCACCTGATAGAATGGCATACATAACAATGCCAATACCTGCCACTAAACCGCCTATTGTAGCTATATCCATAATTTGAAACCCCAACCCTAAGTCACATGTAAAAAGAAACATGTTTGTCAATTGAGATTTATATTACGCATTTAATATAAATTATCGCTAAAGCAACGTGGTTAAAACTTGTGAAATTATATGGTCATTTTGATACAATTTTTCCAGTCACTTAGCACATACCATCAGCTTGATTTTACGGACGCATAGTTTTTGCGCATTCGCTATCTTTAAAAAGCTAACGCTCTTTTAACCATAATTCGTCATTTTGAAGATAGTAAAGTCTCAAATGAGTGGGCTTTTTGTGTTGTTGTGATTATGGAGTGTGGCGTGAGCGTTTCAAGTGTGTCTATTTTTACACTGTTTTGGAGTGCCTTTTTTGGCATTTTATGTACAAGCTTGTCTTTTGCTGATGCTCAAGATAGCGGCCCTTTTTCTGATAATGCTGAGCGCACTTTACGCTCTGGTGTTGAGCAGTTCTCCCAATCTCAAAGACAAGACGATCTTAATGGTGCTTTGTATGGTGATCGTATCAACCCACCGATCCAAATTCTTCCAAATAGAAGGCTTGATGCGGGTTTGGCGCGCAATGTTCTGCGTCGCGAGGGTGGGTTTTCTGATAATCTCCAAGAGACAAATCAAAATGGAGATGGTCGTTTTGAAATACGCGGTGGTGAAAGACCCTCCTTTGATCTTGATGTAGAGCGCGCGGCGAGACGACGGCAACAACAATTAGATGAAAAAATGACTGTTCGCGGAGGTGATGATTTTGATGCTGCAAATCAAAGACGCCGTGGGGGGAATGCTCAAGACCAAGAAATTGACATTAATGATAATGATATAGCCGAATTAGAAGGGCGCGATGGTAGGCAAGAGGCTGGTCGTGCTGATGATCAAGCTCCTGAAACTCAGGATGAAAATCGCGACAATCAATTTGAAGAAGATTTTTTAAGAGCTGAGCGGGATCTGGAACAAAATGAAGGAAATAATCAACAAAGAAGGGCTGGTCGTCTTGACCGTGCTAATGATAGAAGAGGGCGCCGGGCAGGTCAACTGGCCGCTGGTCGCCAGAATGCTACTCAAAGAAGACAAAATGCTGATAATTTAGACCCTGACCCTAATGATATCACAGGGTCTATTCGCCCCAATGCGGATGAGGACATTTATGCTCAAGAAGGGAAGCGCTTAGGTTCATTTTTGTTCTTCCCAGAAATTACCATCTCGGGACTTTATAGTGATAATCCGACGGCGGCACCTGCCAACAGACCGGGTGATACAGCTCTTGAATTTGTTCCTCGTTTTTTGCTTCGTTCTGATTGGGCCCGTCATCAACTGGAATTTGAAGGTCAACTTACCAAAAGTTATTTTTCGGACCTTACATCTGAAAATGTGGAAGAATGGTTTTTGAGTTCGAGAACCCGTCTTGATATTCAGAACAATCACTTCTTAGAGTTGGAAGGGCGGATTGAAAATCTGCAAGACGACCGAGGGGAAATTGATAACCTCAACACTGATGCCGAATTGGCCACGTTTCAAACATTGAATTTAAATGGCCTTTATAATTATGGATGGAACCGCTCGAGCTTACAATTGAGGGGAGGGTTGACTGATTATGATTATGATGATGTTACCAACAGCCAAGGTGTGGTCACTAACAATGATGACCGTGATTATCTAGAATCTAGTGCCTCTGCCCGCTTAAATCATACATTTAATCCTGGTTTTTCTGTTTTTAGCCAGGCTGATTATGTGGTGCGAGATTTTGATAGCCGTTTGGATGATCAGGGTTTTCAAAGGGGGGCGAATGGCTATAGCTTTGAGGTGGGTGGCATTTATGACATGAGTGCATTGTGGCGCTTTGAGGCAAGTGTTGGTCATGAGTGGCTGGACGCTGATGAAGCTCGCTATGTTGATATCAAGGAGGTTGTGTATAACGCGGCTCTGACCTATCGGCCAACTGAGACGACAACCTTGGTGCTACGCACTGAGCGTGATGTTGAAAGCACTGACCTTGATGGTACGATTGGGGTTGTGGAAACCGACTATAGCGTTATTTTAACCCATTATTTTCGTCCTCATATTCGTTTTGTTGGATCGCTTGTGTATGAAGAAGAAGAGTTTGAAGGGGTGGATGTTGAACAAGATACTTTAACTGCTGGCATAGCTATGCAGTATATTTTGAATAATCGTGCCCGGGTGCTAGCTAGTTATGAATTTTCAGATGTCGACACAAATGATGGGGCTGGGTATCAAGAAAATGTTTTTAGAATTGGGCTCAATCTTAGACCATAAGATTTACTCATAGCTTATTGATTAAACTAATTCGAAAATCAGACCATCAGATCAGTTTGCGCAAGGCGTCTCGAAATGCGGGGCCTATATCATCTCGTGAGAGAGCAAAGGCAACGTTAGCTGCCAAAAATCCAATCTTAGAGCCACAATCAAAGCTTCTCCCCTCATAAGGACAGGCATAAAACTCTTGGTCATTCATTAGTGTTTTCATGGCATCAGTTATTTGAATTTCGTTACCAGCACCTTCAGTTTGTGTCGCTAATATATCAAATATCTCAGGTTGTAAGATGTAACGGCCCATAATAATTAGATTTGAAGGGGCTGTGCGCGGGGCTGGTTTTTCAACCATGCCATTGATTTTCATTGTTCCGCATTCATTTTTTAAGACATCAACCACGCCATAATTAGAGGTTTGGTCTGGTTCGACTTCTTCAACGGCCAAAATATTCCCACCGGTTTTGTTGTAAATATCCATCATTTGAGCCATACACCCTTTATCTGGTGCTTGGACCAATACATCGGGCAGCAATAATGCAAATGGTTCATTGCCGACCAAGTCACGTGCGCACCATACTGCATGGCCGAGACCTTTGGGGGACTGTTGTCTTGTGTAACTTGTCTGGCCAGCTTTAGGTAACAAGTCATTGAGCATATTTAATTCTTCAAGCTTGCCCCTCTCACTCAGGGTGGTCTCTAACTCAACTTGTTTGTCAAAATGATCTTCAATAACCGTTTTGTTGCGCCCCGTTACAAAAATAAAATGTTCAATACCTGCTGCTCTTGCTTCATCAACCACATGTTGAATGATCGGCCGGTCAACGATGGTTAGCATTTCTTTTGGCATGGCTTTGGTCGCTGGTAGAAACCGTGTTCCTAAACCGGCAACCGGCAAGATTGCTTTTCTAATGCGTTGTGTTGGCGCCATTGTTTTTCCCCTTAAACACAATTTCAAACAATGTGTCCCTTAAGCGTTTGCTCGCTTCGCTGTTGTTTAAAAGTTGTCTTATCATTTTGCGAATTGAAGTGTAATTAATAAGAAAATTGCGATATATTTCAATAGAAATTAAATATCGACCATTTATTGCATAAATACTATTAAATTGCCTTTGCTGTGGGGGCTTCAAGTTTTATTCATATAAACCTTATATGGTTTATATGAATGCTTCGTATAAGAGTTTGCTTGTAATTAAAAATGAATACTTACTAGTACATATGTTTTTTAGTTGCTAGCCTTGTGTATGAGATTATGAACATTATATTCTAGGTTAAAAGAGGATTGTGGTATGGCAGTTTTGGTGACAGGTGGTGCAGGGTTTATTGGGAGCCATACAGCGTGGGCTTTACAAGATCGCGGTGAAACCGTGGTCGTTCTGGATAACCTTACCACAGGTTTTGAATGGGCCGTTCCAGATGGTGCCACTTTGGTTGTCGGTGATATTGCGGATCAAAAATTAGTTGAAACCATCATTCTAAAACATGGAATAACTGGCATTATTCATTTTGCAGGCTCGATTGTGGTGCCTGAGTCTATCCAAGACCCCCTTGGTTATTATCTTAACAATACTTCCAAAACACGTGATTTGCTTGCTGTGGCGGTTGCTCAAAATATTAAGAATTTTATCTTTTCCTCAACGGCCGCAGTTTATGGCATGCCAGACATTAACCCGGTTACTGAAGAGGCGCCATTTGCGCCAATTTCACCGTATGGTGCCTCAAAAATGATGACGGAAATGATGCTTCGAGATATTGCTGCTGCGACTGATTTGAATTATGTTGCTCTTCGTTATTTTAATGTTGCTGGTGCTGATCCTGTTGGTCGCACGGGGCAGTCAACACCCAAAGCGACACATTTGATTAAGGTTGCAGCTGAAATAATCCATGGTCCTCGCAGCCAGATGAATGTCTTTGGGCAAGATTACCCGACCAAAGATGGCTCGTGTGTGCGCGATTATATCCATGTTTCTGATTTGGCTGAGGCTCATTGTGTGGCTTTAGATTATTTGCGCGATCAAGGGACAAGCCGGGTTTTTAATTGTGGCTATGGTCAAGGTTTTAGTGTTTTGGATGTGATAGAAACCGTTAAAAAAGTCTCTGGAGTTAATTTCCCTGTCATTATTGGTGATCGGCGTGAAGGGGACCCAGCTGAGTTAATTGCTGCCTCGGATCGCATCCGCGCTGAACTTGGTTGGCAACCTCATTATCAAGACCTTGAGACAATTGTGACCCATGCTCTTGCCTGGGAAGAAAAGCTGAATGATTTGAAAAAGGTTTCTTGAATTTTTTATAAATAAGAGACTTTTATATGATCGAGTTTGCGTTTAATTTTCTTGACCTGCCAAAATCTGCCTTCATTATAAATCATACTTCCCCACAGTATCAGTATAGTTAAATGAAACGTGAGCAATGTGCTAGAGGAGAGCAGATGGCCGTTATTCAATTATGGTTTCCTAAACGAGCAAATTTGATTTCTCTCTTTGTGATTATATGTTCATGTTTTTTTATATCTTCTGGGGTGTTTGCCCGAGAGCGACACATAAAAACTGACCCTGCTTTGGAAAAGTGGAAAACGGTGCTGTGGCAAACAGCGAAAGAACAAGGCATAAGCCGTAAAACCTTTAAAGCTGCCGTGAGCAATGTTCGCCCTAATTATAAATTGCCGCGTGTGCGCACACATGCCAGGTGGGATAAAATAATACGCCAACAAAAAAAATCTGGAACGGCTCAAAAAAGAAAAGCTGTGAGCAAAAATTCTTTTCCTGCTTCTTGCTCTCGGCCTCGCCAAAAAGAATTTTTGTTTCCAACGGGGTATTTTCAAGAGCGCTATGTTCGTAATTTGGTAAGTCAAGGCAAAGAGATTAGAAATAAATATAAAAACATTTTACCACTGATTGAAAAACGCTATGGCGTTGATATGCGCGCGGTGTTGGGGATTTGGGGAAAAGAGACGGCCTATGGGCGGGCTAAAAATAAATTTGATGGCATCCGTACATTGCTATCACTTGCCTATGCCGGTGCGCCTGATGCACGGCCTAAGTATAGACAAAACTTACTGCATGCTTTGAAGTTTATTGATGAAGGCCATATTAGCTTAGCTGCGTATAAAACTACCTATGCAGGGGCGACCGGTTACCCTCAGTTTTCACCTGACATTGTTGCTGCTTACGCGGTTGATTTTGATGGCGATGGTCGTAAAAATATTTGGAGTAGTGTGCCCGACGCTTTGGCATCTGCTGCGAATTACTTAAAAGCCATTGGCTGGAAATCTGGCCAAGGGTGGGGCTATGAAGTTGATGTGCCTAAAGGCTTTAATTGTGCCGTGGAGGGGCCTTTGGGACGAAGAACGATTGCGGAATGGCGCGCCCTTGGGGTCCGGCGGGTTAAGGGTGCTAATGGTAAGGTTTTGAAGTTTCCTGACCTTGCGCAAAAAGTTCAATTTATGGCACCTGCTGGTATGAATGGTCCTAAGTTTTTGGTCACGGAGAACTTTGAGGTTTTTCGGCGTTATAACAAAGCTGATCTTTATGCTTTGTTTGTTGGCCATTTAGGGGACCTTATTTGGTGTAATGGCGGCCGTAAAAAATGTGATTTTCAAACAGCTTGGCCGTCTAAAGATAATTTTGGTTTTACCCGCAAACGTATTTGTGAAGTTCAAATACATTTAAAGCATCTTGGCGCTTCTGAAGAGAACCCTGATGGGTTGTTTGGTGGGAAAACTCGCAATGGGATTGGCACATATGAGCGACAAATTGGGCGGCTGCCGAGTTGTTTTCCAAATAAGGCCTTGTTAAAGTCTTTGAGAGAAGATGACAAATAAAGCTGTATATTTTGGGATTTTGTCAAGAAATTGCCAATCTCTTTTTTTATTGAGACCTGTTGTACGCGTTAGACCTTAACCTTCTTGATGAGTGTGCACTCTCTTGAGATTTTGAATAGGATGATTGTGTGAGACAATATTGTTCCTTTAAACAAAAGCATTGTTATTTTAAATTGCTTGCGCAAAGAGCGCGCAAAATGGTTTCGTTTTGTTTGCTGTTGCTTGGATTGATTGTGGTTGGGCATGGGCCTTCAGATGTACAGGCAAGCCCCCAATTTCGTGTGTTTTTAGAGAAATTTTGGCCCACTGCTAAGCGAGCAGGTATTCGTAAATCGGTTTATTGGAAAGCCGTTGGGGGGTTGACCCCTGATCCTTCTATTGGGCTGGCTCAGTCCTCTCAGCCTGAATTTGTAAGCCCAGTATGGCGCTATATTGATCGAGGGGTTTCTGATAGACGCATTGAACTTGGCCAGCAAGCGTTGAATGAACGGGCTGATATTTTAGCAAAGATAAGTCAAAGGTATGGGGTCGAAAAACAAATTCTTTTGGCCATATGGGGCATGGAAAGTACCTATGGACAAAATAAGGGTGATAAAGACGTTGTCCGCTCTTTGGCGACGATGGCGTACAGAGGAAAACGTCGTTCTTATGGGCGTAAACAACTCATAGGAGCGCTTAAAATTTTACAGCGCGGCGATATTTCTTTGCGTGACTTTAAAGGCTCTTGGGCGGGGGCTATGGGGCATACTCAGTTTATTCCTACAACTTATAATCATTATGCTGTTGATTATACGGGAGATGGGAAAAGAGATATTTGGGGATCGGTAACAGATGCGCTGGCCTCTAGTGCTAATTATTTAAAGAAGTCAGGTTGGCAAACGGGCAAAACATGGGGCTATGAGGTTGTGGTGCCTAAGGGGTATAATTATGCCGTGTCTGGATGGCGAGTTAAGAAAACCCTTGGGCAATGGCAGAAATTAGGGATCAAACGGGTGAATGGCTTTAATTTTCCTCGCCCAAATGATCGCGCTCAATTGCTATTACCTGCTGGGGCGCATGGGCCTGCCTTTTTGGTGCTTAAAAACTTTAAAGTGCTGATGCGCTATAATGCGTCTGTTTCTTATGTTCTAGCCGTTGGGCATTTAGGTGATCGTATTTTGGGATATGACGCTTTTATCCAAGACTGGCCAAAACAAGATCGTTTGCTTAAATATGTGGAGCAAAAAGAAATACAAAGCCGATTGAAACAAAAGGGCTATAAAATAAGCAAAATTGACGGTAAAATGGGGCCACAAACGAAACGGGCCTTAAGGTCGTATCAAAGAAGAATAGGTTGGCCAGCCGATGGCTATCCGACTCATGCCTTATTAGAGAGATTGCGACGTTAGGGAAAAGGTCCCGTTATGTTGCAAGAGCAAAGCTTAGAACAATGTTGATGTTAAGTTTTTCACAAATTCAAACAAAATGGTCATCTTTCATAAGAGCGCCATTTTTATCAAGTGTGCCGTTTCTATCAAGTGTGTCAGATCTATCAAGTGCGCCAGTTCTATTAAGTTTGCGGGGCCGTGCCAGTGTTGTTTGTTTGTGGGCATTTGTGTGTTTACTGTTTTTCCCTGCCCTTTCACATGGAGCGAATGACAATGCTTCATATGTGACGCCGTTTCCATCTGGTGGTACTTATAAAGTTTTGGTGTTAGGTGATGGCTATGCTGATGGAGCTTGGGTTGGCTTGAGCCGCGTTTTGAAAACCAATAAAAAAATCGAACTTTTTAAAGAGGTTGGGTATAGCGCTAGTTTGATGACAAGAGGGCGCAAAGATTGGGTTAAAAAATTAGATGGTATGCTTGCCAAACGAGCTTATGATATTGCCATTGTTATGATTGGCATAAATGACCGGCGCCCATTTAAAATCAAGAAAAAACGCTTTTATATGGACAGTGAAGAATGGCGCTCGCGTTATCGGCAACGTATTTTGCAAGTTTTGCGCAAATTAGCTGCTAAGAAAATTTCTGTTTATTGGGTGGGGATGCCTATTGTTCGGCAATCTAAGGTGCGCGCGGAATTAGAGACCATTAATGAGATGGTGAAATTGCAAGCCGCCAGCGCCCAGGTGCGTTATATTGATCACTGGATTCACTTTGCTAATGATGATGGGCAATATTCGCCTTATGGTCCTGATGTGAATGGTAAAATACGGTTGTTACGTTCTAAGGATGGGTTTTATTTTACCAGGGCCGGCTATGAAAAGTTGGGGTATTTTATTGATAACTTCATTCAACGAGATTTACGTGAAGCGCGCGCTGAACGTAATGTTCCTCTGTTAGGGGATAAATCTGATCAAACCTATTTATTGACCCGTCATGATCTTGATAATCCTAGAAACCGTCGCTTAAGCAATAAAGTTTCAGATAAAAAGGGGGCGCCTGGTCAATTATCGCGCTTGTTACCTAAACGATCGAAATATGAAACCGTTCAACATAGCTCGGTTACACTTGCAGCTGATAAATCACAAACGGGTAAAGAGGTGGTGTTTAAGATCATCCGTCCGGCCATTCCAGCGGCGGCGTTTACGATTTCAAAACGGGTTTCTGC
>JAJFHF010000162.1 GCA_021775775.1 Hyphomicrobiaceae bacterium
CCCAATTCAGGCACCCCAAGCGCGCGCATAATCGGCAATTGAGGCTCATAGCCAAGTTTATAGAGCGCGCGCACTTCATCAAGCCCCCCCTCTTGCACCATGACACCAAAACGTTCATTAATCCGCTCATATAGAGCACTGCGCTCAAATGACAGCACAAAGCCATCACAATCCTCAAAGCGTAGCAAAGACGGCCCCGTTTCATCTTGCCAAACTTTCAATGAGCGCCCCGTGCTCTCAATCACCTCCAGCGCGCGCACCATCCGTTGCGTATCATTGGGATTAAGCCTGGCCGCCATCAGCGGATCTTTGGTCGATAGAATTTCATAAAGTCCATCAGCCCCAATCCGCCCCGCTTCATGGCGCCAATGAGCGCGAACACCAGCCTCAATCTCAGGTACACTAGAGAGCCCCTCTAACAAAGCCTGAAAATAAAGCCCTGTTCCGCCAACAATAATGGCCCGCTTACCAACCTGGGAAAGTTCATTCAATACCAACGTCACATCTTCCAACCACGCCCCAGTCGAGTAAGCGTCTTTGCCACTCACATGCCCATAGAGCTGGTGCGGCGCACGCTCCATATCTTTGCTAGATGGACGCGCCGTTATAATCTCTAACTCACCATAAACTTGAGCCGAATCGGCATTAATGATCACTCCATCAACTTCGTGCGCAATCGCCAAAGCCAAACCAGATTTACCACTTGCTGTTGGCCCTGCGATTAATATTGGCCTGTTCATCTCACCACTCACTGTTTAAAATCTGCCCAAAACAAAACCTATCCCCTTTTGCAAACCCTTCATTTGCCATATAGAAAGAGAGCTTGCAAACAAACATGAGACCTTAAACCCGATGACAACATCTAATCTCACCCTCACCCTCATAGCCCCACAAGGCCAAAACCAGCTCACAGACGCCTTCATTCAAGATTTAAAATTGCATCTTAAAACGCAAGCTGAGCCAAAATGGTTAGCAAAAAATGAGGCGCTAGATATTGACCTCACAATCCCAACGGCTCAATTAGAGCCCCTCAAAAATAACATTACAACCTATCTAGCCCCCCATCCAATAGATTACGCGCTGCAACCGAGCAAAAATCGCCGCAAGAAACTGCTAATATCAGATATGGACTCCACCATCATCCAAGAAGAGTGCATCGATGAAATCGCTTACCTAGCCGGCATCAAACCAAAGGTAGCAGAAATTACAGAGTGCGCGATGCGCGGCGAAATTGATTTTGATGATGCCTTGAGAGAACGCGTTAGTCTCCTAAAAGACCTTGAAACATCCGCCCTAGAAACCGTCATCAATGAACGATTGCACCTCTCAAAAGGGGCCAAAACCCTCGTTCAAACCATGGCCAAAAACGGCAGCTATTGTGCGCTCGTCTCAGGCGGCTTCACCTATTTCACAGATAAAATAGCCGCCCTCACCGGTTTTCATACCACCCAGGCCAACAATTTAGAAATCAAAGATAAAAAACTCACCGGGCAAGTCATCCCTCCAATTCTAGGCAGTGCCGCCAAAAAAACCGCTCTAGAAAATTATATTGTTGAAAAACAGCTAACCCGCACAGACACTCTGGCAGTGGGCGATGGGGCCAATGATCTAGATATGATCACCCATGCCGGCCTCGGCGTCGCCTACAAAGCCAAACCCATCGTTGCCGCCAAAGCTGATGCCGCGATAAATCACACAGATTTGACCAGCCTTCTTTACATGCAAGGCTATAACAAAGACGAATTTGTCACCTGAACACAGACCTTTACCAAGCTTAAGAATGATGATCTTAATTCGGTCCAATAAAATGGAAAGATAGATATGCTTAAATTAAGTACCAGCTTAAAAAGCCAATGGGGCTATCAAGTCAAACAAATGGCTATTTTCTTAAGCCTAGCAGCCCCACTTCTTCTTGGAGCAACGATACCATTAAAAGCAGAAGCCCAGGTCGATCTGAAAACCCAGCAAGCAGCTCAAACCCAAAACAAAGAAGCCCAGGCTGCTTATAAAACACTACGGCAATTGCTTATAACAAAAGAACAACAAATCCAGTTAATCAAAACGCTAAAAGAAAACCTCACAAGTGCCAAAGAAAACGTAACCAAAACAGAATTAGAAGAAGAGTTAAAAACAGAAAACCAAAATTTAACAGATTTAGAAAATCAAATATCAACCATCACCAGCGGCACAACTAAAGAAACATTCTATGCAACAAAAAACAAAAAATTCAACCTTGAAGAAGAATTACAAAGTCTAGCCGAACCATTTATTAAATTAATAAAAAGCAGCACCAAAAATATCCGCGAAATTGATACGTTAAAAACGAAAATATCAGAAGCAAAACAGCGTCAAAGACTATCCCAAGAAGCGTTAAAACGCATCGAACTTATCATAAATAACAATCCCATAGGAAAAGACGAAAAACCTGATACGGCAAGCACCTTCCTCACAACTCAGCAAAAACAATGGCAAGAGCGATTAATAGAAGCTGAGACTCTAGAAGACACATCAAATAAACAGCTAGAAATAAAGAAAAATATAGCCAAAACCGTTCAGGTCGAAAATTCCGCCACAACCTTCATTCGCACAAGAGGCATCAACATAATCATTGCCCTGGTGACCTTCATAACAACCTTTGCCATTCTGCGCTTATTAAATAACATCATTGGCGCGCTCTATTCCAAAAGCGGCATCAAGAAAGGCTTCTATACCCGTCTCGCAAAACTCATCTTTGGGGTATTGACCATTCTAATCTCGATCATAGCAACAATGTCTGTTCTCAACTATTTAAATGATTGGATATTACTTGGGCTTTCCGCTTTATTTGCGCTTGCGATGGCCTGGGTCAGCATCAAAATCTTACCCGTAATTATAGAGCAAAGCATTTTGCTTCTGAATTTAGGGGCAGTTCAAGAAGGCGAGCGTTTGATGATAGATGGTGTTCCTTGGCAAGTAACCAAGCTTGATCACTACACCCACTTTGAAAACCCAGTCCTTGATGGCGGACACTTCACTTTGCCGGTAAGAGCTCTGATCGGGATGCATTCACGTCCCCCCGCTCATAACGAAGCCTGGTTCCCCACCAAAAAAGATGATTGGGTACAGTTAGAAAATGACCATATTGCTAAAGTTCTCAGCCAAACCCCTGAATTGGTGCAACTCGTTGAGTTGGGCGGGGCCCGCATCATCTATTCAACTACAGATTTTATCAACGCCTCTTTGCGCAACCTTTCAACCGGCTTTAGAATTCGCCAAACCTTTGGAATTTCATACAAACACCAAGCCCAATCAACCTATGAACTCCCCGGCATTTTAACAAAATTCGTTCAAGAAAGACTGGAAACCTTTATCCCCCCAGAGAGCATCAAACACCTCATCGTTGATATTATGAGCGCGGGTCCATCATCAATAGATTACGATATAGAGATAGATATCGACGGGGCACAAGCCCATCGTTTTGAAGATATTGAAGGTGAGGTCAACCGTTTGATGATTGAAGCATGCAATATATATGAGCTAGAAATTCCATTCCAACAAATGGTAATCCATCAACCAAATTAAATTTCCGGCAATAAAAAAGCCCCGCGCCTATTTACCAGACAACGGAGCTTTTTTTATATATTCAAAAAAACAAACCAACAAAGAAAATTGGCGAACGATGCTTTAACCCTTAGGCTTAGACGGTAAAGCAACAAAACCAAATTCACCATTCCCGCGGGCCACAAACAAGATGGCATTTTCTTTATTCGCTTTTTTAACCGCTTCAATGCGATCAATCACTTCTTTAGGACTAGAGACCGGGTCTTGCATCACCTCAACAATCACATGTCCAGGACGCAAACCTTTTTCAGCCGCCTTACTGCCAGGGGCCACCTTCGTAATAACCACACCATTTGTTTTTTTATCAATACGATATTTACGGCGCAAATCAGCGCTCATATTAGAAAGCGTTAGGCCCATAAATTCAACGTCTTTAGGTTCACCTAACTGATCAACAGGTTTAAAAGCAGCATTTGTTTTCTCAGCCACTTCAAGCCGAGCAACCTTCACCTGCAGCATCTTTTCACTACCCTGGCGCATCACCTTC
>JAJFHF010000163.1 GCA_021775775.1 Hyphomicrobiaceae bacterium
CGATCACATCCCCCCAGTTCAAGAAGAAGATGCTACAGGTGATACCTCAAATGAGGAAATCGCGAAAGATCAAACTGGCCTAATCCGTCACGATTGGCAAACAGATGAGATCGTTACCCTTTTAGAGCTCCCGCTTATGGAGCTGCTCTATAAGGCGCAAACGGTACACCGCCAATTTCATGAAGACGGCTCCGTACAACTGGCCAGCCTGTTAAGCATCAAAACTGGCGCGTGCCCAGAAGATTGCAAATACTGCCCACAATCGGCTCACTATGCCAAAAAAACCGGCCTTGAAAAAGAGCCCCTGTTACCAACACAAGATGTATTAGAAAAAGCCCAACAAGCCAAAGACGCTGGCGCCACCCGTTTTTGCATGGGCGCAGCATGGCGCAATGTACGAGACGGCGAAGCCTTTGACCAGGTCGTTGATATGGTCAAAGGTGTCTCCGATATGGGCATGGAAGCTTGCGTCACCCTTGGCATGTTGAACCAAGAGCAAGCTGGCCGGCTGCGCGACGCCGGGCTGGTCTCTTATAATCACAACATCGACACCTCACCTGAGTTTTACAGTGAGATCATCACCACCCGCACTTTTGATGACCGCCTGGAGACCATCTCCAACGTGCAAAAAGCTGGCATTTCCCTTTGCTCTGGTGGCATCATCGGCATGGGTGAAACCATTGTTGACCGCGCCCGCATGCTAGAAGTTCTAGCCACCCTAACACCTCACCCCGGCTCCGTGCCAATTAACGCCCTCGTGCCCGTAGCAGGCACGCCCTTAGCTGAGAACAAGCGCGTTGATTCCATTGAGCTGGTCCGCATGATCGCGGTAGCGCGCATCCTCATGCCAAAAGCCCGCGTGCGCCTATCCGCTGGCCGCGAGAACCTCAATGACGAAGCCCAGCTTTTATGCTTCATGGGCGGCGCCAACTCGATCTTTTATGGTGAGAAATTGCTGACAACAGGCAACAATGATGCAGCTGAAGATAAGACGCTTATTCAGCGCGCTGGCTTGAGGGCTGAGAGTTAGGTTTATTATCGTCTTTTGCAATTTTCACTTATCTAATAAATTAGATTGAGAATTCACGAATGAAAAATTCAGATATCATAAACTTATGGAAAGATGAATTATCACAAATTTCAAATTTTTTGAGTTCTCTTTACCAGGAAACAGATTTGACCCCCCAGTTAATATTTGAAATTGAAAAACAATTGCTGATTGGTTCTCTTGCCAGTCGTCGTTTGATTGAGCTTAATTATGTTTCGAAGCAAGTTTCAACTATTAATTTTAAAATTACGAAATATCCTCGTACTACAGTTCAAAAAGGTCAGACTTTATCAAATTTAAAATTAGGAGAAGAATATGATATGCTCTCCGGACAACCTGCTGATGTAAATATAAAAGATATATGCAGTCAAATCATCCATGCCAAAGAGATCTTTCAATTTACACATGGTCTAAAAGTTTATGGGTTTTTTTCTCTTCAGAAAGAAATCATCGTAAATATATTTATTATATGCAAATTGTGAAATTTTTTTCATTGTTTGCATGCGTTATTAATAACAAGCCCGTAAAACATGATTTGGAAATAACTGATAACAATAATATTTTAATTAGGCCCACATAAGTTAAGTCTTCAAAATCACTTCACTTTGAAATTCAGAAAAATTCCTCTTGGCCATCCCAAAGGTGGTGCAGATTATTGCATTTGATCAACTTCGTATTTTTACTCACAAAACTAAGCCCCCCTTGACTCTCCGTAAGTCACAACTTACAGTAAGCTATGACTTACGAACAAGCTTTAACAGCCTTGGCTGATCCAACCCGCCGTCATATTTTTGAGGCCCTGCGCGATCATCCCAAAACCGTGGGAGAACTGGCTTTGACCCAGCCTGTAAGCCGGCCAGCCGTCTCACAGCACCTCAAGGTGCTCCAATCAGCCCAGCTGGTCAGTGTCAAACCAAAAGGCAACAAGCGCCTTTATGCCGTCAAACGCGAAGGGCTAGAAGAACTGCGCAGCTATCTAGATAGCTTTTGGTCTGATGTGTTGTCAGCCTATAGCGCAGAGATTGCCAAACGAGTAGATAACAATTAAGCAAGCCGACTTAAAAAAACATGCCAGGAGAGAAAAATGATTGAACCGCTCATCAAAACAGTAGACGTCCCCTGCAACCAAGAAACCGCTTTTCGCATTTTTGTCAGTGAGATGCACACCTGGTGGCCGCTGGGAAAATTCACCGTCTCTGCCATGACAGGGACGCCAGCCAAAACCATCAAGGTCGAGCCAAAGGTGGGCGGTCAAATCATCGAAGTCGGCCCCAATGATGAAGAGTACCTATGGGGGGAGATTAAAACTTATGACCCAAATGATTTCTTTGCCATGAACTTTCACATCCCCACCCCCGATGAAGCGGTCAAACCAGGAGAACCATTTGATGTACACACATTCGTCGAAGTCACGTTCAAAGCACTAGATAACAACAAAACTCATGTTGAGCTGAAACAAAGCAATTTTGAAGGGCTTGGACCGCGCGGCGCAGACATTCGCGGTGGCTATACTCACGGACTGGATATGATTATTTGCCAAGCCTATAAAGCCGCCTGTGAGGGGTGAAGGCATTTATGACATAAAAAAACGCGCCAAAAAATTAATACGATCTATACGAAGAAGGTAGCGAGCTTGCGAGCGAACATGACGCCGCGAGGCGTCCGGCGCTTAGCGCCGCCCCTCGGAAGGCTCAAGCGCCTTTTTGCGCTTGAAATAGCCGTGAGAGAAACAAAAAGTCCCCAATTCATAAACACTCTACTGTGCCATAAAGCAAAACATGCTCTCTTCACCAGCCGGTTGCGCGCGCACAACGATCACTTGTGAGTTCGGCTCCCAAACCCAATAATTCCCCGTGGCCACAGTTTGCACGTGAAAGCACCCATCAAGCGCAGGCGTGAGACGAAATTTAGTGAAATCATCATGCGGCTGATAACGAACAGAGACCTGTTTATCCCCGCCCCCATCGGCATGCAACCGCAAACCACTTTTCAAGTCAGTGATGGAATAAGCCCCATTTTGATAGACCACAAAAAAAGATTGTTTTGGCGCATGGCGATCACCAGCTTGATTTTGCGTGAATAAAAGTTTATCAGCCGTTGCATCCAACCGAAGGCTATCTTCATGAGACAAAACATAAATACCATATTTCCCTGGTGGCAATGGCTGAGAGTTGCCTATTTTTTGTTTTTGCTCAAGCTCAGAATTATGAATGCATTTGCCTTCAAAAACAGAAAAACCAGGACCACAAGGGCTATCGTCTCGTTCTTCATCACTTAATCCTTCTTGCTCTTGCCCCACATCATGCCCTTGTTGACGCAAAGCTTGTTCATGGCTCAATTCAGAATTCAGCACTTTAAGACGAGCGCGCATGACATTACGGGTACACCGAAAATGAACGCGGCACTTTTGGCGTTGTTTGATAAACAATCTTTGGTCCGATCGAACAAGATCAGCCGCCGCCCGGTTAAGCATAGACGTTAGCGCATGAAAGCTATCTGCAATTTTCCGGTCCAGCGCACCCAATTCATTGTTTTTACAAAGCAACCGCTCATTAGATGAAAGCGAGCCATTACAAGAAAATGAAGGCCCAGCCATAACCTCAACAGGCATCATAAGAAGAACGACAACAAACAAACTAATCTTAAACAAACACACCTTTATCATCAGTCATCCTCCGGTAGGTCTAGCCACTCAATCTTAGCTTAAAAAACATCTTCATAAAATTATACAGCCCCTTATTTAAATAGCATCCCATTTTTTATTAAAATTATGTCATAAAAAATATAAAGTGATTGGCTTTTGGCACTTGCCCTTAAAGCTCCCCCATACCATATTCAAACCATGGCAAAGATAAAAAAAACAAAGGTAACGGCAAGCGTTGAGGGTTTTGTGCCCCAACCTCTAATCGACAATCACCCCCTCTCTAATGAA
>JAJFHF010000164.1 GCA_021775775.1 Hyphomicrobiaceae bacterium
TGCTCTAATTTTTTTCCACTCACGGCTATTTCAAGCGCGAAAAGCGCTTGAGCCTCCGTTAGGGCGCCGCAACGCGGCGGGCCTCCTTCGCAGGATGCCATGTGCGCTCACTAAGCTCGCTTCCTTCTTCGAATGGTTAGCTTTTGTTTTTTCTTTAATGACAGTATGCTTTAGTGAGGCTTCATACTAAGTAATGCGTTCTAGAGCATTCCACTTTTAGATAAATTCATTTGAACATACTAAACGAAGAAGGAAGCAAGCTTTTCGCGAGCGCACATGACGCCTTTGGCGTCCGGCGCTTAGCGCCGCGCCTCGCAGGCTCAAGCGCTTTTCGCGCTTGAAATAGCCGTGAGAGGAAAAATAGAGTCTACTAAAAATGATTTCCACCAAAACTAGTCGGCGCAGGACGAATGATTTTATTAGAGAATTTTTGAACCTCTAAAATCGCAAAGCGGCGCTCTGAAAGGCCATTCGGCGTCAGTCTAAAGATCCCGTCAACACCGGCAAACCCACCTGTTTGCGTTAAGTTTGCCGTATTGAACCGTTGGCCAGCAGGCCTGTTGATAAATGAAGCCGCCAGGCTCACTGCATCATAGGGTAGTGTGGTGATGCGTGTTGGTATTGTCCCATATGTCTGGGTGTAGCGCTGTTTATACTTGTTCCATTGGTTCGGATCAGCTGCAGGGAACCAGCCACCACGCAAAGGGTCTTGGCTGCCAATGGTCGCAAAGTCCCACCGCGAAGAGCCAAGTATCTGTACTTTTTTTGTATCAATTTCATGATATGGCAAAAGCGTTGCCAATTGCGGGAGATATTTTTGCCCAGCAGGTAAGAATAAAACATCCGCGCGCCCGGTCTTGATTTTCTTTGCAAGTGGTTTCGCCGCTTTGACCAATCCATCGGAATCTTTTGGATAGGTTGCCAAGGCTACAATTTGCCCGCCGCCTGCGCTAACAGCTTTACGAAACGCAAGTTGAGCAACTTGGCCATATTGATCTTGCGGTAAATAAGCTGCAAACCGGCGCTTGCCTTGGCTAATCGCATAATTCACAACGCTAGAGACATCATGCCCAGCTAGGAAACTCAAAAGATAGACCCCATTACCAGCCACACTTTGATCGCTAGAAAAAGCAATCATAGGTATATTGGCTTGTTGAGTAACAGGGGCTGCTGCGCGAACAGATGTGGCAAACAAGGGACCAAGGACAAGCTCAGCGCCCTCGCCAAGAGCAGCTGTGGCAGCCGCTTTCGCACCCTGAGGCGTTCCAGTCGTATCTTTGGCAATCATGATGATATTTGGATTGTCAGCTTCAAAAAGCGCCAATTCCGCAGCTTGCTTCATTTGTTTGGCAATTTCACCTGAACGCCCTTGAGCAGAGAGAGGCAACAACAAAGCGATGCGCATTTTGCCATCACCATTGAGCGCATTTTGCTCAGTGGTTGGAGTTCCATTTAGGCTGGTATTCAACCCCAAATTACTGCCAGAACAAGCGCTCAGTAACAATATGACACCGATTTGAACAAGCAAACGCGAAATAGAAAAGCTTGGAAGAGTGATCCTGTTTTGAACATCTCTCATCGAAGACAACAAATAGCAAGCCGACTTCACAAAATTAGGTTTCAATAAAAGGTCTAACATTTTATGTTTCACTCACCGTTCGGTACAAAATAACAATTCATTAGCTTAAATATTCAGTCGCGGGGTTCAGAAGTAAATTATAACACCAAGAGCCCGGCTCAAACCAACAAACCCTTTAAAAATGACTTTATAATGGATTTATCACAGCTATTTTGCGCCATTTACGCCAGATTCGTCAAAAAGATCCGGTTATCAGTTGGGGATTGTTGCTTTTTTACGCCCCGATTGTGATATCAAAAGCCCAAATGAGTGTGTTTCGTGCATTTATCATGTAAATTTTTAAGAAGAGACTGTCTATGGCCCATGATGAGGCAAACCCAAAACAAGAGAGACATCGCTGTGTTGACCGGGTGGATGACGTCTTACGCTCATACATGGATGAGCCTTTGACACCACAACTCTATTTGGTCGCGACCCCAATTGGCCATCTAGCAGATATGAGTTTGCGCGCCCTGGCAGTCTTAGCGCGCACAGATGTTATCGCTGTAGAAGACACGCGGCGCTCGCGCACACTTTTGCAACATTACGGCATTTCATCAGAGCTGATCACTTATCATGATCATAACGGCGATCAAATGCGCCCTAAAATTATTGCCATGATCAAAGCAGGTAAATCGGTTGCCCTCATCTCAGACGCTGGTATGCCGCTGATTTCTGACCCAGGCTATAAATTGGTAGGCCAGGTTCGCGAAGCGGGCCTCACGGTTGAGGTGGTGCCAGGGGCCAGCGCCGTCATGGCGGGGCTGTCATTGTCAGGCCTTCCAACGGATCGTTTTTTATTTGAAGGATTTTTGCCCCCCAAACAACAAGCGCGCCGCCGCCAACTTGCAGCTCTATCAAGCGTAAAGGCCAGTTTGGTATTTTATGAAACGGTCAAACGGGTACAAGCCGTCCTAATCGATATGCAAAGCGAATTAGGAGATCGCCGCGCCGCCCTATGCCGTGAGCTCACCAAACTTCACCAAGAAATCATCGAAGGGTCCATCAGCGAACTCATAGAGCTGTTAGAGACCCGCGATTTAAAAGGTGAGTTGGTCATTGTTGTCGCCCCGCCCCAAGAGCAAACCATATCAGATGCCCAGATCGAAGATGCATTAACACAAGAAGTTGCAAAAGGGGCCACCATGCGCGATGCCGTGGCGCATGTGGTGGAGACATTCGAAGCCCCCAAAAAGCACGTCTATGATCTCTCTGTACAGTTAAAAAAACGCCAAAGGGATTAAATGACGCGCAAAAT
>JAJFHF010000165.1 GCA_021775775.1 Hyphomicrobiaceae bacterium
CGTAAATGTTTTACCAATTAGCTGATCTCCTCTTTCATTGAGCAAAGGTTGATCTGTCGGATTATTGTTGCCGGCAAAAAACTTGCGCCCAATGAAAACACTTGCCAGAGAGGCAATGGAGAAGACGATCAGCTGGGCTTGTGGCCCTAATGAAAATAAGAGGGTCAAAACACCTGTTATCATCGCGGCTAATCCAAGCCACAACATGAAGACGCCTGGCGCTAACACTTCAATGGCTAACAAAAGCCCCCCTAAAATTAACCAGCTCCAGCCGCCTATACTTAGAAAATAGTTTGAAAATTGATTCATAAATTAGGGCCTTTCTGGTTACGTTTTAGGAACGCTGGTTGACGAGCCTTTGCCTTGTCCTTTATCACCAAATGCTTCTCTGGCAATTTCTCCGATACCGGAAATCGAACCGATGAGAGATGAAGCTTCAAGTGGGATCATCATTATTTTTTGATTGGGCGACATAGCCATTTCTTTTAACGCTTCGGTATATTTGTTCGCGACAAAATAGTTGATGGCTTGGACATCACCTTGGGCGATGGCTTCTGAGACCATGCTTGTAGCTTTCGCTTCAGCTTCAGCTGAACGCTCGCGTGCTTCAGCATCTCTAAAGGCGGCTTCTTTGCGCCCTTCCGCTTCGAGCACTGCGCCCTGCTTTTCGCCTTCAGCGCGCAAAATTTCAGATTGACGATGGCCTTCTGCCTCTAGAATATTGGCACGTTTTTCACGTTCAGCCTTCATTTGGCGGGCCATGGAATCGATCAAGTCGCGTGGCGGTGCTATATCTTTAATCTCGATACGGGTTACTTTAACGCCCCATGGGTTTGTTGCCTCATCAACAATGGTTAGCAGCCGTGCGTTAATTTCATCGCGGTTTGAGAGTAATTGATCAAGATCCATAGAGCCCATCACCGTTCTGATGTTGGTCATGGTTAGGTTGAGAATTGCATTTTCTAGATAATTCACTTCGTAGGTGGATTGCGCGGCGTCAAGCACTTGAAAGAAATTGACCCCGTCCACTTTGACCATGGCATTGTCTTTGGTGATAATTTCTTGGCTGGGTACATCTAAGACCCGTTCCATCATATTCACCTTATGACCGATCTGATCAATAAAAGGAATGATGATTGTTAAGCCTGGTTTCAAAGTTCTGGTATATCGACCAAAGCGCTCAACGGTATAATTATAACCTTGTGGCACGATCACAACACCTGCGTAGACAACCGCCAGCACCAGTAAAACCATTACAATTAGAAAAATATCCATGATAAATTATCCCTTCATACCTCAGCTTAACCAATCTCAGCTTAGCCGTGCCTCAAATTTGGGCGTTTTAAAATTTATGACAACACAAGGCTTTTTTGCGCGATAAATAAATGAACGACGAACTATATAATTGACTGTGTTCACCTACATCACTTTAGTTCTGTTAACTCTTTGGTTAGGTCATTATTTTGTTAAGTCTATGACCGCCTCGTTATTAATTATTCGAGAAATCATCTTCTTTGTATTCGTACAAGTGTCTTCTATATATAAGAAATTTTTCCTATATTTAAAGACCAGGCCATTTTGGTATACACAGATTCTTCGTTATTTTGGCAATATTTAACTTTAAATGCCGTTGAAACTTTTGTCTTTAACGTTCGCCACTTTAATCTATCCAGCCACGCAATTCATTTTTTATAATGGCTGATAACACGCGTATACTGTCTAAACTATCATTCAGACAAGGGATCAGTGTGAATTGTTCGCCGCCATTTTCTTTGAAAATGTCCCCCGCTTCGATGGCGATTTCTTCTAATGTTTCAACACAATCAGAAGAAAAACCGGGGCATACGACAGCCAAGCTTTTAACGCCGTCTTTGGCAAGTTGTTCAATGGTCTTGTCTGTGTAGGGTTGCAACCACTCTTCTTTGCCAAAACGAGATTGAAACGTAAGCTTCAATCTATCTTCGCTCCAGCGTAGTTGCTCGCGTAGTAACCTTGTGGTTTTGGCGCATTGGCAATGATAGGGGTCTCCGGCGTCAAAATAGCGTTGAGGAAGCCCATGAAAGGAAGCGATTACAACCTCAGGGTTCCATTCCATTTCAGCGATGTGATCTTGGATGGATTCTGCCAAAGCCTCAATGTAATCTGGGTTTTCAAAATAAGGTGGCACAATACGAACAGATGGCTGCCAGCGCATTTCTTTTAAAGCGTCAAAAGCCTTGTCACAAGCTGTCGCCGTCGTCGCTGCCGCATATTGAGGATAAAGAGGAAAGAGTAAAATACGATCACAGCCTTGTTCTTGCAAAGCTTCAATCCTAGATTTGGTTGACGGGTTGCCATAACGCATGCCCCAATCAACAACAACATTTTCGAGTTCAAGGTCTTTTGCAACCTTTGCGGCCTGATTACGGCTGATGGTTTTTAGCGGGCTTTCATCTTTTTCATTGTTCCAGATGGATTTGTAAGCCTCCCCAGATGAAAAGGGGCGTTTGGTTAAAATGATCAAATTTAAAATCATCCACCATGTGATGCGGTTGGCTTCTATGACCCGTTCATCGGAAAGAAATTCTTTTAAATAACGGCGCATTGACCAATAATCTGTCGCATCAGGCGTGCCTAAGTTTATTAGTAGCACACCGACTTTTTTTGGCTTAATTTCGGGATGCCCTACTGGGGCATGCTTAGGGATCTGTTGTCTCTGGTCTTGGTTTTGAGACTTAGATTTGGGTGCTCCCTTAGCTCGAGATGGAGTACGATGTTGACGTTGCCTCACAAATTTTCTCCAGTCGTGCACTTTTTTTCATGCACTCAGTGTTTGCTTTATTCTTTGGATCGCTGTCGAAATTATAGAAAAGCAATCGAAAACCCAAGCACTATCTTTATCTTTTTGCAGATTTTAGGACTTTAAAGATTTTTTATATTTTAAATTATCTTTATATTGGCATCATTTTAGCCAAAAAAGAAAATCAAATAGGCAATGATCAGTGCCGGCACAGCGCTATAGAGTGTTGCTAAAATGGCCGCTTTTGGTGCCAAAGCTAATGCTGGAAATAAAGCATCCCCATCATTGGCGATCGCGTTGCCGTAAAGTGCGGCAATGGGTATCGCCCCGTTCAGGTAAAGTGTTGTCACCACAATTTGGGGGCCACAGCCTGGAATGAAGCCAATGATAATGGCCATTAAAGGTACAAAGGGCGCCCATGTCTGCAACCAGGTTTCAATCCCTGATCCGGTGAAATGCACGGCTAGTTCATAGATGAGAAAGCCAAACACCACCCATGAGGTTACAAAATTGGTATCGCGAATGACCCGTTTATTTAAAGAACTCTCGCCATTGATATCTTTAACTTCTTGACCAACATGGCCTTGTTCTGGATTGGAGAATGCCCATAGAATGAGACATAAAATGCCGCCAGTGGCTCCAATCCATAATGTGGGTTGATAAACGCTATAGGATCCAAACAGAGCATCCACATCAACCAAGAAAGCCAGAGCCAAGCCAATGACCGTGGATGGAATGATCAACCAGACCCAAAAGTGATTGAGAAAATCTAATGAGATTAACTCGTCAGCCTGGGCGTCCCTATCAGATGAACCGGGTTGATTGCTACTTAGGTCAGATTTGGTTTGATCTTCCTCAGGTTTAGCGCGCATAAAGTCTTGGCCATGAAAAGCATCAATTAACCAGCCAGATAATGTGCCAACGATTAAGCCTGTGGCCAAAACGGCCGCACCCGTTTTTGGTTCGCGCGCTAGTAATAGAAAGGCAGCGTCGCCCATGGTGGCAATTAAAACAGCCACGACAGAGCCAAACGAGATTAAGCCTTTGGTATATTGGGTCACGACTATGATGGCACCACCACACCCTGGGAGCGCGCCTAAAAAGGCAGCGATTGGGGCTTGCCAGCGTCCTGCATTTTGCATTTTGCGGCCTAGATCAATGCCAAGACCACGCTCGATCATATAGAAAAAGGCTAAAGTGGCAGCCACAAACACTGTCACTGCCAAATAGGCATCTTTGATGGTGTTTAAGATGAGTGGGCGTAATTCACTGGAAAAGAAAAGCATTGATAAGAGCAAGATCACCAATAATCGAGCGGGGTGAGCAAAGTTCCTTAGCCCCGTCAATTCTAGTGCCCATCGGCTTGTTCTTAATACCAGTTCTGTCATTTTTTAACTCTTGAATTGCCTTTATCTTCATCTGTTGATTGGCTAGATTCTAAGATAATGCAATTAAGAATGATTTGCAACTAGGGAAATGCAAAGTTTTTTGCAACGTTTGCAAAGATTATTTCTTTGGCTTAAATGACTGATAAATATATGGATTTTTAACAATAACCCCTGAAGCGCCCTTAAGCGCCATATAGCATATATGGCAACCAAGTGGCCAATTGTGGCAAAAACCACAATATAATCAGCATTAAGACCTGGATGCCAACAAAGGGCATAACACCTTTATAAATCTCCATGGTTTTGATCTCATCGGGAGCGACACCGCGCAGATAAAACAATGAAAAGCCAAAGGGGGGTGTAAGAAATGATGTTTGCAAATTAATCGCCATCATGACCCCCAACCATACCGGATTCATGGTCACACCTGGGGCCACTTCCATTTGCAAAAGAATGGGACCAACGATGGGGACAACAATGAAGATGATTTCTAAAAAGTCTAGAAAAAAGCCCATGATAAACATGACGGCCATGACCACTAAAATGGCTGTGATCGTGCCGCCTGGCAGTTGTGTTAAAAATTCTTCAACCACCTCATCGCCATGTAAACCTATAAACATGAGCGAGAAAAGGGATGCCCCAATTAGAATGACAAAAACCATGGTCGAAATTTTCAAGGTGGAGCGCATCACTTCTTTTAGTATGGAGTGACCGTGCTCATCTTTTTCTTGGTAACATTTTATAAAGGCTGTCCAGATGCCAAAGGCCAATAACAGGCTGAGACCAACAGCTATGCCAAACGCTATGTAATCGACTGGTTGGACATCTGAGCGATCAATGCGCAGAGTGAAAAAATTACTCAACAGCACAAGACTAAAAAAGGCTATGGCACTCAAGATCATCAGACGGGCGTTACCTTTGCTAAACCTGTGAGCGGCCAACAACGAGGCACCAATGGCACCAATGGAGGCAACTTCTGAAGGAGAGGCAAAGCCCATTAACACAGAGCCTAGAACAGCCACAATAAGGGCCAGAGGTGCAAACAAAATTCTTAGTAAGTGCCTCCATAAAGGGCCTTCAATTTCCTCTAAGTCTTGTTGGGGAATGGGCGGTGTTTTCTCTGGCCAACGCCAGCTTACATAAAACTGATAGGTCAGGTATAACGCGACCAGAAGTAGCCCGGGTATGAGAGCGCCTGCAAAAAGGTCATTTACGGATACCGTATCAGCAGAAAAATTACCCATTGTAATTTTTGCCTGGGTAAAGGCGTTGCTGAGTTGGTCTCCTAATAAAATGAGCACAATTGAAGGAGGGATAACCTGGCCTAATGTGCCTGAAGCGGCAATTGTGCCTAAGGCTAGGGGGCGGTCATAATTGTAACGCATCATGGTTGGTAGCGAGAGAAGCCCCATGGTGACAACCGTTGCGCCAACAATGCCGGTAGAGGCGGCCAATAGAGCGCCGACAATTGTGACAGAAAAAACCAACCCACCTGGTCTTGAGCCAAAAACGCGGCCCATATTTTCTAGTAATTCTTCGGCGATGGAGGATCGCTCTAGCATCACGCCCATAAAAACAAAGGGTGGGATTGCAACCAGGACTTTGCTGGTCATAATTGCAAAAATTTGTTGGGGAATTGCGGCAAGCAAGCCCCAATCAATGAACTCAAACCATAGGGCAATAAAGGCAAATAACAAAGAAGAGCCCGCCAATGTAAAGGCCACGGGGTAACCGAGCAATAAAAACCCCAATGTGACGATAAACATCACCAAACAGAGCCATTCAGGGGTCAACCACTCCATCGTTATGAACGCTCCACAAGGTTGGACATTGTCTCTGGAGTGTAAGTTTTATCGCGCCCAGAGAGATAGCGCCACGCTTTGCCGGCCATTGAAATGGCGGCTAAGGCGAGTAAAAAACTATAAACCCAAATGATGGTTTTATACGGAGATAACAAAGGCAGGCTTGAAGGCATGCCATCGGCACGCTCAAAAACCCATTCATGCGTTGTAAAATTATACCAACTATCAAGTATATACCCCCAAGATAGGCCAAAGGTCATGAATGTAAGGGGGAGTAGAAAAATGAGGCTACCGGCTAAATCTATTATTGCTTTATAGGTATCACTGGCGCTGCGATAAATGACATCCACTCTGACGTGGCCGCCATGCAATAATGTATAGGCGGCGCCCAACATAAATATCAGACCGTTCAAGTACCATATGCTTTCATCCAGGGGCGTAAAAGATATGCCATAGAGCTTTGAGAGAATAACAATTAAAAATTGCAAAACGACCATAGCCAACACAAACCATATGGCAAATTCACCAATATTGTGATTGAGCCGGTCTATGCCTTTTATAATACGGTCTAACATTTTTATAGTCTTCTTTTTATGTCAGCGTTACTCTGTTAATGAACGTTTTTGCATATAGCTTTGGTTTGAATATCGTGACCACTCAACGCTTAGTTTGCGAAATTTTGAATAGCTTTCATAGATGCGTTTTGATAGATCATCACCACTGCCCGCTTTGGCCACCACATCTTTGGCCGCTTTCCCTGCTTCTTTATAAAAATCATCTGGTAATTCGTGAAGCTGAACTTTGTGTTTATTCACCAGCAGTTCGAGTGATTTTGCGTTGTTTGCCATGAACTCTGATAGATTTAAATTGTTCTCCGTTAAGGAGCAAGCCTCTAACATCGCTTGGTCTTCTTTGGTCATGCCATCATAGAGTTTTTTTGAAACACCTAGTGAGAATGTCGTGCCTGGTTCATGGAAGCCGGGGTAATGTAAATGTTTCGTTATTTTATGGAAGCCAAAAGCCAAATCATTATAAGGGCCGATCCATTCTGCGGCATCGATCCGTCCGGCGCTTAATGCTGGCATAATTTCTGTGGCGGCAAGATTGACGGGAGCGGCGCCTAGTTCGCGTAAGACATCACCGCCAAGTCCGGGAATGCGCATACGCAACCCTTTAAAATCATCAAGAGATTTCAATGGCTTTTTTGCCCAACCGCCCATTTGTGAGCCTGTCTGCCCACAAGCAAATGCTTTGACATCATATTGTGCGCTTAACTCATCCCATAATTGTTGGCCGCCACCAAAATGGAGCCAGCCATCTCTTTCAGCTGCGGTTAACCCAAAAGGGACGCCTGCAAAAAATGCGAAAGCTGGTAATTTACCTGTAAAATAATATTCAGCTGAATGGTACATGTGGACTGTCCCTTGTTGGACAGCATCGAGACATTTTAGGGGGTGGAATAATCTGTTGGGTGATCCCAAAATACGTATTTTATAGCGCCCTTCCGTCACCAATTCAAACCGTTTGGCAAACCGTTGTGCTGCTGTGGCAACCGCTGGGAAATTTTTTGGCCATGACATCGCCATTCGAAGCTCTTTACGTCCTTTTGACAGAGCGGGACTGGGAAAACTAGACGCTGCCAGAGCGCCAACGACCGCGCTTCCACCAATAAACTTGCGGCGATCTATTTTTGTCATGTTTTGGACCCTTAATCTTGAAACTTACCCAACTACCCTTTAATCCTTAGCGGGCATTTTAGCCTTTATCAAGGTTTGACTGATCAATTTTTGATAAAGACAATTATCAAGTATAGGACAAAAGGGCGATCTATCACCTCAACTAAGGGACAGTTTCATCCCTTACAAAGGCATAGAAAAATGCAGGCTCAACAAGTCCATTTAGACGTGCCTGTTCTTTGCCATCTTTCATGATGATGGCTGTTGGAACGTTGGTGATTGGTGTTTTTAGAATATATGGTCCTTGGCCTTGGTCATCCATATTGACGTGAACCAGACGGGCATACTTGGCAAGGGCGTGTGATTTATAGTTCTTTAAAACATCAGTTTCAAAAACAGCGCAGTGATCGCACAAAGATAACGTATATAAAATCACCTCATATTGTTCTTCTAATTTTGTTGTGGTTTTTTTTACCACGAAATTTGCTAAAGTTGCCCCCACAAGTGCAACCATTAGGTATTGAACCCACCTCATACTTAAATACTCACATTTTTATACTTAAAAATTCTTTGCTTTTACTTAAGTTCTGACAATTCCATATGTGAGTTTTATTTCAAGTTTATACTTTCCAACTGGTTAAATTTATTGATTAATTGCATTGCCTTCCGCTGTTACTTGTTATGACAATTGCCTGGGATATATGGGGGGAAGGCCACTTTGTTCATTAAAAGGGGCGTGCTGGCGCAAAGCTACTGGCTAGCAAAAGACTTCCAAACAATACAATCACTATGGCGCCGCCAAAGGCACATACATCATACACCAAGCTGGTCCCTTTGCTATTTTCACCGCTTGAGAACAAAGCCAGTTGCCGCCCGCTAACAACAGCCATTATCATAATAGAAATGGTGATCGCTGTTCCCAGCGCCATGGCATAGACAGCAATGGCGCCCACCCAGAACAAGCCTTTTACCAACGCAAAGGCCAAAATATAAAGAGCGCCTGTACACGGGCGCAAACCAACGGATAATACCAAAGAGATTATCTTTGGCAGATCCCATTTCCCTTGCACCTCTTGGCTGGTGGGCATATGGCCATGGTTGCAACCGCAATTGTCATCATGATGGTGATGGTCATGGCTCTCATGTGGATGTTTAAGATCTATAGATGCGTTTCTTTTTAAACGTGTGCGCAAAAGGCTGATGAATAAATAAACGCCCAGCGCGATGATGAGACAATAGGAAATTTGGGCCAGGCTATGGCCGTAGTTTTTTATTGTTGCCCCACTTTGGTTGAACAAAAAAACCAGGCTTCCTACAAGCACAATGGCCACGGTGCCTTGTACAAAAGCTGAGAGAAAGGCCAGGATGATGCCGCGCGACATGGTTTGGTTGTTTGCCATTACATAAGACGACACCAGCACCTTGCCATGGCCGGGACCGGCTGCGTGGACCAGGCCGTATATTAAGCTGGCGACGATCAAACTGAGAGCAAAACGATAATCATTTGTTTTAGAAAATTGATCAAGATAATTACTTAACTTGGCACTGACTTGGGCTTGCTTTTGTTGCAACCATTGCTGGCTTTGCCGCCATAGGCTCTGGGACTTGCCCGTTGATATTGTTTGTTCGTTTTGCAATGGGGGTGATTGAGACTTGTTTTGCTCTGTTGCGATAGCGCCGACGATTGACATCACTAGGAGCCAGGCGGCCAGCAATGTGGTTTGCAAGATTTGATACATTGAGATTTGTGCTGGTTTCATGAGGGGGTGATCAATTGTTTCATTTGGTGCTGGGTTAATGCAGGCCTATTGTTTAGCTAGGCAAGAAATATGAAAGCTTGGGGCAAACATGGCCCCTGCCCCTTTGTTTGTTTCATCTGTGAGATCCATGGGTTGACCAAGGCGGCTCTCAACCATGCCTGACTGGTCCATGCTTGGGCGGCGTTGTTCAAACATACAGTTTTTGGGGGCATTACTAGCCAGGCGAACCGGTTTTTGTTTTTTAGGCTCTAGAAAGGCAATGAAAAACTCCGGGTCGTAAATTGCCAAGCGCACCGGGTTTCCCAATATTTCTGTAGGGGTTACGAGGGGGAGTGTAAACTCTAGAGCCAACACATCATTATGATAGGTCAGCTTCGCGTCAATGGGCTGTTTTAGCTTGATTTGTTTTTTGTTTTGGCTGGCAAAGGTGAAAAACTCATACTCATGTAAGCTTTCAATGTTTTCTTTGGCCAAAGGCTCTAATTCTTCTTTTGAATATTTGCCGTCTTGATTGACATCCATCCCTACCAAAGCAAAGGCTGTATATTGCTTATCAAAGATCCACTTGTGATGAAACCCCGTGATTTGATGTTTGTCGTTGAGAAGAACCTGCGTCTCACTTTCAATAAAGACATGAGGGTGCGCAGTGGCAGATGTGCTTTGCCCCACAAAACCCAATAGAGCTATGAGCGCCGCGCATAATTTTTGTTTGTTTATCATCGACATGTTTTTACCTATTCGGGTCTGTTATCTATCAAACGTGGACTTAATTATATCGACCTTATTTTTAATATCATCTCAAAATTGGGAAATATTAAGGAATGGATTGATATCCTAAATGTTATATTGTATCAATAGTTATATTGTAACATTACCTAAATGAGAGATTTATGACTTTAATCAGATTGTTAGTTTGTTTTGTTTTGGTGGCTGGAGCGGTGCCTTACGGTCGTGCGAATGCCCAAACCGACCCCGCTCCATCCGTTGTGGTTAGTATCAAGCCTCTGCATAGCTTGGTTGCTGGTATTATGCACGGCGTGGCGACGCCTCATCTATTGTTA
The DNA here is from genome assembly GCA_021775775.1 of Hyphomicrobiaceae bacterium. Lineage (GTDB taxonomy): Bacteria > Pseudomonadota > Alphaproteobacteria > Rhizobiales > HXMU1428-3 > HXMU1428-3. The sequence continues at coordinate 10,467 of JAJFHF010000165.1, forward strand.
AAAGGTGCGGCAAGCCCGCATCATTTTCAACTCAAGCCTTCACAGGCTCTGCTGCTTTCGCGTGCTGATCTTGTTGTTTGGGTCGGCCCGCTGTTGGAGAGCCCTTTGCAAAAATCACTTTCTAGCCTTGCAAAAAAAGGATCGTCGCTGGAATTGATGGCTCTTTCTACTGTTCATATTTTGAAGCGTCGGTCCCCTCACCATCATGGCTCAGACCATCACGATACAAATGAAAAACATGATGAGCATGAAAAACATGAAGACCATAAGGATCATGATGACCATGGAGATCATGAGAAACATGGAGACCATGAGAAACATGGAGATCATCATGAGGGATTAAATGACCCTCATATATGGCTTTCAATTCAAAATGCCATCGCCATAACAAAGGCAGTGAGTTTGAAGCTGTCCTCTCTCTATCCGGCTCATGCCGGCCGTTTTCAGTCCAATGCGCAAGATCAGATCAATCGGCTTGAGGCACTGGATGATGCTTTGAAACAACAATTGGCTGGGCTAGAGTCTATGAAATTTATGGTCTTTCATGATGCTTATAACTATCTAACCTCACCTTTTGATCTTAAATTTGAGGGGGCTATTAGTGTTAATCCTTCAGCTTCGCCAAGCGCCAAACACTTAAAGCAACTGCGTGATCGGCTAAAAGAAAATAATGTGAACTGCGTGTTTGCTGAACCTCAATATAGCCAAAAATTGCTACACACCTTGGTAGAGGGGACAAAGACAAAGATCGCCAAACTTGACCCTATTGGCGTTGATATTCCTCCTGGGCCCAAAGCCTATGAACAAATAATGAGCAAGCTGGGGAACAATTTAGCTGCGTGCTTAAAACCTTAAATGGCTCTTTATTTTTGTTTAAAAAAAATGGAATGCATCAAATAGATGCATTCCATTTTTAAATCTTAAAATATAAAATTTACAATCTGCTAAAATAAATTATACAGATTTGAATTTTTTCCATGTCACAATCACACGAGCGCCAACGCGAACACGCGGGTATAGATCAACCACATGGTCATTATACATGCGGATACACCCTTTTGAAACAGCTTCACCAATTGTCCATGGTGCGTCTGTACCGTGGATGCGATAAAGGGATGAACCAATGTAGAGAGCGCGAACACCTAGAGGGTTACGCGGGTGCCCACCTGGTACATAGGCTGGTAATTTTGGATTTTCGCGGCGCATAGACGCGGTTGGTGTCCATGAAGGATTTACACGTTTTTGGCTAATGCGCGAATTGCCTGACCAGCGGGCACTCCCTTTGGGAATGGCAATTGGATATGACAATGCTGAACCACGTTTGTTGATGTAATAAAGACGACGGTCTCCAAAACTCACAACCACAGTACCTCTGGGAAACCGTGATGAAAAAGAAACTTGGGATTTACCTTTAGAAAATCCGCCACCGCCGCCAAACAGAGCGCTAAAGAGATCTTGCGCCTTGGCTGTATTGGTCATAGACAGTGTCATAGTGAATGTCATGGCCATAACGGCTATGATCATAAGCACTGGTTGTTTTGATGTTCGGTTCATTTTTTCATATTCCTTTTTGATACACAGAACTAACCCCAAAAGCATCAAAGGATGCATAGAATAGGTGACCTCTTAATACTACGACATGCTAAATATTGTCTTAACTAGCTCACCTTAAGTTCTTTTGTGTTTTTATAATTTCACTCTGCTTTACTGAAACTTTATCCAACCAAACTGGTAACTCATTTATATTGCTCAAAAACAAATGTTTTTTGGGCCTTTGCGCTTAAGCTGATTTAATCATATTCATCTTATAACATCAACTGGAGCGCCTATATGAACACGTTTGAACAAATGCACGACATCTTTGTTGAGCATACGTATGCAGCCACTAGATGCAGCGCGCCCGATTGAGCGCGGCGATGTGGTGCCATGAATGCGATATTCACTCCAGCCTAAATAAATAGCTCTGATGCCCAGTGGGTTTCTGGGACCAGCTGGCACAAACTTAGGGTAACCAGCGCGCCGCATACGTGCTGTTGGGCGCCAATCTGGATTTTTTCGTTTTGAGGTCACAAATGTCTTGCCAAACCACTGCATTTTGGGTTTGCCGACAGCAACACGATAGCGGATCGCTTTGCCATCTTTTAACATGTAATATAAACGGCGCTCTGATGTATCAACCACAATGGAACCATGTGGAAAGTTTGAAAAACGTGTGCCATCGCGCTTAATGATATCGCGAGCTTGAAGAGCGCCAGGTGCCATGCTCACGAAAACAAGCCATGTTACAGCTACAAAGAAACGTCGTGATTTTTGACTAATTTGGTATTGAATGTTCATTCAGCACTGCTCATTTGGGTTGCTAGTCGCTTGGCATTGTTAAAAACTGTTTGGCTTAGACTTCATAAATTTGCCGCTTTTGCCGTCTAGCCAATCCAAATGTTAGATTGCCTCTATATTAAATATGAGACAAGGGCATTGCAGGTTTTAGACCTGAAAACACCATCAAATTTGCGCTTAATTTGATATATGTGGACGTGTTGCAACACTATTCTTAAAGCGAACATCTTAAAGCAGGTAGGTTTGTTTCTGTAGGGGTGTGCTATTTGCGTGATGGGTTTTGTCGCTAGGCGCTATTTCTAACCTTAGGCACAATTTAAAACCCAAATATTCCAAATAGACTGTTTTTCTTTTTTTTCCGGCGCCGCACTTTTCGTTTTCTTACACGGGCTCTTTTTGCTTTTGGCTTCGTGGCCCAGAACCCATCACTGCCCCAAACCCAATCCTTCTTGGCTACAGATTTAGGTCGATGGCGCCGCACAGGCGGCGCTTTATAAAGGGCGATTGTGTTTTCTATCCCTTCAGCGTCTTTAACGACTAAGTCGTGTTCTCTCCATTCCCACTTGGCGATCTGTTTGCCCCACCGATAGGGTTCTATGGATAGTACATTTTGCTTTTTGAGGTTTATGATTGAGACTTGCTCAAAAGGGTTGGCGGCATCTTTACTGCCAGCATCATAGCGTAGCAGGCCAAACCCTTTATATTTTCCCGTTAAGACCGTCCATTCAAGCACTTTAGGTTTGTTCGGCCCATATAAATCCAGATGAACTTTTAGGTTCGGGTAACGCGGGTGCAAAGCTATATATTGGCCCTTTATATATTCATTAACTGTCCAATCATCATTTTCATCATCAAGTGAAATTAGATTTTGATCCGGCAGGGCTAGCCCTAGTTCTTTGAGACCTTGCGACGCTATTTTATTGTTTTTCTCATGCTTTATTGCTTCTAGAAAATAGCGCTCAGCATTGCCCACTAATTCTCCTTGCTGTGCAGCTAGACCGAGGGCTGCCCATGTGCGTGCTGTTTTAGGCGCGCGTTGAATGGCGATATCCATATCTTTTGCAGCTAAATCAGGCATGTGGGAATTAGCGTGCACCAAAGCGCGTTCGGCATAAGCGGCAGCCGAGTCAGCCACGAAAATGGCTTGGTCCAAATCTTCAATGGCTGCCTGCACATTCCCTTTTGCTCCTCGTGCCCGGCCTCTTAAAATGAGCGCCTGTTTGTGTAAGGGCTCGCCTTCCAAAATTTGTGTCAAAAGCCGGTAGGCATGATTATTTTGGCCGTTCTCTAGATAAACCTCCGAGAGGGTCAATTTATATTTCTTATTGCTTGGGGATAATTCAATGGCTTTTAAAAAATCATTTATTGCCAGTTTATTTTTGTCCAAGGATAGGTGAACCAATGCCCGGTTATAGAGGGCCTGCGCCTGATTATAATCTTGCGAGAGTGCTAAATTTAATTCGCGCAATGCTGCGTAGTGACGGTAATGGGACCAATGAATTTGACCGCGTGCTAAATGAGGAGCAGCTTTATTATTTAAAAGCCCCAGCGCCTTACCATAGTCTTTAAAGGCTGGTTTCTCAGAACCTGCCAAACGGAACGCATTGCCCCGATTATGAAAGGTTGCACCTGATTTTGGCTGCAGGGCTATGGCTGTATTAAAGTCTTTTATCGCTTCTTCATAAAAGCCCATTTCGGTCAAGAGCAAGCCGCGGTTGTTGTAGGCGGTTGCATATTCAGGGAACGTCTCGATTGAGTGGTTAAAATCATGCAACGCGCGTTCATATTTTTTTACGCGCCCGTAAGCCAAGCCACGATCATTTAAAATAGAAGCCTTGGTGTAAGGAGCCAGCGCAGTGACTGACAAAGCTTCAGACAAGGAGTTAATCGCTTTTTCATTTTCTTGACGATGGAGTTGAACATTGCCTTTTCTTGCTAATAGATTGACAGATTCTGCAGCTTGAAGAGGTTGGCTTGTTAGGAACAGACTTACTGATACAAGACATGTGACCAGATAGATGGTCATTTTACCAAGAACAAAAAAAGGATTGCCGGGAATAGAATAAGGATCGATGCCGCCCGCTTTAGAAATCAGCAGGTGCCCTAACGGTCGTTGTTTTTTTATCGTGGCAGTCGCCATGGTGATCGGTCTTTACTAACGTTGGTATAATCAGATGTTCGTAAAAAATCAGGTTTCGTTCAGATCACTAGATTTAAATCTTCACGTTGCCATTTTAATCTTATAGCTTCTCGCGGCCTAATCTTATAGATTTCAACTTTCAAATCGAATAGAGTTCTTATTTACCTTGCTTTGTCTTACTTTGCAAAAGTTTCACAACCGGGCTGTTAAAGAATATGGCCCTTTTCCCTATATTATTCATAGCTGTGAGATCATTTATATGATTTTTATTGTTTTTCGCTGGTTTATAAATTGAGGCTTTTCGTTAGAAAAACAAACATATTAAGATGATTTTCATATGTTTACCGCAATTTACCTTCACTTCAATTCACGCGAAATTTTTGACAAAACTTTGATTTTAATCGTTGGACACCATTGGTTATGAAATTTTGGCTCTCAAACGTGGCTTTTTTGGTGGCTAGTTTTTTTCTAGCCTTGACGGCGTTTGCCTATCCAGCTGATTATTTTTATGAAAGTCAAAGCACCTATGTTTTTTCTAAAAACCAGGTGGTAGCCCCTTCCGTCTTTGCAACCAAACATATTAACACAAATGTTCGTGCTGTTTCCCTTGACCAGATGATTGGACAAATGTTGATGCTTGGTTTTTCAGGCACAAAACCAGCTGATCAAGGGGTCCAAAATGCACAGGTTTTATTGTCAAAGGGACAAATTGGCGGGGTTATTTTGCTCGGGTCTAATTTGCAAAACAAGCAACAGGTTAAAAAACTGATCTCTTTTGTGAAGCAAACAGCGCCAAAAGGATTGCCCCCCTTTATTGCGATTGATCAAGAAGGCGGTGCGGTTCAACGTTTGGGCGCAGAGCATGGGTTTACCGATATTCCCAAAGCCATCGATTTGGCAGGGACTGTCTCTCCTAAACAAGCGTTTCAAATTTACAGAAAAATGGCCAAAGAGCTGGCCTTTGTCGGTTTCAATGTGAATTTTGGTCCTGTTGTTGACCTTAACATTGTGCCTGACAATCCGATTATTGGTCTTAAGGGGCGCAGCTATGGGGTAAGCTCTTCCAAAGTGCAGGATTATGCCCGCGCTTTTGTACTTGCTCACCGTCATTATAATATCCTCACCTCTCTTAAGCACTTTCCTGGGCATGGTAGTTCTTGGACAGATAGTCATGAAGAATTTGTCGATGTGTCCTCAAATTGGAAAAAAAGTGAGCTGGCCCCTTATAAACGGCTCATCAAACATGACCTGGTGGACATGGTGATGGTTGGTCATCTTTATCATCCCTCTTTTAGTGATAAAGGAAAAATTCCGGCCTCTCTTTCTCAAAAGGCCATTGAGACACGGTTGCGCCGCGAAATTGGCTATAAGGGCCTTGTGATTACTGATGATTTGGGTATGGGCGCTGTTAAAAAATATTTTGCATTTGATGATGCCCTGCTACGCGCGATTAAAGCGGGAAATGATATCTTACTGTTGGTTGATGGCAAATTGGCCACCCCTCACGAAATCGCGCGCATTCATAAAGTTATTCGTGATGCCATTAAAACCAAACAAATTTCGCTCGCTCAGATTAAAGCCGCTTATCAGCGTATTGTAAGAGCTAAAAAGTCATTGGCGATAAAAGCGGCGCATAATCTTTAACGCTCTTGCGCCTTAATGGCGCTCCTTACTAAATATTAATAAAGTGTTGCTAGACTATAAGACCTTATTGGAGGTTAAAATGGTTGCCGATGCATCATCAGTTTTTGGAGGCGGTTCTGCTAGCTCCATTTTCTCTGCTAAACTTAGCGGTGGGGCAAGTGATGGGCAACAAGCGGCTAAAGCTGTGGTTGATGCCACCAAACAAGAGATTAACCGGGTTCGCGGCTATAAAGTACGGTTAACACCTTCCGAAAACCAGCGGTTAACTGAACTTCAAACTGAGATTGGTGAACTTAACGCCAAAGCGGCGAACGGGACCATTCGCGCCGATGAGATCGAAGATCGAAGCGCGCTGTTTTTGGAAGCGGATACCATTATTGGCAAACCATCTGCTGGTGTTGAAAATGATGATTTTCTAGATGATATTCGTGAAAAGATTGATGACGTTTTAGCCCCTCGCCTTACCCCTCAACAACAAGATCGCTTGGATACGCTCAATACGTTATTGACCTCATTTGAAGAGCGCCTTTCAGAAGATTCAACCAATACAGTTGCCATTCGCCAAGTTCAAAACATTCAACGCCAAATTTCTGCCATTGATGTCCCTCGTCAGGTGACGCAACTTTCTGTTGCTGAACGGAATGAATATGATGGGTTGGTTGAAGAAGCGAATAATCATGCTGGCGCAAAATTATTATTAAATGCCCGTGAAAGTGCACGTGTTCAATCTTTAGAAGAAACCATTAATCGTTTGGGATCACT
>JAJFHF010000166.1 GCA_021775775.1 Hyphomicrobiaceae bacterium
GAACAGGTGTCTTCCCAGCATCTCGTCCAATAATGAAATGAATGCGAACCAAAGGGCTTTCAGGAAAATAAGGATAGTAAGCGCTGACCCGGCCCTTATAAACGCTGGCTAAATAATCACCAATTTTTTCGCGGTTTTCAGTCGAGAATTGATTGCTAGGCAAATACAACATAACAGAAACAAACCGATCAAATTCATCAACCCGTTTTAAGATTTTCACACGCGGGGAATGATCAAGTCCTTCGATTTCTTTGGCATGAGACGCAAGCAATTGATTTGTTATTTGAAACAATTCATCGCGCGGAAACGTCTCAATAATATTTGTCAAAGCTTTGCCCGTATGACTATCACGAGATGACCCAGAATTATCCAAAACAAAGTCAAGTTTTTGGCGCAACAAAGGTATCGTCGCAACTTTACTTGCATAAGCAGATGATGTGAACAACCCGACAACGCGCAGTTCACCTGTTAAATTACCTTTTCCATCATAAAGCTTGACGCCGATATAATCCATATAAGCGCGGCGGTGAATATCAGACTTAATATTAGCTTTGGTGATGATAATAGGATTGCTAGAAAAGAAAAATTTCCGCACTTCTGGCGTCATATGGGTAAGTTCAGTCCCACGCCGCAGAACTTTCATCTTCTGGTCCCGCAAGAGCCCCAGCCCCGCCCCAGCTTTTGGTATCAATTTTGATTTTGCACCCTTGCCCTTAAGCTCATATTCGCGCATCCCTAAAAACGTAAAATTATTATCAAGCGCCCAGCGCAAAAATTGAATGGACTCAGAAAGCTGCTGCACCGGCACACGAGGCATTTCAGTTGAAAGAGAGGTCGCAACATTGGTCAAACGATTGCGCATAGGCAACCAATCATGAACAACCATCTGCACCCGTTTCATCAAATTTAATAAAACATCACGCAATTCATCTTGCTCTTGCGCGCTTAACTCCTCAACGTGAACAGAAATAAAGCTCTCGGTTACCACCCCATCGTGGCCCAAAGCCATAGGGTTAACAACTTCGATTAACTCACCTTTTTTATCACGTCGCAATGTTAAAACAGGGTGCAACACCGTGTGAATTTTAAGATTACGTGCTTGCAATTCTGATAAAAGAGAATCAAGCAAAAAAGGCACATCATCATTCAAAATTTCAACGACGGAAAACACGCCATTCTCGGATGTCTTTGTCATCTCTTCAGGCGGCGTATAGATCATCAATTTAGAAAGGTTCTTCGCCCTCTCTTGTAAAAAGCCAAATGATTGCTCAACCAAATGGGCAAAAATATCATTTTGTTGTTGATCGAAATGAGACCATTCAATCCCCCCCAATACATCACAAGAAAATTGGTTTAAAGATTTGATCTTCTGTTTCTTAACCTGAATGCTCGATGCAATAGATGCAATTGGATCAAGTTCAATATACTTATTTAGTGATGACATACCCCTGCCCGCCTTCAAAATGGTCCCCAAGAAAACTCTCTATGGAATGAAAACAAGCGATCGACGCGCAACAACCCCACCTGCTCGACCCAAAAAGAGCATGATGAAAATGAAATCTCCCATGCCAAAAAGTCCCAGAAGGCATGAACGATTCAATTGAGCCTAAGTCTAGGTGATAAAAGATGAAGAAATTCTAAAGGTTAAGGACGCAACACGTCATTATTAATAAAATAATTAAGAAAAATCAAAAAGATAAGGCACCATCTATTCAATAACAATCAGATGATTTGGCAACTCATTATCATCTTCCGTACCAGGAGGAAAATGAGTGTGCAAAAGCTCTCCAGCACGCTTCACGGCTTCAACAAACCCATTTTTAGGATCTTTTTTCTGAATCTGTGCAACCAAATCAGCCACAATATGCTGCCATTCATCTTTTGAAACTTTCTCATAAATAGCTTGATCGGCAAGTATTTCAGCATAGCGCTCAACCACAGAAACAAAAATCATAACACCAGTCCGGCCCTGGGTCGTATGCATTTCTTGCGAAGCAAATTGCTCCAAAGCATGGGCTCTAGCCCATTTAATCTTTAAAGAATCAGGAACAATCCAATAACGAATGGGGCGCACCGAAAGCAAAAAAGCTAAGATGACAAAAACAATCAATTGAACAAAGTAAATTTTATCGGCCGACCAAACAACCCACCGCCCTTCACTCAAGCCTGGCAAATATAGTAATAGAAGAGGAATGAGCAGTGCAATGAAAGCAGCTAAAAACAAGGGCAATAATCGGTAGCTCCCAGATTGAGCGGCCAGCACAGCTACAATCTCACCGCTCGTGCGTTCCTCTTGCCGCGCAATCTCAGCGCCGATCTCTTCTCTGTCACTATCAGGCAATAAAATCATCATTCGTCTCCAAACTTCCAACAACGGCCCCCTACCAGGCGCCCCCTCGTCAGCTATCTACTTATCAGCTCGCCCACTACCAACCACCAGAGGCTCCGCCACCGCCAAAACTGCCGCCACCGCCAGAGAAACCGCCACCAAATCCTCCAGGTGATCGAGAAAAACCACCCGGTCCATGCCAGTGATCTTGCGCCCGTCCAAAACTACCCGGCACAATCACCACCCCGCCAGGTACCCGTCCACTGACCCGCCGATCTCTATTCAAAGAAGACACAAAGTAAACAAAAGGCACCAACCAAAACCCGAAAAAAATAAACGGCAAATAACTAAAAATTTGCCGATCAGGTTTCTTCGATCGCGCAGCCACCTCGGCCCCGTCACCAAGCAAGCTGGCCTGAATATCCTCAATCCCAAGCTTAATCCCTTCGGTCAAATCACCGCGTTTAAAGGCTGGTAAAATACGTCTCTGGATTATCAACCCTGCAAGAGCATCTGGTAAAACACCCTCTAAACCGCGTCCAACTTCAATACGAACCTTGCGTTCAATCGGCGCCACAATCAGCAACACCCCATTGTCTTTCCCAGCCTGGCCTATTTCCCAATGGCGCGCCAATCTAATCCCAAAATCTTCAATGGCATAGCCTTGCAAAGAGGGAACTGTTACCACCACAATCTGATCGCTAGAGCGCCCCTCCAAATTTTTCAAGCTCGTGATAAGTTCTTCTTCATCAGTCGGGGAAAGAATGTTGGCACCATCAACCACACGCCCTGTAAGCGCTGGCAACTCAAGGTCTTTCGCCAAAGCAGACGTGGCCGCGCCCAGCACCGCACAAACAAAAGTCAGAAGAAAAAGCCTTACAAAGAAAAGTTCTCTCAAACCCAACCCTCCAGAACAATGAGAAAATCAATGTCTAAGCCCTAAAATTTAACTTCAGGCACCTTTGTCTTCTCAGCTTCAACAGTGAAAACTTCCATTGGCTCAGAATCAGGATAAACCAAAGACCGCCACCATCGGCCAGGTATGGTCTTTAACTCTGTATTATAGTGTTTTACAGACTGAATATAATCGCCGCGTGCAACCGCAATCCGATTTTCAGTTCCCTCAAGTTGCGTTTGTAGGGTGAGAAAATTTTGACTTGATTTTAATTCAGGATAACGTTCAACAACTGCCAGCAAACGCCCCAGCGCTCCCGATAGTGATCCTTGTATTTTCTGAAACTGCTCAAAGCTTTGAGGATTCGTTAAAATATCTTTAGGAATCTGAAAACTTGTCGCTTTACCGCGCGCCTCGACAACCTCAGTTAAAACCTTTTTTTCATGTGCCGCAAAGCCCTTCACCGTCTCAATTAAATTAGGGATAAGGTCAGATCGTCTTTGATATTGATTGAGCACATTACTCCACGACGCTTTAGCTTGTTCTTCAAAAGTTGGAATATTGTTTATCCCGCAACCAACCAAACCCAGCGGCACCAGTAGAACAATCATCATCTTCAAAAAATCAGAAAGTTTTTTAATCATTAGCGTCATGAACCCATTCCTCACATAACTAGACTACATCGCTATAATATCTAAAGAACTCTACAGTGTGACGCAAGAACTCAATAGATAAGTTCAAGGACACTGACAAACAGCATTAGGTGCAAATAAGCAACAACTAGAGACTTGAAAATAAAAACAAACCTTATTTCACAAAAACTGGCCCGTAAAGTTTCCATATTAACTATAAATCCAATAATACATCAATGTGGCCGCTTGACTCACTCACTAATTTGCTCGAATATCAAACGGCAAAATACTGTTTTTATGTATTTTTAAGCAATATGACTTGCGACAGAATAAATGAAAACAAATCACATAAGTGATCTTGCATTAGAGGGGGGGGCATGATTTATTCGGCCGCCCTAATTTTATTTAGCAAAGTAATTTCGGTTACTTAATGAAACCTTTGAGGGAGTGCGTATTAATGTATATGCGTAGTGTTGCGCTAATCGGCGCGGCTCTTGGGATTATTACTTTAGCCACGAATGCTAACGCAGGATCGCGTTTTGATCGTGGAGAAAGAACCCATCGAACCAGCTCAGTCTGTCACGTTCAACGTGCCAGACCAGTACAATATCGCCAAGTTCGGCGAAAAACCTTAATTTCACCAGCCCGTCGTGAAGTACGCGTGACACCAGCCGTTTACGGTTGGCAATCATCACGTCAACTTGTGCGTCGTGGATGGACTGAAACACGCGTGGAACGGGCAAGATATTCATTGCAACGTGAACGTGTTTTGGTAAGTAAAGGTTACACCAAAACTCATCGCAGCCCAGCACAATACACAACACGCCATGAACGTGTGCTTGTAAAACGCGGTTGGACTGAAACACGCAGATCTCCGGCCACCTATGGTTGGACCACAGAACGCCGCCTTGTAAAACGCGGTTGGACTGAAACGCGCAGATCACCTGCAACTTACGGGTGGAGATCAGAACGCCGCCTTGTAAAACGCGGTTGGACTGAAACACGCAGATCTCCAGCCACCTATGGTTGGACAACCCAGCGCCGCCTTGTAAGCCGTGGTGGTTATGACAGAGTTCATACACCAGCTGTTTACAAAAATGTACGCACACGTGTGCTTACGAAACGTGGTCGCACAAGCTATACACGTGCAGCACCTGTCTACAAAACGGTTTACAGAACAAAACGTGTAGCTGTATCAAAACCTTGTAACTGCAATTGTGATTGTAGCCGTAGATCTCGTCATCGTGGTCATACGTCATACAAAACCAAACGCGTTGCAACACGCGTTCTTGTAAGTCATGGTCGCCGTATTGCCCATCGCTCACCCGATGTGTACAGCTGGCGTCAAAGCCGTGTTCAGGTAAGACGTGGCTCTACTCGTCTTGTCCGTCGCCCCGCTGTGTACAAAAATGTACGCACTAAGGTTATGACAAGCCGTGGTCGCACGCACCGCATTCATCACCCTGCTGTGTACAAAACCGTACGCACTAAGGTTATGACAAGCCGTGGTCGCACGCACCGTATCCATCACCGCGCTGTATACAAAACCGTACGCACTAAGGTAATGACAAGCCGTGGTCGCACGCACCGCATTCATCACCCTGCCGTGTACAAAACCGTACGCACTAAGGTAATGACAAGCCGTGGTCGCACGCACCGTATCCATCATCGCGCTGTGTACAAAAATGTACGCAAACGCGTAATGACAAGTCGTGGTCGCACGCACCGTATCCATCACCGCGCTGTATACAAAAATGTATCTCGCAGAGTGCAAGTACGTCGTGCAAAAACATGGCGCACACACGTGCCAGCACGGTATTCAACACGTCTTGTTCGGGTACAAGTTGCTCCAGCAAAACGGTATAGAGTCCACCACAAAGCTGTATACAAAAATGTTCGTCGCCGTGTCGTGGTATCAGCCGCACGTCGTCACACAGTTGTAAAACCAGCTGTATATGGCTGGCGCTCACATCGTGTAGCAGTACGCGGTCACGCACGCCGCGTTGCCCACCGTGCTCGTCCTTGCGGACGCCGTCGTTAATCACTAAAATAACAAGGCAATTTTAAGTGCCTTGTTTTTAAAATGAAAGACACATGGTTATTGCCATGTGTCTTTTTTTTATTTTAAGGGTATAGTCAGGCAACAAACACAACATCAAAGCACGGCAAAATGACCAAAATTGTATTTCTTGATCAAGGGTCCTTCCCCAAAGAGTTTAACTTTACGCACCCCTCTTTTGCTCACGAGTGGGAAGCTTATGAAAACACCCAACCTGATGAAATCGTTGAAAGGTTACAAGGCACTCAAATCGCCATAACCAATAAAGTGAAATTACCCGGCACAATTTTATCAAACTGCCCTGATCTTAAGATGATTGCGCTCACCGCCACCGGCTATGATAATGTTGATATTAAAGCCGCTAATGAACAATCAATAATTGTCTCAAATGTGAGGGGCTATGCGGCACATGCAGTACCTGAACATGCCATGGCTTTAATCTTATCCTTGAGCAAATCCATACCCGCCTATAAACAAGAAGTCGCTGACGGGCGCTGGCAACAAGAAGACCATTTTTGCTTTTTTAATCATCCGATTGAAAGCCTGCATGGTAAAACCTTAGGCTTGATTGGGAGCGGTTCACTTGGTCAAGGCCTTGCTCACCTTGCCAAAAACTTTGGTCTGAACTTAATATATGCCGGTCGCAAAGGCGATGACACACCAACATCACCCTATACCCCTTTTGATGAGTTTTTAAACCAAGCAGACATAATATCCATCCACTGCCCCCTAAACGAGCACACACGCAATCTTATCTCTCATGCTGAATTCACTAAGATGACCAAACAGCCCATTCTTATCAACACGGCGCGCGGTGGAATAGTAAATGAAGATGACGCCGTAAAAGCCATTCAAACAGGCCAAATATGCGCCCTTGGGTTTGATTGCCTGTCAACAGAACCCCCCTCAGCGCAAAACCCTTTGCTGACAATTGCCCATCTACCCAATGTCATCATCACCCCTCACATAGCCTGGGCAAGCCAGGAAGCCATTCAAAATTTATGGAAGCAAGTCATCACAAATATCGAGCAATTCCAAAACGGCAACCCGCAAAACAGCATTTAAGATTGAAAATAAAAAATTCCCAAAATTTTACAGGTTTTACAGGCTTGGTATATCTTAAGAGACGTAACAAATATTTCTGCTATTTGTACTGCGCTCAGGCACACAATCTTTCACAGTATGTTGGCCAAACTGCACTTGATTGCGCCCCCCCTCTTTGGCCATATACAAAGCCAAATCAGCCCGCTTTAACAAGGCACAAATTGTATCGCCCTTTTGCCACTCACTCACCCCATAACTACAAGTAACCCGCAAAGGTTTTTGAGGTGTTTCAATCTTTAAATTTTCAACATCAGCGCGCAGATCTTCAGCAATTTCCATTGCTCTGTCTTTAGCAGTACAAGGCAGCAACAAAGCAAACTCTTCACCGCCCATTCGTGCAAACAATCCAAAATCTCGTTGCGCAGAACCAACCACACAGGTCAAAGCAACATCGCCTATATCATGCCCAAAAACATCATTGACCCGTTTAAAATGATCAATATCAAACATGATAGCCGTTAAAGCTTCACCTTCATTCGCATTGATGCAATGCAAATCAGCTCGATCGAAAAAAGCACGCCGATTTAAAATACCAGTAAGACTATCAAGCGAAGCAAGCTTAACCAGCTCTTCTTGCATAAGCTGCATGCGTTGCGCCACGCGCAATCTTGCTAGCAATTCTTGTTCATTGGGGGGTTTAGAAATAAAGTCATCAGCGCCGCTATCAAGCGTCTCAATTAATTTTTGCTTATCATGATCAGATGACATAGCCAGAATATAAATCTGGCGTCCTCGTTGAGAAAGCAATTGAACTTCCCAACACAACTCAAATCCAGACATAGAAGCAAGTTCAAGTCCAGTGAGTAACAAATTCACATCAAGATTGTTACGAATGAAATCAAACGCATCACTACCATCTGTGAAAGTACAAATTTCATGGCCTTGGTGTTCCAAAATTGAAGATATGATCTTCAACCCAACACGACTAGAATCTACAATAACAATCTTCATAATAAAATACTCAATCTACCCACGAAAAAACTAGCACATAAAAACAAAAAAATTATTAATATGTATGTCTACATTTTAACTAAAAAGGAGATTTTGTAAGTGTAAGTCATATTTTTATTTGAAGTACAAAGAAAAAACAGATGAAAAAATGTAAAACACCAATAAATAGTGCAATTATAGTCTGCATAACAAACAATTTTAAAAAAAATTACTGAATATCTTTAGTCTTAAAAAAGTAAAAAACAGATCATTTTAATTTCAACGCCTTTGCCCCAAACAAGAACGGGATTTAGCATCATAAGGCACCACAAAAGCCCCAGAGACCCATCCTTTAACCAAAATTGCCGCCCCTGCGCCCTTAGGACCGGCATCAGGTCCATCATCGGGGCCATCATCAGGGCCAGGCACTCGATAACTTTCAATTTCACACCACGGCATACCAACACGGCGCCGCTCATGAGCGCTAGCCTTATGCCACGCCGTTAAAGATAAATCCCCATTACAGAAAACTGTTTTAAGCTCAACTGCATTAGGAGGAAGTACAGCCACAATCTTAGCTTTTGCATCCGGCGTCTCGCGTACATTCAAAACATCATCATCCGCAACACAAACCACCCGTAAACTCTCTCCCACACCTTGATTGATTTTACCAGGCCGAGCTTTAAGCTTTATATCGCTCCCTTCACCAGACGGCATAATCTGGTTGGTCTGTTTTAAAGTTTGCTTTGGCCGAATAGGAAAATCGAAATACCGCTTCTTATAGGGCTCATCTTTTAATGTAAAATGCCACCATTCTTTGGAATAATTCTCAAACCCAGCACGCGCCATTTCAGATAACAGTAAAGCGCGATTCCGCCTGGCAACGTCTTCTATCTGAGGATTTTTCGTATGGCTAAGCGCATGAAAACAATCATAGCCTGTCCCAAAATCAAGGCTATTATCTTGATATCGATTTTCCAGATCATCAAAACAAGCCTGTTGCGCTTCAAAATTAAAGGCTGGTTCTTGTTCTGGCGGCAGGGGCACTATGGTCAAATCCACTGTACTACCTCGAGAATGCCCCGACCGGCGTGCAATATAACCAAGCCCAAACAAACGAGATTTTGGCAAGGTTGGATAGAACTCAGCCTTGGTTTTTTTATCTTTATTTTTTGACCAGGCGATAAAATCATTCACAGCCCGTTGCGGGCGATAACAATCATAGACTTTTAAAGAAAGGCCACGCTGCAAAAGACGTTTTTGAACTTTACTCAACGCTAAAGCCGCTCGTTTCGTCAAAATACATTCCGCGGCCTCATAACCCTTAACCCGGCGCCCTAAGAAATTATGCGCACCATAATACCGCATATCTTGCAAAATCGTGTCATCAACCGCGCGTAAATAAGTAAAGAATTTTGGTAACTCTTTTGCGTGCAGGGTTGATAAAACAGACCCAAAGGCGCCAACCACCCCCATCACCACTAGAAGAACAACGCCAAAATAAAGCCTCATGACACACCTTTTGCTAAACCACTAACAGACACACACCCTAACGAAACACCAGCCTTAAGGCCGTCTCCCAGTCGCCATATTGCCCAGATACCGCCCAGAGGCCCAACCACGCACTTTGCCCCAGTGCACCACACACCACTTACTTTTTCGCGATCCCATAAATTTACAATTCGACACTTTAATCTGATTACCATTATGCGGAATCCGACCAACAATCCGGAACTTCGTTCCCGGCCCCTTACGAACATTCAATTTATCTGGATAAGTATGGTCAATCACCCGGTAATAAGCAGAAGCACCAGGGGTCCCACCTTGGCGCGCACCCAAGGTCATATATTTACCAGACGCCCACCCTGTCACGCATTTATACTTCACCAAGCACCAATTGCGCGCCGTACATTCCCCCCGGCTAAACCCCGTGCCATAAGGAGGTATCGCGCCAACAATAGGATAACGCGTTGAAGGCCCTTGGCGCACATTCAACACATCATCAGAAGCAATGCCCTTAATCTTCCATTTCCCATGCGGATGCCCACACCCCGGATCAACGGGAATATGACGAACTGGGGCTTTTTTCTCTTTTTTAGGCCTATTTTGCAAAGCTCGGATATAAGCATTTGCCTCCCCCTTATAAGCCCCATCAGGAAACGCGGCTAAATATTGCCGATAGCTAGAAAGGCGATGTTTCTTCTTAACCTTCTCCCATAATTTATCGTCAGCCATAGTGCTGATAATCTGGCGCACACGAGCTGCATTATCATGATCAGGATAATCCCTTAAAAAACCAGCGTACCCATCCATAGTGTTGGTTTCCACCGCATTCAAATAAGCAATCTGAGCGTCAGGCCGGCGCGCTTGCGGCGGGGAAGTTTCATCAAGGTCATCATCAATTTTGGGTTTGGCTTCAATCTCAATGGGCTTGGGTAGTTGTTTCGTCTCTGGTAAGAAATAAAAATCCCCCGTTAATGAAGAACTCTCCCACGGCGTTTGCGTTTCTTTCGTTGATTGATGCACCTCCAAGCGAACTTTTTTAAACACCCGTTCGATGGTAAGTCCAGGGATCTGCATTGATTTCACAAGCGCTGCTGTATATGGCGAATTGGCCCCCACTCCATCAGCCGCCACATCACCAGGAGATGTGGCATAGGCAATGAGCGATCCGGTCGGTGCATTAATCCGCGCCAAGCCGCGCGTTAACGCTCGTGTTGACGATTTAAACGGATTATCACGGCAAGCATCAAGCACCACAACATTAAAGCCATTGCCCGCCACATCCATTGCATTTGTCACAATATTCAAATCAACAGATTCAATCTCCACGTCAACAGGGGAAGAAATTTTCGCATTCACCGGGATCAGATAATTACGCCCATTCACCTGCACCCCATGCCCGGCATAATAAAACAGCCCAACCGTGCCCCGGCCCCCAACTTCCAACTTTTGCGCAAATTTCTTAACCGCACGCTTCATATCATTCTGCGAAAGATCAAGCGCTTCAATGACCTCAAAATCAAGGGATCGCAACACCGTTGCCATCACTTTTGCATCATTTTTCGGATTGGTCAGCGCAGAGGTATGTTTATAGTCTGAATTGCCAATCACCAAAGCCACACGGCCTTGAATCTCCCCACCGTCTTCAGCTGCAAAAGCTCCACCTGCCCAAATTTGTCCCATCAGTGCAAATGATAAAATCAGCAAAACCAAAACACGTGCTACCAAGTTCTGCAAAGCCATGGACATCCCTCACTTCAAAACACCAAACAGTTAAACGAATTATAACAAAACCCGTCCACCAAAAGATAGTCCCATTTCAATAAAGAAAAATGTTGGTGAATGTCATATACCGCCCAAAACCAAAAACCGCCCCAAAAGGCGGTTAGCAGCAAAACACAAATCTGAAGAAAGTGATTGAATAATAATAATTTTTAAAGTCCCAGTTTTAAAAAACTGGAGCGGGCGATGAGATTCGAACTCACGACCCCAACCTTGGCAAGGTTGTGCTCTACCCCTGAGCTACGCCCGCTTAAAATGGGTGATCATCTCACACTGCGCAACAAGTAAGCACAAACAAGACGATATGCAGCCGGTTCTAGATCATTCCGATAAACTTGTCCAGCGCAAAACTGTGCCCTAGAGGTAAGAAATCTAATAATTGAAGAAAAAAACAGCAAACGCTTCAGCTTGTGCCAAAAATGGTATAGAAAAGAGGAATTCTAACCAAAACAGCCTTGAGCTTATTTAAAAAAGCCTTGAGCTGAATTAAAAAACAGACCTGAGCTTATTTAAAAACAGCCTTGAGCTAAATTAAAAAAGCCTTGGGCTAAATTAAAAAAGCCCTGAGCTAATTTAAAAAAACCTGACCTATTGAAAAACAACCTTGAAAAGCCCACTATCAATCTAACGCAGGTCATAAAACGATCACAGGTCCAAATGACTTAACATCATCCCATATAAACCAAAGCCCCACGCCACAATTAAGGGAGCTCATACAAATGAGTGAACACAACGCTTTAAACGATCAAATCCTTGGAACTGAAGGCCTCATAAAAGACGGCGATACATCCACCTTTATGCAAGATGTCGTCCAAGCCTCAACGCAATGCCCCGTGATTGTTGATTTTTGGGCACCAGGCTCCGCCGCTTGCGCTCAGCTCACCCCCTTACTGGAAACCGCAGTCAAGGCGGCCAAAGGCGCCGTAAAATTGGTCAAAATTAATCTACAAGACAACCCAGACCTGGCCGCCCAATTTCAAGTGCAAAATGTACCAACCGTTTATGCCCTTAAAAATGGACAACCCGTAGATGGTTTTGCCGGGCCTATGCCAGAAAATGAATTGAAAAACTTCATTCAAAAACTCACCGGGCAAGACGGACAAATTGCCGAGCAAATCGAACAAGCCAATGAGCATTTGAACAAAGGTGATGCTCAAGCCGCCGTTGATATTTTTGCCGCTATTTTAAGAGAAGACCCACAACAACCAGATGCTCTAGGTGGCCTCATAAAATGCTATATTCAGGCAGGAGATTTAACAGCCGCCCAAGAAACTCTAGATATGCTTGACGAAGAACTGCTTGCACACGATGCCATTCAAAGTGCAAAAACAGCGCTAGAGTTAACACAAAAAGGCGGTGACGCAGGCGATATAGCTCAGCTAGCTCAAACGCTCACGAACAATCCAGATGATCATGCAACGCGCTTTGATCTGGCCCTCGCTCAAGCTGCAAAAAACAATCGCGCAGACGCCGTTGAGGAACTCATTACAATTTTGAAGAAAAATCTAAAATGGAACGAGGACGCAGCTCGCACTCAACTTCTAGAATTTTTTGAAGCCTGGGGCCCAACAGACCCCAACACCATAGAAGGGCGCAAACAATTAACGTCGCTCTTATTTTAAAAAAATATATTTTTAAAGAATAAATATTATTAAGGGTATTATAAGTTAAAAAAATGAGCACGAACCTTAGCCATAAATACCGCCTGTTAAAAGATTTACCGCAAACCATACCGGTTTTTCCTTTAAGCGGCGTTATTTTGTTACCGCGCAGCAACTTACCCTTAAATATTTTTGAGCCCCGCTATTTAGAAATGACAGACGATGTCTTGGCAGGCGAGCGTATGATCGGTCTGATCCAACCAGATAGCGGCTTTAAATCAAGCCTATCTGATGACACCCCCATTCCCATACGCAAAACAGGTTGTGTTGGCCGTATAACAGAATTTTCCGAAATGGATGATGGCCGCGTGCTCATCACTCTTAGCGGCGTTTGTCGCTTTGAAACCAAAGAAGAGCTGGAAGGTGACAAGCCCTATCGAAATTTCAATGTAAATTATCAAGCTTTTGAAGATGATTTATTACCCGGCTTTGGCGAAACCAAAGTTGATAGAGACACCTTATTAAAAGTGCTAAAAATTTACCTTGATGTTCATGAATTGGATGCAGATTGGGACTCAATTCATCAATCTTCAAATGAATTTTTGGTCAACACCCTCTCAATCATCAGCCCTTACGGCCCAGAAGAAAAGCAAGCCCTGCTTGAAACAAACGATCTAAAAGCACGCTCTGAAGTGCTCATCGCACTTGCTGAAATGGACATCGCCACTGGTGATGATGGCTCAGGAACCACCCTACAATGACCCAAGACAGCCAAATAAACGACACATCAGAACAAAAACCTCAAGAAATTGCCAAAGAACTTTTGGACATCTTGGTGTGTCCTTTAACCAAAGCCCCCCTTATCTATGACAAACAAGCAAATGAACTAATTTCAAAGTCTGCCAATTTGGCTTATCCCATTCACAATGGCATCCCGATCATGCTCCCCTCAGAAGCCAGAAACTTAACAGAACCAGACAAAGACCCCAAAACGTCATAAAATTAAGCCTTTTAAGGTCTGCTATCTAGCAGCTACCTTTAAACGAAGAAACAAGCCAGCTTGGTATCCCCCCATGCGTGAGAATATAAACTATCTAAACGAAGAAGGAAGTGCTCTTCTTCTAGAGCACGGACATGACGCCTATAGGCGTCCGGCGCTTAGCGCCCCGCCCCTCGGAGGGCTTTTCGCTTCTCCAGCGAAAAAAATAGCCCCCTGAGAGAAAACTAAAGCCTTCCACCCGAAGAAGGGAGTGCTCTTCTTCTAGAGCACGGACATGACGCCTATAGGCGTCCGGCGCTTAGCGCCGCCCCTCGGAGAGCTTTTCGCTACTTCAGCGAAAAAATAGCTCGTGAGAGATAAAGAATCACACAATAGCCTCTATAAATCAGTTTTTACTGTACAATCTCCCCTTCATAAGCTATAGCCTGTCCTCTTAAAACAAGAGTTAGCTTGGCTTTTTCTTGTTATTTTCAAAACTATGGGCCGCAAGAGCTGTGCCCCACACTCAACAGCCACTTTAAACAACACGCTTTAACCAATAAGGGTAAAGGCTATAAAGTGACGAAGGTCGCCAATTAAACCTGGCTGGCAAACAAAGGAAATGCTTTGTAATGCCAAAACAAGACCTCCTTTTGCTGAGTGTGGCAGTGTACCGCTCCTCTGTGATGGACAAATAAAGGGTCCCACAATGAACATCATTCAACAGCTCGAACTAGAACAAATCAAAGAGCTAGAAAAACAACGCGAAGTACCAAAATTTGTTGCCGGCGACACAGTACGTGTGAACGTAAAAGTGGTTGAGGGCGAACGCTCTCGTCTACAAGCCTATGAAGGCGTCTGTATTGGCCGCTCAGGCAAAGGCATCCATGAAAATTTCACCGTCCGTAAAATTTCATATGGCGAAGGTGTTGAGCGGATTTTCCCAGTCTACTCTCCTCTAATTGATTCAATCGAGGTCACTCGTCACGGTAAAGTACGGCGCGCCAAACTATATTATTTACGCGGTCTACGCGGCAAGGCTGCCCGCATCAAAGAACGCAAAGATGTAAACAATACAGTGAGCAAAAAGAAAAAAGCCAAATTTAAAGGCTTTGACCGCCCTGAAGGTAAACCAGAAGATCTCACACAAATTGAAGGTTTGAACGCAACCATTCAAACTCAGATCAACAAGCTAGGTGTTATCAAGCTTGAGCAAATCGCCAATTTAAGTGATGAAGAAATCATCACACTTGATGAAGCCCTAGGTCTTAGCGGCAAAATCGAAAAAGATGATTGGGTTTCAAAAGCGCAAGCTGCCATGACCGCTTCCACAGTCGAAGAAGTTCCTGAACAAGAAGACGAAGCGGCTCCAGAAGCTGAAAAAGATAAATAATAAAAATTCTTTTATATCAAAACATACGGCCCTTACACATAAGTTTAAGGGCCGTATCTGTTTAAAGCTTTCAAAAATTCACAAAGTCCATGAATAAAACAACATAGACACCTTGATGAAATAGAAATTTTTAAGCTACAGTTTTTCAAATACTGCCAACCAAACACCACAATTCAAAATTACCATCTGTTTTTTTAGGAGATCAAAATGGGCAAGACCCTTTACGACAAAATTTGGGATGATCATGTTGTCGAGACATCAAAAGATGGAACGTCACTCCTTTATATTGATCGCCATCTTGTTCATGAAGTCACAAGCCCACAAGCCTTTGAGGGACTACGCATGGCAAACCGCACGGTCCATGCACCAGGCAAAACACTTGCTGTCCCAGATCACAATGTCCCAACTCTAGGCCGCGCCAACGGCATTGACGATCCAGACTCTAAAATTCAGGTAGAGACCCTAGAGAA
This sequence comes from Hyphomicrobiaceae bacterium, assembly GCA_021775775.1. Taxonomy (GTDB): domain Bacteria; phylum Pseudomonadota; class Alphaproteobacteria; order Rhizobiales; family HXMU1428-3; genus HXMU1428-3. The sequence goes on from JAJFHF010000166.1 coordinate 15,678, forward strand.
AAACGCCAAAGACTTTGGCATTGATTTTTATGATATGGCTGACATCCGCCAAGGCATCGTCCACATTGTCGGGCCCGAGCAAGGCTTTACATTGCCCGGCATGACCATTGTTTGCGGCGATAGCCACACCTCAACTCACGGTGCATTCGGCGCCCTTGCCCACGGCATCGGCACCTCAGAGGTAGAACATGTCTTAGCCACACAAACCTTGATCCAAGCAAAAGCCAAAAACATGCGCATCACAGTGAACGGCAAAACGCCCAAAGGTGTGACAGCAAAAGACATCATCCTTGCCATCATTGGGCAAATTGGCACAGCAGGCGGCACAGGCCATGTCATCGAATATGCAGGCAGCGCCATTCGCGATCTTTCAATGGAAGGGCGTATGACAATTTGCAACATGTCCATTGAAGGGGGGGCCCGTGCTGGTCTGATTGCCCCCGATCAAACAACCTTTGACTATGTCTGCGGCCGCCCTCGGGCACCAAAAGGCGCCGCCTGGGATATGGCGCTAGCCTATTGGAAAACGCTAAACACAGACGATGATGCCCACTTTGACCAAGAAATCACCTTAGATGCGGCCAGCCTACCACCCATCGTCACCTGGGGCACCAGCCCACAAGATGTTATCTCCATCACGGGCAAAGTCCCAGACCCCCAAGCTATAGCTGACCCTGCCAAAAAAGCCGCCATGATCCGTTCTCTCGAATATATGGACCTTGCCGCTGGCACTGCCATAACAGATATCAAACCTGATCGCGTCTTTATCGGTTCATGCACCAATGGACGCATTGAAGATTTGCGCGCTGTAGCCAAATTAGTGGATGGCCAGCATATAAATGAAAACATCAGCGCGATGATTGTGCCAGGATCTGGCCTTGTCAAAGAACAAGCTGAAAGCGAAGGCCTTGATAAAATTTTTACCAAAGCTGGCTTTGAGTGGCGTGAACCAGGCTGCTCCATGTGCCTTGCCATGAACGCAGATAAATTAGAACCAGGTGAACGGTGTGCCTCAACATCAAATCGTAATTTTGAAGGCCGCCAAGGTCGCCAAGGCCGCACCCATCTTGTCTCACCCATAATGGCCGCTGCCGCCGCAATTGCTGGCCATTTTGTAGATGTAAGAGAAATGATTTAATTATGGCAAGACGCAGCGATCATAGCCGCGAGGAAATAAAAGAGCTCGCCTTAAAAGCAGCTGAAGATATTGTCGCCCAAGATGGGTTTGCCAACCTAAGTGCCCGCAAAATAGCCAACGCCATTGGCTATACCGTTGGCACCATTTATCTGGTTTTCAAGAACCTTGATGATCTGATAATGCAGGTAAACAGCCGCACCCTTAACGCCCTTTATCAATCTGTAAGCTCACAGAAAAAATCTAAAAAACCTCAAGAGACTTTACGTCATTTTGGACAAGCCTATTTCAGCTTTGCTCAAGAAAACCCTCATCTTTGGAGCCTCATTTTTGAACATCACGTCGCAGGCGGCGGTGATTTAAACCCAGATCTGGCTGAGCGTATCTCCTGCCTTTTTGATCTCATAGAAGCAGAAATAAAAGCCACTGATCAAAAGAAAAAACCCGCGACAGTGCACACAGCCACATTAGCCCTGTGGAGCGGCGTTCACGGCATTACCATTCTCGCCATTTCTGACAAGCTTTTTATGGCCAATAATGTCACGCCAAACAAAATGATAGATGAGTTAATAAATAATTTCTTCAACGGCTATCTCACAACAAAGTAATTTGCGTTAAACCAAACAAAAAAGTCATGCTACACTTTGATAAAGCACCAAGTATAATGGCCGGAGATCAAGCGTGTTAAGAAGAAGCAAGGTTATAACCAGACAACCATTTTTTTATTTCACTCTTTTAAGCCTCTTTATAGTTTGGGGAACAAACGCCCACGCCTTTCCCGTTTACAAACACGTGGCTAACAAACAATCATCAGCCTCAAACCCACTCATCACAAAAATCGCCGTATTGGGCAAAGACGATCGCATAAAGCTCCCAGCCAAATACAGGTCTCTGGCAATTGGCATCGGCATTTTAGGTCAAGCAGGAAAACATGGCTGGAGTTGCACCGCCTTTTGTGTCGCTCCCAATATCGTAGCAACCAACGCCCATTGCATTGTTAAAAACCCTTCAGTTGGTAAACGATTAGATCTTAGTAAAACAGTTTTTTATCTCCCTGCCCTGAAAAACAAAAGCAACAAAAAACACAAACCAAAAACCTCCAATTACCGTCAAAGGATCACCCACCCAGATTACGTAATCGCTAAAAATCCAGCTTTATCGATCTATTATGGTAATTTCCGCAATGTAAGATCGGTAAATTCCCAAAGTCATGATTGGGCCTTTACCAAGCTGAAACAATCTGTCTGCAAAGGACGCACTTTAAAATTTGCAACAGTGCCCATTAAACAAATCACCAAAGCGGCCAAACAAAAACAGCTTTTTATGATCGGCTTTCATGGCGATAAAAAAATGCAAGAACGGTTATATTCAAAAAACTGTAAAGTGCGTTCCCCCACCAACCGTAGATATTTCCTAAAAGCTCAACGTAGACGCATGGCTCGCAAAGCAACTCTGCTTCCTCATACCTGTGATGCTTATAAAGGGTCTTCGGGCTCTCCCATCATCATAACCACCAAAGACGGCCCCAAAGTTGTTGGCATTAATCTTGGGTCTCTACGCTATGACCGTTACAAAATTCTAAAAAATCGCTACACAGGAAAAGTCGTTAGCCGCAAAAAAATCAGAGCCAGTCGTGAAACTAATATGGCTGTGCGCCCCAGTGCGTTCCTCAAAGGGCTATCACGTTTTGAAAAAGAAACATTGCTCAACACACCAGCAGATCTCAAACAAGTCCAAACCCTATTAAAAGAGTTTAAACTCTATCGCGGCAAAATAGACGGCATATACGGCCATGGAACCCGCCATGCGGTTACCCAATTTGAAAAAAAGAAAAATCTAGTTCCCATAAGTCTACCAACCCAGGAATTACTAGGCCTACTAGAACAAGATCTAAAAACCAAAAAGCTCCAACAAACCGCAACAAACAATAAGACTAAACAATAAAACTAGACAGAACATCATCATCTGTAATGTCTTGAAAACCAAACCCGATCGCTTCAAATTTTTCATGCAATACATCAAAGTTCTTCGGATCGTTGGTCTCAACACCCATCAAAATAGAGCCAAAATTGCGCGCTGATTTTTTCAAATATTCAAATCTAGCAATATCGTCATCAGGCCCTAATAACACCAGCAACTCGCGCAAAGCACCAGGTCGTTGAGGTAAACGAATAAGATAATATTTTTTAAGCCCCGCCGCTTTCAGCGCGCGTTCTTTAACTTCGGGCAACCGCTCAAAATCAAAATTCCCGCCAGAGGCCACACAAACAATGGTCTTCCCCTCCAAACCAGGCCGCGGTAACCATCGCAATGCATCAATCTCTAAGGCGCCCGCTGGCTCCAGCACTATGCCCTCAATATTAAGCATTTCAATCATCGTTTCGCACAAATGATCTTCAGGTATGAGCAAGACATTGTCTGGATCAACATGCTTTAACAACTCAAAATTCAACGCCCCCATTTGCCCAACAGCGGCACCATCAACAAAACTATTCACCTTATTCAGTAACACTCGCTCACCTTTAACAAGGCTTTCTTTAAAGCTAGGCGCGCCAGCAGGCTGCACATATAAAATTTTTGTTTTAGGAGAAAGAGCCTTAAACACCTGGGTCACCCCAGCTGCCAGGCCGCCCCCGCCAACAGGCAAGATCAACAAATCAATCTCTCGATCAATCTGATCAAGAATCTCCAGCCCAACACTTGCCTGGCCCTCAATGATATCGCAATGATCAAAAGGTGGCACCATCAAAGCCTGCTCGCGCTCTCCATAAGCAATCGCAGCTTTATAACATTGATCAAAAAAGTCCCCAAAAATCTTAATCTCAACTTGCTTGCCACCAAACACTTTGGTTTTTTGGATCTTTTGTTGCGGTGTTGTCACCGGCATAAAAATCACACCCTTGACCCCAAAATGTTGGCAAGCATAAGCAAACCCTTGCGCATGATTGCCAGCAGACGCACACACAAACAAAGGGACATCATCGCTACCTTTAACCTCTAAGGCTTTACGAAAGAAATTAAACGCCCCGCGCATTTTATAACTACGCACGGCGGTGAGGTCTTCTCGCTTAAGATAAATATCAGCCCCATAGCGCTCAGATAAAAACGCATTATGCTGCAAGGGGGTCGCAGGGATAACACCACTATGGGCACCTGCTGCTTGTTTAACACCTTCAACAAAGTCAGCGGCTGAAAGGATAGATTTTGGATCATTGGTCATAACCATAGCTTTTATAAGCAACACCAATGACACGCAACAAAGAAAACAAAAATCATTTCCCTAAATCTTAACCACCGAACGTCATTCTAAATTAACCCTTTTAAAAAAATATGCCTCATTCCTAAAATATACACTATTCTTCCCTTGTAATTGAACACTGTTTATTTTATATATTAGACACTTACATTTAAATTTAACCTATGTAACAAATATTACCGGTCTTAAAGTAAAACCAAGATGAGGAACCATAAGTGGCCAATAATCAATTTGCACTTTTAAAAACCAAGCGCTTTCTCCCCCTATTTATTACCCAAGCCCTTGGCGCTTTTAATGATAATGGCTTTAAAAACGCCCTCATAATACTTGTCACCTACCGTCTTGCTGCCCAACAAGACTTCAACGGCCCCCTCTTTATCACCATGGCAGCCGGTTTGTTTATTCTCCCTTTTTTCCTTTTTTCAGCAACGGCTGGCCAGTTAGCAGATAAATATGAAAAAACCTACCTCATCCACCGCATTAAATTTGCAGAAATTTTGTTAATGCTACTGGCCATCGCCAGCTTTTACCTGGCTTCCGTTCCTCTAGGTCTACTGGTGTTGTTTTTGCTCGGCACTCAATCCACCTTTTTTGGCCCCTTAAAATACGGCATCTTGCCCCAACACTTACAAGATGATGAGCTGATCGCTGGCAACGGCCTCATTGAAACAGGTACATTTCTAGCCATTTTGGTTGGCACTCTGTTTGGCGGTATCTTGATCTTACAAGACAATGGCCTTATCTGGGTTAGCCTCGCCTTGCTAGGCTTCTCAATCCTTGGCTTTCTTGCCAGCCTTTACATCCCCAAAGCACAAGCCCCAGCTCCCACTATAAAAATAAATGCCAACTTCATCGCTGAAACCCTCAACATCATGAAACTGGCTTCAAAAACAAGAACCGTTTTTCTGGCCATCCTTGGCATCTCTTGGTTTTGGTTTGTCGGGACAATTTTCCTTACCCAATTCCCCACCTTAGCAAAAGAATATTTTCATGCTGATGAGCAGGTCACAAACTTGTTTATTGCCACCTTTACCATCGGCATCATGATCGGCTCTCTACTTTGCAACAAACTATTAAAAGGCCAAATCAGCGCAAAATATGTACCCCTTGCTGCCATCGCCATTACGCTAACCACCTTGATATTCGTTTATCTATCAAAAAATATCTCTCTAGGTTCACCTGAAAGCCTCTATTCCTTATCTCAATTTTTACAATTGCCCGGCGTACCTTGGCTTCTTGTGAGCTTGGCGCTAATCGCTGCATTTGGCGGTCTATACGCCGTGCCCCTCTTTGCCATTGTCCAGCATAACGCAGAACCCACGTCCCTATCTCGCACCATAGCTGGCAACAACATCATCAATGCCGCCTTCATGGTTGGCGCCTCTGTAATGGCCGCTTTAATGCTAAAATCGAACTATAATGTTCTGACCATTTTCAGCACCGTAGCGATCATGAATGCTTTTGTTGCCCTGTACATTTGCAAGCTCTTACCTCAAGAACTTGTCAAGTCCATCGGCCGCGCGATCTTGCGTTTGTTCTATCGGGTTGAAATTAAAGGCCTTGAAAATTATGATAAAATAGGTGACAAAGCGGTGATTGTCGCCAATCACACCTCTTACCTTGACGCCCCTATTTTAGGCTGTTTTTTACCAGACACCCCTTTGTTTGGTATCAACACCAACGTCGCACAAAAATGGTGGGTCAAACCGGCCTTTTCCCTGTTTAATCTTTTCCCTCTCGACCCAACCAACCCCATGGCTCTTAAGGGGTTGATTAAAGAAGTTGCCAAAGGCAATAAATGCATCATTTTCCCTGAAGGCCGCATCACTTTGACCGGTGCCTTAATGAAGGTTTATGAGGGCCCTGGTATGATTGCCGCCAACGCCGATGCGCCCATACTACCCATCCGCATTGAAGGCGCTCAATATAGCATTTTTTCTAAATTAAAAGGCAAAATGCGCCTGCAGCTGTTCCCTAAAATTACCGTCACCATTTTGCCACCCCATAAAATCGAGGATCATGCAAACTTAACCGGCCGTCAAAAGCGCTACAAAATTGGCCGTGAACTGCACGACGTTATGACCCACATGGTTTTTGAAACCAGCAAAAGTGACAGCACCATATTTGAAGCTGTAATTGACGCGGCCAAAACCAATGGCAACAATCATGAAATCTTAGAAGATGTCGAACTAAACCCCATGAGCTATAAAAAACTCATCACTGCCAGTTTTGTGCTTGGGTCTCATTTTGCAAAAATAACCAAACCAGGCGAAGCCGTCGGCGTATTATTGCCCAACACCAATGGCACCATCGCCACCTTCATGGCCCTGCAAGCCATTGGCCGCACGCCAGCCATGCTAAACTATACCAGCGGTCCCAAGAACATGTGCTCCAGTGCCAAAACAGCAAATGTGAGCACCATCATTACCTCACGCCGCTTTATAGAATTAGGCCGCTTAGGCGAAGTAGAAATAGCCCTCAACAAAAATAACAAGATCATCTACCTAGAAGACATTAAAGAAAAAATCTCAACATCTGCAAAACTAATAGGACTTATAAAAGCAACCTTTCCAACCTTTTTTGCAAACCGCGCGGCCCCTCATCTAACACCAGATGACACAGCTGTGATTCTCTACACCTCAGGCTCGGAAGGCGCCCCCAAAGGCGTCGCCCTAAGCCATAAGAACATCCTCTCCAACGGCTATCAAATTGGGGCAAAAGTTGATTTCACACCCCAAGACCTGGTATTTAATGCCATGCCTGTTTTCCATGCTTTTGGCCTTACAACCGGCATGATCTTACCCCTTGTCTCTGGCGTGAAAACATTCCTCTATCCCTCTCCCCTGCACTACCGGATCGTCCCAGAAGCTGTCTATTCCACCAATGCAACCATTATGTTTGGCACTGACACATTCTTAAAAGGGTATGCCGCCAAAGCTCATCCTTATGATTTTTATTCGATCCGCTATGTCTTTGCCGGCGCAGAAAAACTCTCCAACGAAACCCGCATCCAATGGATGGACAAGTTTGGCATTCGCATTTTTGAAGGCTATGGCGCGACAGAAACAGCACCTGTGATTTCCATCAACACCCCAATGGAATTCAAAGCCGGCACAGTTGGCCGTATTCTACCAGGCATTGAGCATAAGCTAGAACCAATCCCTGGCATAGAAGAGGGCGGCAAGCTTATGGTCAAAGGACCAAACATTATGAAGGGTTACTTTTTTAACGACAACCCCGGCATCATCCACCCACCAGAAGAAGGCTGGTACGACACTGGTGATATCGTCGACCTAGACGAAGAAGGCTATATCTCAATTAAGGGCCGCGCCAAACGCTTTGCAAAAATTGCCGGTGAAATGGTCTCCTTAACCCAAACCGAGCAATTGCTATCTAAATATTGGCCAGACAGCACCCACGGTGTGGTCGCTCTCCCCTGCCCCAAAAAAGGCGAGCAACTTGTCCTTCTAACCCAAGAAAAAAACTTAGAGCGCAGTGAAATTAGCGCCAAAGCCAAAAGTGAAGGCTTATCAGACCTACTTGTACCGCGCACAATTCTCTATCATGAACAAATCCCATTGCTCGGCACAGGCAAACTTGATTACATCAGCCTCAAACAGCTGGCGCAATCAATCGTAGAGAAGTAATAAGAGCAGTCCAATGAGTAAGATAAATCCAGCCTTAGTCGATGAGTTATTTCAACAAGGCCATATCACTGAACAAACCAGGCGCGCCAGCCAAACCTATCTAAACGGCCCCCTTGCATGGCGAAAATGGACAGACCGCCTATTGCTCACATTAGGCACCAGCTTAATTTTAAGTTCTGTCTTATTTTTCTTTGCCTATAACTGGGAAAGCATGGACAAATGGTTCAAATTTGTCCTGCTTGAAGGCGGCATCATCTTATGCCTCATAGGGGCTCTTTATAACTTTAAATCTCGAACCATCAATGAAACGCTGATCTTTAGCGCAAGTCTCCTGCTTGGCGTTCTATTGGCTCTCATCGGCCAAACCTATCAAACCGGTGCGGATCCCTGGCAATTATTTGCCCTATGGGCGCTCCTCATCACTCCCTGGGTCTGCCTATCAAAATTTGCCCCTCATTGGCTCTTGTGGCTTGTTGTCCTGAATTTTGCTCTTTCCCTATGGATGGAACAAACCCTCGCCCTTCCTTCAAAAAATGAAGCAATGCTCATCT
>JAJFHF010000167.1 GCA_021775775.1 Hyphomicrobiaceae bacterium
CTTGACCTTGCAGCCTGGCGAACCGTGTCCTTTTTTACGAATGGACGCATAACTTCTTGTTCCTAAAACCTCACCCAGCGTCAAGATTGCCCTTGAATTTCCGCTGCTGTCAAGATCCCTAGAGCGTTGCGCCCAAAAGGGCTTTTCATTTGGGGGAAAAAAGGATCGCTAAAATAGGCTTTAAGAGCGTTTCTTGAATGCAACAAAGGGAAAGCTCACAGGACGAAAGAGCCCTACTGGCACAGCAAAGCGCCGCTGAGATGATCTGAGCGGCACTTTTAGATTTTTATTTAAATTTGCGGTCTGGCGAGCGGATAGAAAAGGCTTTGTTAGGCCTTTTTGCACTCGCTAGCGGATTACCAAACGTGACATATTTTGGGAAAACTCATCGAGGATAGCTTGCTCGTCCCTTGACTGCTTCATTTGATTGCGTGCCATGTCGCGCTCTTCAAGAATTTCGATATTCTTTAAGGCTTTCATCGCCTCTTGCAATTCATCATTTGCGGCATCAAGCTTAACATCTAGATCTGAGATAGAAATCATCAGATTATCCCGGCGCTGTACGGCCGCTTTTGCAAATGGGGGATAAGCATAGTGATTGACGTCATCAATGCCGGCACGTTGCTGTTCTGACAGCACCTGACGATCAAGATCATCAGCCATAGCTTTAAAGTCATCAATCATTGCTTCGATAGAGGCAACTTTTTGTCTTTTTTCGTCGACGTCAAATTTACGTAAACGAATAAGTGTTTCACGTGATTTCATGTTCGATACCCTTTAACAACATTCGAACCTATACTATTTGTCATCATACAGATTCAGCATTAATTTTTTATCAATATTTCGTCTTAATTTGACTTATTCTATGTTGGTATCACTCAATATTTGTGCCAATTGCGCATAGGTAGCCTCTAATGAGGTTGCCACATCCTTATCTTGATGTAGAAACTGCTCCAATTTAGCCGTGTAATGAATTGCAGCGTCAGTTTCAGGGTTAGAACCGGGCCTGTAGACCCCCATTCTGATGATTTCTTCCATATCATAAAAAACACTCATATAATTTTTTGCCTGATTAATTAACGGGCGCATTTCCTCTGGCACACAAGCAGGCATCGTACGAGAGATCGATTTTAGGACATTTATGGCTGGATATCGGCCTCGTTCCGCAATGGCACGTTCCATAACGATGTGGCCATCCAAAATCCCGCGGACAGCATCGGCAATTGGTTCATTGTGATCGTCGCCCTCCACAAGCACTGTAAACAGACCCGTGATTGCCCCTTCCCCGGTGCCTGGGCCCGCTCTTTCTAACAAACGGGGCAGTTCTGCAAAAACAGTTGGTGTATAGCCCTTTGTGGCCGGCGGCTCCCCAACAGAGAGCCCAATTTCTCTGGCCGCCATTGCAAAGCGTGTCACACTATCCATCATGCATACAACGCTTTTGCCTTGATCTCGAAAATGCTCTGCTATGCAAAGGGTGGTATAGGCGGCTTGGCGCCGCATGAGGGCGGCTTCATCTGAGGTCGCTACAATGACAACTGCGCGCTTTAAACCTTCTTCTCCTAAATTATCTTCGATAAATTCTTGCACCTCTCGGCCCCGCTCACCGATCAGGCCAATTATAAAAATATCTGCATCCGCATTTTTGGCCAACATCGACATAAGAACAGATTTGCCAACACCAGAGCCGGCAAAAATACCGAGCCTTTGTCCTTTACAACAGGTTGCAAAACAATTGAGCGCTTTGACCCCCAAATCAATGGGGGTGCCGACGCGGCGGCGTTGATGAGCTGGTGGTGGGTTGTTGCGCATCGGAATGGTTTCGCTGCCATGCAACATTGGGCCTTTGCCATCAATTGGTTCACCAAGTGCATTAATGACACGGCCTAACCAACTGTCGCTTGGGCGCACGCCGCTTTGGTGCTCTAATAGATAGGCCTTTGCTCCCATCGCGATGCCTTCAAGATTACTAAAAGGCATAGCCAGTGCTGTGGTTTTTTCAAAACCAACAATCTCAACCATAATCGGCTCTTGGCGCTCTCTTTCAATTTTCAATCGAGAGCCAATGCTAAAACTTGTGAGAGGTCCTGCTATCTCAATCATGACACCACGAACCGCTTTGACGCGACCATAGATGATGGTGTCTTGAAGTGAGGAAAGCTCTTGTTTTAACCCCTCCATTATTTATCCTTATTGTTGGGTCTCATAAAGTGACAGATCTATCTTTTGAATTTGACTTTTGAGCATGGCACTTCTTTTATTAATCTTTCGTTAACTTTTGGTGCTTGGTTTTACCCTACGAGAGTTTAAGAAAAAAAATAATGTGCATTTAATTCCCAATTGTTGCCATTTTTAGTTGCCTCGATTCGAGCAAATCAGTTAGCGTTTAAAAAGTTAAATTATAAAAAGAGAAAAAATTCTCATTCGTGTACCCAAATAATCATCCAAATCGTAACGTGTTGATCTCTCGTGATGTGGCCATTTTGAGAGAGAGAGTTAAATTTAGTTCATGAAGTTGAATGCTATCTTAAGAAACGCATCAAACTTATGAGCTGATTTATGAGATGTTATTGTTTTTTAATGCAAATTAGGATTTGTTAACTTCTTGCCCGTATATTTATTAAGAGAAGATTTAAGTTAAGTGAATTCTGGCACTTACTTGCATCTTAATTTATGGGCAGTTGCCGCATATGCGGCTTTATTTATGAGGGGCATAAAATGAGGGTATTACTCATTGAGGATGACAGCGCCACAGCGCAAAGCATCGATCTGATGCTTCAGTCTGAAGGTTTTAATGTATATACGACTGATTTAGGTGAAGAAGGTGCTGATCTTGGTAAGATCTACGATTATGATATTATTCTACTAGATATCAACCTACCTGACATGAGCGGGTATGAAGTTTTAAAAACGTTACGGGTAAGTAAAGTAAGCACACCCATATTGATTCTATCTGGTATGGCTGGAATTGATGATAAAGTACGCGGCCTTGGTTTTGGCGCTGATGACTATATGACCAAACCATTTCACAAAGATGAACTTGTTGCACGCATTCATGCGATTGTCAGACGCTCGAAAGGGCATGCACAATCTGTGATTACAACAGGTGATTTAAAAGTGAACTTGGATGCCAAGACTGTTGAAGTTAATGGCCAGCGGGTTCACCTTACATCTAAAGAATATCAGATGCTTGAACTTTTATCGCTGCGAAAAGGCACCACATTGACCAAAGAGATGTTTCTAAATCATCTTTATGGGGGAATGGATGAGCCTGAACTAAAAATTATTGACGTTTTCATCTGTAAGCTTCGTAAAAAGCTATCAGCTGCGACGGAAGGTAAGAACTATATTGAAACTGTTTGGGGGCGCGGCTATGTGTTGCGCGATGCTGATGATGAAGCGCCTTTACAGCTTGAACATACTGGCGAGCACGAAGC
>JAJFHF010000168.1 GCA_021775775.1 Hyphomicrobiaceae bacterium
ACCATCATTTTAAATGACGGCCGCCATTTAAAATTAGCCAACATTAAGCTTGCCAGTGCGATTTCTTCTGATCAATTGGAAAAACATCTTAAAGGTAAGAACATTATTTATTATGCGTCAGGCCGAACGACTGACCGTCACAATCGATTTCTAGCTCATATTATGGTCCATGATGGGCCAACAAATAAATGGCTGCAAGATGATTTGGTAAAGCAAGGCCAAGCCATACCCTTTGCAACCACTCATAATTATCGATGTATGAAGGAGCTGCTAAAAAGTGAAAAACAGGCAAAAACAAAAAGCCTAGGAGAGTGGGCAGATGGCAAAGGTTTCAAGGTTTATAATGCAGATGATGTCTCTCTCTTGAACCAAGAACCACAAGGCAAATTTATCATTGTCTCAGGCAAGGTTCATAAAGTTGCTCGTTTTGGGAAAAACACGTTTATAAATTTTTCTGCCGATTGGCGCAAAGATTTTACGATCTTAATAGAGACCCGTTTGCTCAATCGAAAAACCATGACCTGGACAAACTTAAAAAAATTAATCGGACAACGGGTCCAGGTCAGAGGCTGGTTAGATCATTGGAATGGCCCGATGATCCGTTTAGAAATACCTTCGATGTTTCAGACAACCCCATAATAGGTTTGTCACTTCACTGCATTAAAAGGAACAGATCATAAAAAAACCTCCCTGGGAAATGGTCTCCCCAAGAAGGTTTAAAATGCAGTCATTTAAAATATAGGCTTTAAATCATGATTATATTACCATAACCAAATTTAAAGAGACCAAGGCGATAGCTTAAGCAGCAGCTTCTTCTTGATCATCAGAACCACCACTTGCTTCAAGAGCTTTCGCACGATTGGCTTGTGCTGCTTTTGAAAGTACAGCCGTTATTTTTTGCACAGCGCCAGCTTCATCAAGTTTTTCAATGGCAGCAATTTCCCGAGCCAAACGATCAAGAGCAGCTTCAAACAATTGCCGTTCAGAATAAGATTGCTCAGGTTGGGAATCACAACGATAAAGGTCGCGAACCACCTCAGAAATAGAAATTAAATCACCAGAATTAATTTTGGCTTCATACTCTTGGGCCCGGCGAGACCACATGGTACGTTTGATGCGCGCTTTACCTTTCAATGTTGTATAAGATTTTTTAACAACATCTTCATGAGCAAGTTTACGCATACCAACACTTTCAATCTTAGAAATTGGTACTCTTAAAATCATTTTATCTTTTTCAAATTCAATGACAAACAGCTCAAGGCTAATACCAGCTACTTCTTGAGTTTCGATATCAACAATGCAGCCAACCCCATGGGATGGGTACACAACATATTCACCAATACGAAATCCATTTTTTTGAACTGGTTTTTTTCGCGCAGTCATACTTTCTCACTTTCAATTCGATTTTTGAGAGCTCAACCACCTTTAAAAAAGCAAGGCAACCAAACTTTTTAAACCACGCAGCAATTTTTGACTGATAAGACAAAACTCATCAAAAAAGACAAAGCTCAATAAAAAGCTAATATCCAGGTCAAATAACCACTACAAATAACGGGAAGGTAATGCACCAAAAAATGAGCTTTAAAAGCTCAAAACCTGGCCACCCTGTTTATTTCCCTCATGCCAATCAACAAATGTTCATCAGCAAATTTTACGAATGAGTATTTAAAAATTTTAACTCATCTCAATTTTTGGATCATAAATGATCATCTGGCTAAAATTATCAGTTAGATATTCTTTTTATAAAAGACAAAAGCCTACAAACTTAAAAGAGCCAAATTTAAACCTTCACACACCAATGCATGCCGGTTAGCTCATAAAATTCGTCAGTATTGGTCCCATCTCAATATGCAAGCTCAATATATCCTGTTATTAAGCTAAAATGCACAAGCAAAAATTCAAGCCAGTTGCGAATATAACACATTTTTAACCTGGAGAAAAGTGTTGTGAAAATGATTCTTTAGAATATTTCTATTAAAAGGTGAAAAATGGTAAAAATTTACCGTTCATTTATCTCTAAATATATAGATAAAATGCTTGATTTACGGGGTACAAGCAGCTTCAAAGCCTTTTAGACGGTTAATTGCACTTGTATTATTTTTTCCAAGTTGAATAAAAAAGGCTCCAATTTCTGAAACATTTTTCTTATCCGTGATTTTAGCTTCTAAACAAGAACAATAAGCCTTGCATTTTGGCGCCCCATTACAGCTCTGTTGGCAAGATTTTGAGAAAAACTTAATCCCCGTTTCACCTGAACAATGTTGGATGATCTGATTTTGTTGCTTAGAATTCTGTAAAATTTTTGAAAGATCAGTTTGTTTTGTTAACTGCGTTAGCTGGCCGCGTACACAGCCACAATAAACAGAACAAAACGCCTGTTTTTTCTGTCCCTTCACACATGATTTTTTACAAGAACTTTCAACCACACCCAAAAGTGCACTCTTATCAGCGCCGACAATCTTATCATTGGCAGCTAAGGCGGGAGTTAACCAAATAGGAGCAATAAAAAAAGAAAAAAGAAGGGCAGGTACCAGGTAGTCATGAAAAAAAGAACGCATAACAAACTCACATGAATACAAAAAGAAAACTAAGATCAAAAATACAAATAACACACTTCAATCAAGGGGTCTAAAGACTTTCACTAAAAGAGTAAAAGAAAAACGAAATCTTGATTAAGGCGAGATTTCCTTGTGAGCATTTATCAATGACGATTTGAAAATTGAATATAGAGGCTATGAAATTAGGCTTTCACTAAAATAGTGATCCTAATCTCCTTCACCAGCCTCAGCAGAGAAATATTTCGTAAATTTACCTGTTTCTTCAGCAAATTTCTCTGCATCGGGCATGGCATCTTTTTTAAGGGTAATATTGGGCCAGATATCGGCGTAATCTTTATTAACATCAAGCCATTGCTCAATGCCAGGTTCAGTATCAGCTTTAATCGCATCAACGGGACACTCAGGCTCACAGACGCCGCAGTCAATACATTCATCCGGGTGAATAACCAGCATGTTTTCACCTTCATAAAAGCAGTCCACCGGGCATACTTCAACACAATCAGTATGTTTGCATTTAATGCATAAATCATTGACAATATAAGTCATAGCTCGCCTCAATCATCGAACTCAAAAGAGTTTCAAAAGCTTAAAAGTCCCCAGATCTGGGCATATTGTCCAGAATCCATATGTCCATTTGTCGGGGACGGTCATTACAAAATCACATCAAGTTTAAAAACCAAATGCATCAAAGCATATGCTCTAACCCATTCCGAAACAGAGTACAAGCGGCTCTAAAGAAATAGTTTTATAACAAGAGGCCTAATCACCAGCATAAGGTTTTAAGGAATCAATCTTTCGGCGATCTTTTTTCGTTGGTCGCCCCATACCTTGAGGACGACTTGGCGAACTACCACCAATAAAACGCCCTTTCTTCTTATTTTCCTCTTTAGGCGTGATATCCGTATATAAAAGCTGAGCTTCACTGGCAGGTCCGCGCCGCGTGCCAAGGGCATCAATACGGATAATCCGCACTTGTTTATGGAGCAGTGCAGTGATTACATCCCCCTCATGCACAAGCTGAGCAGCCTTGTTAACCTTTTCCTTATTTATACGAATTTTACCAGTGACAACGAGCCGTCCAGCCAAGCTACGCGATTTTGTAAGCCGGGAAAAAAACAACCATTGATCTATGCGCCTATTGCAGTTTTGTGGGCTCATCCTGCCTTATCTTCAATTTTTTCTTTTAAGGCCTGTAATTTTGCAAACGGTGAATCAGGATCCACTTTTTTCAGCTTGCTTGGTGCTGAAGAATAAATCTTGGGGCCGTGAGGTTTTTTCTCCCCGCGCCCATGATCCTTTTTAAATCCTTTTTTGGGGCCCTTCTTGGAGCTGTGTTTGTTATGACGCTCCGCGCCTTTGCCGTCACTTTTACCTTGTTTACGGGCTTCATTCCCGCGCGCTTGTTGTCCAGTTTTAGGATCAGCGCCAGCCCGGTTATGAGGCGTGCGTCGTCTTTGTCCAATTTTTGTGCGAGGTCGCCAAATAACGATCTCTTCTACGGTCGGTTCGCTGGCATCTTCTTTAGCAACAGCTTTATCTAAAGGATCATCTATGGCGTCTTCAGCGCCATCAGAGATACCAGTCCCTTCTTTAGAATTTAAATCTTCTTGAACGGGCTCTTTACTGGCTTGATCAGCGAGTTCAACTTTAACGGGCACCTTTTTTATGGTTGCTCTATATCCAACAGAGCGCAGCACCATACTTAATTCATCGGCAGAACAACCCATAATCGACATCATATCTGGTACAATGGTAAATCCACCATCCCCAGAAGCGCCTTCAGGACATGTCTTTGAGGCACTCGAGCGCTTATCTTGAGGTTTTTTAACAGACTTTTCCCGCGACTTGTCTTCTGGTTTAACATCTGGTTTTTTCGTGCCGGTCTCAGCTTTTGTCTCGACCTTTGTTTCAAGTGGGCTGAGACTTACATCAGCGCAAACTGGTTCAGTTGTTTTATCTTCTGTGGCGCTTTCAGTTAAAGTTTGTGTTGTCTTATCATCCAGGCCTGTTTCAGCTTGGCCTGTCTTAGAGTGGCCTGTCTTAGATTGATTTGTCTCAGATTGGCCTGCTTCAGATTGATCTAAGCTGTTATGCGCAACATTATCTTGAACAAGGTTTGAGCCCTTTTCACAAAGTGTATCTTTGGCAGCTACACTTTCCTTCGGAGGCTTGGGGGTACGCCAAGAAATAAGCGGTCTAATCAGATCAGCAAGGCGCTCTAACATATCAACGCGAACAACCCGTCCTTCACAAACATGATAGCCAGCTGCGCGATAATAATCAGTTTCAACTGTCTTATCATGAGCCGCAGATGTAAGCCCAACACGCGGCAAAACCCAGCGCCCAGCTTGGTCAGTTTTTTCATGGAACAACAACCATAACATTTGTCTCAATTCGCTAGCGGCCGGTTTTAACATAAGAGGAACAAAAATGTTAAACGCCCCAAAGCGCACACCATATTTTCTTAATTGCCCACGCGCATCTTGATCAAGCTGCCGGATATCTTGAGCAATTGGTTCACGAAGCAATGTCCCTAACGTCTCAACCAGTTGAAAAGCCACGCCGCGCGCCAAACCAGAAAGGTCACTTGCTTCATGCATTTTAACCAGCGGTGTCAATCGTTCTGAAATGAGGGTATCTACAACTTGTTGAAGCTTGGCTTCTGTTTCTTCGCGAGGGGCACCGCTTAGCTGTTCATCGGCTAACAAAACAACCTTAGGCTTTAAAATATGATCGCCTTTTTGCAACCGTCCAACGATTGCATTTTTCCATAAAAGGTCACCATTGGGGGCACAGCTAAATTCAGCCATCTCCGCCGCTATCATCTCTTTTGAACGCATAGTCAATTCTTTTGCTAACACCTTAACTGCGGCGGCTCGTGCCGCCCGGCCATTTACCTTTGAACTTTCATCATCCAATGTAAATTGAAAACCAGAAATTTTTCCAACAAAATGATCTTCAACATGTAACTGTTCTTGATCATCAATCTCAACCAATAAATCTTCTTTTTCACGTAGACGTTTCATCAAGGTACTGGTTCGTTGATCAACAAACCGTTTGGTAAGCCCTTCATGCAAAGCATCAGAGAGCATATCCTCAATTTTACGTGTCTTCTCTTGCCAATAGGCAGGATCGGCCAGCCAGTCAAGTCTATTTGCAATAAATGTCCAGGTTCGAATATGCGCAATCCGGTTGGCAAGCGTATCAATATCCCCATCAATCCGGTTATGTTGATCAATTTGCGCACTGATCCAATCTTCAGGAATTTGTTCCTCATCACGCATTAAAAAGAAAAATAACTGTTTCACCAAATCGCTATGATCTTGCGTCCCAATCTTTCTATAATCAGGAACCTGGCACACCTCCCATAAGCGTTTGGTATTATGCGCCCCTGATGTCATATCAACAATGGTTTTATCTGATGAGAGCACCTCTAGCGCTTTGACATCATCACTATCACGCGCTTGCATAAGAAAGGGCTGCCCCGGTCCTTGTTTAAGCGAGGCCAACAAGCGGGCGATACTGGCAAAGTCTAATTTCCCAGAACGCCATTGCAAAGCACCAATAGGATCAAACTCATGCGCTTCAACCCGGTTAATCAATTCAGAAGAAAAGGCCGGGATATCTCTGGTGACACCAAAGGTTCCATCATTCAAATGGCGCCCAGCTCGGCCAGCAATTTGGGCAATCTCATGCGGGAATAAGTCTCTATGTGTATTACCATCAAATTTACGGCTACCGGCAAACGCGACATGATGTACATCCAAATTCAGACCCATGCCAACAGCATCGGTCGCAACCAAAAAATCTACATCACCAGATTCAAACATCTCCACTTGTGCGTTCCGCGTTCGCGGGCTCAAAGCCCCAAGCACGACGGCGGCGCCACCGCGCTGACGGCGCACAAATTCAGCCAATTCATAAACATCATGTGCAGAAAAAGCGACAATGGCACTGCGGCGCGGCAGACGTGATATTTTTTTAGGGCCGGCATAGGATAGTTTTGAGAGGCGAGGCCGGGATATAAAATTGACGCCAGGTAACAATTGCCCCAAGGCGTCCTTAATGGTCTCAGCGCCCAACAGCAAAGTTTCTTGGCTGCCCCGCGCATGAAAAATCCGGTCAGTAAAAACATGGCCGCGCTCAAGATCGGCCGCCAATTGCACTTCATCAATGGCAACAAATTCAACATCAATATCACGCGGCATAGCCTCCACGGTGGAGATCCAATAGCGGGCATTTTTAGGTTTGATTTTTTCTTCGCCGGTTATAAGCGCCACATCAGCCGGTCCGATGCGGGCAACCACTCTGTCATAAACTTCGCGCGCTAACAGCCGCAATGGCAAACCAATAAGACCGCTTTGATGACCAAGCATGCGTTCAATGGCCAAATGGGTTTTGCCTGTATTGGTCGGACCAAGAACGGCTGTTACATTGACAGCGCTGGGGATGCCATAAAGACCTGAAGTGGGTGGTAGCTGAGTCATAAACGTTCCCGAAATACATTTAACGAACAAAAATTTGCAAGCGAATATAGCTTTGATTTATAGCAGGAAAAAACAAATAATAACATGATGTATACAAAGCTGATAGCCCAACTTTATATCTCTTTGATAACAAGTTAGAAAATGAAAGTGGTCATGCTGCGGCAGCAGCTAAGAAAAATGTGCGGCAGCAGCTAAGAAAAAAGTGCGCCAGCAGCGAAAGAAAAGAGCGCGCCAGAAATTGAGAATAGGACCCGACAGCCGCTAGGAAAAATACATGATAGTGGATGAAAAAACCTCAACATCGAACCCAGCAACATCAATTCTCTTCAGTTTTTCGTGATCATTCATTCCATAAATATATATTTCCTTTATCTTTATACCTGCAGAGCAGCTTGCCACCTAAAATATTGTTAAACGAGTTAGTGAAGTCTGCGCTTAATAGAGCCAAATGAGGAAGTCTGAATGTCATATAAATTTAAAAACAATCCAAAATATTTTTTAGCCCTAGGGTCTTTCTTTATTCTCGTATCTGGCCTCTATTCATCCTTTGGCTCTTTTTCGGGGGTGAACGCTGAGACAACAAAAAATCAGGCGCAAGCAGAAAAGAAAACAAGCAAAACCAAACAAATTGCCATTTTTGCCGGTGGATGTTTTTGGTGTGTGGAATCAGATTTTGATAAAGTCCCCGGAGTTCTATCGACCATATCGGGGTACACTGGCGGCCACACCAAAAACCCAACCTATAAAGAAGTGAGCTATAAAGAGACAGGCCATTACGAAGCTTTGAAAGTAACCTTTGACCCGTCAGTGGTGACCTACAAACAGTTGGTACATATTTTTTGGCGCACGGTTGATCCAACTGACCCCAATGGTCAATTTTGCGATAAAGGCTCCAGTTACCGCACCGCGATTTTCCCAGTCAATGATGAACAAATGAGCATTGCCAAACAATCAAAACAAGAAGAGCAAACCAACGGCAAACTCAAAGGGCGCATAGTAACCAAAATTTTAAAAGCCAAACAGTTTTATGATGCTGAAGGCTATCATCAAAATTACCATCAGTTGAATAAGATACGCTACAACTATTATCGATATGGCTGTGGGCGCGACAAACGTGTAAAGGCCTTGTGGGGCCAAGAAGCTTTTAAAGGCCTGAATGGCAAATAATCATTTAAAAAAATCAGTTCAGATAACAAACAAAAAGGCATGTCCAAAATATAATTTGGACATGCCTTTGCAATAAATTCATTTAACACCTAAAGAAGCTCTCAGCACGAAGAAGGGAGCGAGCTTAAGCAAGCGAACATGGCCTCCTTAGGGAAGGAGGCCCGGCGCACCAGATCAGCCCGAGTGGAGCTTTAGCGAGCACGGATAAGCTGATCGTAAGGAATGCGCCGCCCCTCGGAGGCTCTTGCCCTCTTCGGGCAAGAAGTAGCCGTGAGAGAAATAAAAAAGCGGCTTTAAGGTTTGGCCAAAGCAATAACACCATGTTTTGGATCGCGAACTTTAAAGCTGGCTAATTCGGCATAGGCCGTTCCGATGATAATGGGAATAACCATTTTATAAGGAACATACATCTTAACTTTCGGCAAAGGCACGAGCCAAATCTCCATCCCATTTGATTTGCTCATATAAGAAACGCTTTTGTTCATCTTATGCCCCGACACGGGACGATACTTGGCCCGGCAAACAAAGGCGGTGCGCGATTTCCCATTAGACAGCTTGGCATAAGCTTTCCGTTTAAAGCTCATTTTCACATTAAATCTGTGCCGCCCATCAAAAATTTGGATGGAACGATTACACGCTTTGGTGCCATTGGTTAGGCTAGGGGCCTGGTCAGTAAAGGTAAGGACAGCGCTTAATGGGTCAACCACATTGCGCAAATGGGCTTTGGTCACTTTAATTCTTTTTGCACTTTGTTTGGTAGGTGGTATAGCCCGCACTTTTTTGACCCCAGATGGAGAAAAATCGAGCCGAATGCGTTCAGATTTTTTACCCGCGCGCGCATTAAACGCATAAATATTAGGCCGAGGCTTGTATGAGTGAATATAGCCATTACTGGCAATTGCGCTATTCCAGTTATAAAACCCAAGAAACGCTTTAAAATCCGCTGACCCTTTCATTTTATAGCGCGCCCCATCTTGTGAGGATGCAAAATGAAACTTGCCACTGCCAATTGGTGCAGTGATGTTATAGGTCGCACGCACAGTGGTCTCACCAGCTAAAGCAGATAAGCCGCCGGTTGTTAAGATGAAA
The DNA here is from genome assembly GCA_021775775.1 of Hyphomicrobiaceae bacterium. Classification (GTDB taxonomy): domain Bacteria; phylum Pseudomonadota; class Alphaproteobacteria; order Rhizobiales; family HXMU1428-3; genus HXMU1428-3. Next base: position 9,302 of record JAJFHF010000168.1, read on the forward strand.
AAACCGCTCATTAAGGCAAGAACAAGAGGCATCACCCTAGACATAAATCTAGCCGATGGCTCTGTAAGTGGAGAAAAAAAGAATTTAAAACGCTTAATCATAAATCTATACCCAACCAAAAGGCGCATGAATTAAGCGGACCAACGAGCGAACGCAAAACAACAATGCCCTTTAAAATCCACCAAACCAGTTATTAGCAAAGATCTAAGTCAATAAATCGGACAAATCTAAGGCTAAAAAACAAGATTAATACTCAAGGTGGATAAATACTACCCTAATGTGGCCATAGGTCCGATCAAGATTTATTTACCTTGAGAAGAATGAACAGGGCCACACCCAAAACTATTCGTTTCGTAGTATAGGGTGTTATTGCTCACTGAAAGCTTAACAAAACGGCTAAAACGAAAAAAATAAAGCTTGAGTGCCGGAAAGCTTGACGATTGGACAAAAAGTGACATATAAAGGCGCTTGATGCACGAGAGGAGCCCTTTGGTGCATTTGTTTTTTGAGGGTGAGACTGAATCGTTCCACAAAAACCTCTATTTAAGATTTATATGCCAAACAAAGCTAAACACAAGAGAGACCAACAATTTGGTTGCGTGTTGTGTTTGCCAGTTTGATAACATGAAATAAGGAATAAAAGACCATGTCACGGCGCTGTGAATTGACCGGAAAATCTGTGCAGTCAGGCAACAATGTAAGCCATGCGCACAACAAAACCCGTCGTCGTTTTTTGCCGAATTTGTGCAATGTAAGCTTATTAAGTGAAAGCTTAGGCCGCAATTTCCGTCTTCGTGTCAGTGCTCATGCATTGCGCTCAGTAGAGCATCGCGGTGGATTGGATGCTTACTTAGTGAAGGCACGCAAAGCTGAGCTATCTATCAAAGCGCGCCGCATTAAAACAGAGATTGAAAAAAAGGCTGAAGCTGTAACAGCTTAAATTGCTTTTTAGATCGACTGAAAAAGCCGGGCATTTTGCGCGGCTTTTTGTATGTGCACAAGACGGCATTTGTGAATAAAGCTGTCATTCAGTTTCAAGTCGGTATTTAAGGAACTTAGCTCCACAGTAATCTATCTCATCCACAAATCGTGCCCCGAGCCTTGTTAGTGCGCTCAGGTTTGTGCGCGATGGGGGGATGAGGAAAGTCACGAAAGGAATGCGTTTGTCTGCAATAGCAAACTCGATAGCCCTTTTAGAAATATGTGTACCCAGTCCAAAAGAATTTGGCTTTAAGACAAGACCGTAGTCCCACTCATCACCTTCCTTTTGAAAACCACCCCATCCAACATATTTATCATTATCCAATATGGCCCAATGCCCAAGCCCATCTCGGCGCCAATAGTCTTCCTTGGTAGCAATGAATTTAGTAGCAGCTACGTCGTCCCATTCGAAAGTCAAAAGGGGCATGTGCCTTGCAACACGAGGATCGGACATATGAGCAACAATCTCATTTGCCGAAATCTCAGGCAATCGTATAAAAGTGATTTTGTGTTTTAAAGTGCCTGCCACGGGTGTTTATTCAAGCCCCAATTGATAAAAGATCTCAACCATCCTAGCCCTTCAATCATCTGAGAGCAAAAAACGGCAAGGCTTAGGTCGTCAGCGCTTAGCGCTGCCCATCGGAGGGCGGCTGCTTCGCGGCATAGCCCGTGAGGCAAAAAAGCAAACGCTTCAGCGTTTGCTTTTTGTAGGAGAAGAAGAGAGAGCAAACTGCATCAGCAAAGTTTGCTGAAAGCCATTGAAATTATCGTCTGAGATGAGGGTCACAATGGTCTCACCATGTTTATTGGTATGGACAGCAATGCCTTCCATATTATCAACCTTGTGCTCTGAGCTGTTGGCCTCCATCAAAACCTGCCCCTTTATAGGGCGCCCAGAGCGCAGCTCTTTTTGCGTTACATAACGCACACGAATGTTGATTTTAAAAAATTTATAGCGCCGCTCTAACAATAATAAATTGCCATTTGGCAAACTAACTGCGTCTGTAATGCGATAGGTGTCGAGGGCGGGGGGTGTAAATCTTAGTTTTGAGATCTTTCCCTTTCGAACAAGCCAGCCAAGAAAGTTACCCTGCCCATCTTTACGTGATTGAGCAATGGCAACAAGGCTGCCCTTTAACTTGCCGCCCCTTAACACCGCCAAGGCTTCCAGCCCGGCATTGCCGCTGAGCCGTCTTGTGATGGAGGGCAATCTTAAATAAGATGTGGGTTGCCCTTGGACACCCTCTTTGGTGAGCTTAAAGCGCCCAATTCTATGGTTTTCTTCAAAGGAAATGTAAGCATCAGAGAAGAACTTATCGCCCTTAACAAGGGTGATGGCCTCGGCGTCTCTATCGCGTTGATATTTAAGCGGACGGCCATTTTTGGTCAACAAAGGTCCAATCATTGCGCGCTGGGGTGGCTCCAAGCGGTTCTTATTGTAGGACAAATCAAGCCGAGCCCAAAATCCAGAATCAGAGACCATGGCAACATGTTTGCCGTGTTTGGAAATGGTAATACCAGAAAGCCCCCCCCAAAAGGGAGAGGCAGAAGAAAGCACAAACCCATCACGATAAACCAATTGACCAAATATTTTTTCTGCCGTTGCCCCTTTGGCAAAAGCAACAGAGTGCGCTCTCAATTTGATCTCATGGGGTTTAAGCACAAGCGTATTCGGTTTTGATCCGGCGATGACATGTGCAGGCGGCGCGCCAAGGATCAAAAGGCTGGTAATGAAACCAACAAACAAAGCCGAAAGGTTCAATTTTTTCCCACCTAACAAATTTGCACTCAAGAAACCGGTCTCCTCACAATGAAAGAATTAATAAGCTCTATGACGAGCATTCTCTTTAGGCACTTCATCAAACAACTCTGAAAGTTTATCTGTCATAGCACCAGCTAACTCTTCTGCATCCGTAATGGTAACAGCGCGGCGATAATAACGTGTTACATCATGGCCAATGCCAATGGCGATTAATTCAATCTCGCTGCGCAATTCGATTTCGTCAATAACTTGGCACAAATGGCGTTCTAAAAAATTCCCTGGGTTAACACTTAAAGTCGAATCGTCAACAGGCGCTCCATCTGAAATAACCATCAAAATACGGCGTTGTTCGGGCCGGCCAAGCAAACGTTTATGCGCCCAGGTCAGTGCCTCACCATCAATGTTTTCTTTGAGCAACCCTTCGCGCATCATCAACCCTAAATTTTGATGGGAGCGCCGCCACGGGGCATCAGCTGTTTTATAAATGATATGACGAATGTCATTTAACCGGCCAGGCTGTGAATGTTTACCAGCTTCTTCCCAGGCTTGGCGCGCTTGCCCCCCTTTCCAAGCTTTGGTGGTAAAGCCTAGAATTTCAACCTTCACACCGCAACGCTCCAAGGTGCGCGCTAAGATATCAGCGCAACACGCGGCAATCATGATCGGTCTCCCGCGCATGGAACCAGAATTATCGATTAATAGTGTGACAACCGTATCTCGAAAATTTGTTTCAGCTTCTTGCATAAAGGAAAGGGCCGATAATGGGTCAGTAATCACGCGCGAAAGCCGAGCTGGGTCTAACACTCCTTCTTCAAGGTCAAAATTCCAGGCCCGATTTTGTTGAGCAAGTAACTTACGTTGCAAGCGATTGGCCAACCGCGCCACGGCCCTGTTTAAGGTCTCTAAATGCCGATCAAGCAGAGAGCGCAATCTCTCCAATTCACCATCTTGTGCCAATTCATTGGCATGACACTCTTCGTCAAATTTCTTGGTATAAATTTGATATCCAAAGGCTTCAGGAACTTCTAAAATAGAAAAGTTGGGTACACCGCTTTGTTGATGCGCTGGGTTGTTTTGCTGCTCAGCGTCTCCATCACTCATGGAATTATCTGAAAATTCCGTATCGTCACGATCATCACCTTCAGGTTCATCATTCTGGTCGCTCTCACCCTCAGAAGTCTCATCATCACCTAGCTCACCAGAATCCTCATTCTTGCTCGATTCACTATCTTCGGTTTGAACTTGGGTGTCGCTTTCATCTTCATTCGTGCCAGCACTGTCAGTGTCATTGGAAATATTCAATGCACGCAAGAGCTCTAAGATCTTTTTGCTATAAGCATCTTGATCAGTGAGCTCTGGTTGCAATTGGGAAAAAATTGGGCCCACTGTCGACCCAAGCTGGGCGCGCCATGGTTCAGTGACTTGCGCGGCTTTACCCCTCAAAGGAGTTCCAGTTAACGCTTCTTGAGCAAGCAACCCCAAAGCTTTATATAACGGGACATCATCGGTACTTGAAATAGGGTGGATGAATGTCTGAGTAAGGTCATCATCTTGGTGCGCCAATAAATTTGTTGCCATCCCGGCCATTTGGCGCGCGCCAATCGCTTCATAACGCGCCTGCTCCAGCGCATCATAAATCATCCGCGCTTCGGCATCGGTGGGCGCATTGCTATTATGGATGGCGTCATCATGACACCCCGCTTTTAAAGCCAAACTATCAGCAAGGCCCCGGAAGGTGGGAATATCTCCAGCCTCCCCGCCCAAAGGGAGATCTGGTAGCTGCATAACAGGGCCAAACAGTCCGGTTTCATTTTGACCAAACCGCACGTCAAGCTCAGCATTGCCCGCAATTGCCCGAGACACGGTTGTTAACGCGCTGCGAAATTGATCAGCTGCTTTGTTCGCTTTTTTGGAAGAAACCGGCATCGAATAGGTCTAAAAACCTCGCAAAATTTGAGTTAAGATCTAGCTAAGGGCTACATTGGCGGTTGATTGGGGCAAATCTTCATCAAAGCAGCGTTGATAAAACTCAGCCACAAGACCTTTTTCCAGCTCATCGCATTTGTTTAAAAAGCTAAGCTGAAACGCAAACCCAACATCATCAAAAATTTCGCTATTTTCAGCCCAAGTGATGACAGTTCGCGGGCTCATAACCGTTGACAGATCCCCGTTCATAAAGGCACTGCGCGACAAATCCGCGACACGTACCATATTGGAAATTTGTTCCGCACCAGCCGCGCTAGAAGACAGTTGCTTAACTTTGGCTTTCACAATATCAACTTCATCATCATGCGAGAGATAGTTGAGCGTCGCTACAATTGACCACCGGTCCATCTGTCCTTGGTTGATTTGCTGAGTCCCATGATACAACCCTGATGTATCGCCAAGTCCAATGGTGTTGGTGGTTGCAAACAAGCGAAAGGCTGGGTGCGGGTGAATAACTTTGCTCTGATCCAAGAGGGTCAATTTACCAGAAACTTCCAAAACCCGCTGAATAACAAACATCACATCAGCCCGGCCTGCATCATACTCATCAAACACCAAAGCTGTATTCGATTGCAGAGCGAAAGGTAGGATCCCTTCTTTAAACTGCGTGATCTGTTGTCCATCTTTAATGACGATGGCATCTTTGCCGACCAAATCAATCCGGCTCACATGGCTATCAAGATTAACGCGCATACACGGCCACTTTAAACGGGCGGCAACTTGTTCGATGTGCGTTGATTTACCAGTGCCATGATAGCCCTGGATCATAACCCGTCGATTGTGTTTAAAGCCAGCCAAAATAGCTAAAGTAACATCCTTATTAAACTGATAATCTTCATCAATTTCAGGGACATGATCACTGCTTTCTGTAAACGCAGGGACAGATAAATTACTTTTAAAGCCAAACAAATCTTGGACGTTAACATCAGTATTTGGCATCAAATTTTCAGCATTTTTCAAAGGAGCGTTCATTGATTAGCAAGTCCATTTTTTAATATGTGATTAGAAGCTTTAAATGAATTTCTATGGGGAAAAAAGTCATAACCAAACGATCGTATGTGAAAGACTAAACCATGCCAACTTTCTTTAAATAATTATAGGCAACAATCACATCACGCAGCTTATCTTCAGATGTGCGGTCCCCGCCATTCAAGTCTGGGTGGTGTCGTTTGACAAGTTCTTTATAGCGCGTTTTGATGTCTTCTTTTGTTGCACTAGCACCAAGCCCAAGCTCACCAAGCGATTTACGCTCTAAATTCCGCAAGCGCCGCCCGCCCTTAACCTGGGTTGGTTCTTCGATGTCATCGTCAAAAAGATGGTGAGCATCAGTCTCAGACCCAGCAGCTTTCCCTGACTTACCTTTTTTATTTTTGTCCTTCATCGCCCAAGTTGGCCGGTGTCCGGTAGACGCTGATTTTTGATAATCAACAATATCATCGGCAGGCATGCCAACAAAATAATTATATTTTTTGTTATAGTCGCGCACATGCTCTTGGCAAAACAGATAATATTCACCTTCTTTTTCCCGGCCCTTCGGCGCTGGAAAATCGCCAGCCTTTTCACAGCCGCGCCAATTGCAAGAGGGTTCTTCTTGCGTTTTGGTACGATCGTCTTCTGGTTTGACGCGAATGGAATCAAAATATTTCGATGTGAGTTTCATAAATTTTCAATTTCTATAATAAATAAAGGGGCCGCTTCATCTCAACATTTAAAAGACAAAAAAGATTAACTAAGCTTATTAAAATCAAATGTTAAAATGCGCTTCATTTTGAGTGTCACAAATCATAAAAGAGGCCAAGCACCATAGCCTAATTTTAGCGCTGCGTAAAACATTTGATGAAACCATCTGTCGCAATAAGGTAAGTGGTGTATAAAGATCTTACATTTAAAGCGATAAGGAACCAATGATAATGACCATGGTTGACATCATAACAGAAAAATTGACCAAAGAATTGACCCCTGCAAGTCTTGAGGTGATAAATGAATCCCACCATCACGCTGGTCATGCGGGATCACCGGGCACAGGAGAAAGTCACTTTCGCGTTAAAATTAGCACGTCTCAATTTAAAGATAAGAGCCGGTTGCAAATGCATCAAGCTATTAATCAGGTTTTAGCCCAAGAGTTAAAGGATAAAATCCATGCTCTGGCGATTGAAGCCAAAGCAGCTGAATAGATCCAATAACGGCAAAAAAACAAAGAATAATCAAACCAAATTTAAAACGTAAAAATCAAAGCAACCAAAATCAATCAAATCAAGCCTTAAATGACACTATCTTGAACCAAAACCATCAAAATGAATGATCCCAGCTCTTAGGTTTTTCAGGCTTTGTCTAAAAATTTGCGTCAGTTGGTCACAGATGTTTGTGTTTTGTGAAATAAATTGCACGCAAAGCGCCCAAAAAGCATCAAGGGCGCTTGACAGCACATAGTGGCAAGACTATGGTCCAGCCCGGCTGATAGAACCCAAAAAAACGGGTATAATCTCCCCATTTGGGATTAAAAATGGCAGATCCAAACGACAATCCAACGTCTGAAAATGACAGGATGTCTCCAAAAGGCGCTTTGAGCCAAGAGACACGAGAGAGACAAGGGACACGAGACGAGTTTCAACAACGCCTCGATAAACTTGGTAAAAAATTGGATCAAGCCTCAAAGGGTGATCAAACGGATCAACCACAGTCCAGCAGCAGTGGCTTAGGCATTGCGATGAGAATGGGGAGTGAATTTGTTGCGGCGGTTCTTATTGGCGGGGCTATGGGCTGGTTTTTAGACAAGTGGATGGGATCCACACCGTTTATGCTGTTCTTATTCCTTATGGTTGGATTTGCTGCCGGTACGATGAATATCATTCGTGTTGGCAAAAGATTAAATGAGAAACAAAATCTAAACGCATCGAAGGATGCCAAAGATAAAAATTATAATTGAAAAGTGACAGCGCCTCGATATAGAGATATATACGGGCGCTAAAGGTTTTAAAGGGAGACAGCTGTGGCTGGAAGCAGCGGAAATTTTGATCCGATCCATCAATTTGAGATCCAAAAGATTTATCCTATGGAATTTATGGGCTATGACATCTCATTTACCAATTCGTCTTTGTTCATGGTAATTGCAGTTGGTCTGATCTGTGCGTTTCTCATATTCTCTATGCGTGGCCGCGCTCTTGTACCAGGCCGTTGGCAAAACCTAGCTGAGCTCTTTTATGAATTCGTTGCCAACTTGCTGCGCAACATTTTAGGTGAAGAGGGCATGAAGTTTTTCCCTCTCGTCTTCACTCTATTTTTGTTTGTCCTATTCTGTAATTTCTTGGGGCTTTTGCCCGGCTCATTTACGGTCACCAGCCATCTTGTTGTGACAGCGGCTCTGGCCTTGCTGGTAATGGCCATCGTAATCGGTTATGGCTTTTATAAAAATGGCCTTGGATTTTTGAAATTATTTGTCCCATCAGGTGTGCCGTTGCCAATGTTAGTCATCCTCGTACCAATTGAGGTGATTTCATTCCTAGCCCGCCCCGTGAGCCTATCTATTCGTTTATTTGCCAATATGCTTGCCGGACACATCACACTAAAAGTGTTTGCCGGCTTTATCATTACCCTGGCAAGTGCTGGTGGTTTTTTAACCGCTTTGTCCGTTGGTCCCTTAATTTTAGGGGTCGCGCTCACAGCCATGGAGTTCTTGGTATCGTTTCTCCAGGCCTTCATCTTCGCAACACTTACATGCATTTATCTGAACGATGCGATGCATCCGTCTCACTAAATGGACGTGAATTGAAATTGAGTTTAACAAATTTTACTTAAATTAAAGGAGCTTTAAAATGGAATTAGATGCAGCAAAAGCGATTGGCGCAGGCATCGCGTGTATTGGTATGGGCGGCGCTGGCGTTGGCCTTGGTATCTTGTTTGGCAACTACGTAGCAGGTGCCTTGCGCAACCCATCAGCTGCAGCTGGTCAATTCACCAACTTGCTAATTGGTGTGGCTTTTACAGAATCACTTGGCATTTTCTCACTTCTTATTGCTTTGATTCTTCTATACGCATAGAACAAAGATTAAGGGGGTAAGATTTTACAATGGATCTTACTCCCTTAAACTTAATTCTAAGAACGACAGACCTTCAGACACTTAATTGACGTAAAGATTATAGTGTTTTGAAAAATCTTACACTCATTTCGTTTTACAAATAAAGAGATATAAAAGTGGCTGAACAACTCAATACAGAAACTCAAGCACCCTCAAAGGGGCATGAGAAGTCATTTCCTCCATTTGATCCAACCACCTATTCTTCGCAATTATTTTGGTTGGTGATCTGTTTTACATTTTTGTATGTGGTTCTCTCCAAGCTGGCCATTCCGCGCATTGGTGAGGTGTTAGAAGAACGCCATGACCGCATTCAGCGTGATTTAGATAAAGCCAGCAAGCTACAAGAAGAAACGCAAAATGCCATTGCTTCTTATGAAGAAGCCTTAGCAACCGCACGCAAAAAAGCCAATGTCATCGCTGATGAGACAAAAGCGAAACTCAATGAGCAAATTGCCAGTGAGCGTTCGGACATTGAACAAGAAATTACCAAAAAAGCAGTTGAAGCTGAAACCCGCATCCGCGCGGCAAAAACCCAAGCGCTGGGCGAGGTCAATAAAATTGCTGCTGAGACCACACAAACAATCGTTGAGAAATTGATCGGCGCCAAGCCGTCAACCAGCGATGTTGATAGTGCACTTAGAAATTAAAGTAACAGCTTTAAAATAGTGAAAGGGCAATCTTGCGCTATTTTAACAGTCTTAAAAATTGAAGAAAAGGTTCAAACACAATGTTTGATTTAGGCAATCCAGCGACCTGGGTCTCAATATTTCTATTTATTTTCTTAGGAATCTTGTTCTGGAAAAAAGTGCCCGACATGATTGTTGGCGCACTAGATAAACGCTCAAAAGACATTCAAGACGAATTGGATGAAGCGAGAAAATTGCGTGAAGAAGCTCAATCCATCTTAGCTGATTATCAAAGAAAAGCCCGCGAAGCTGAGACAGAGGCTGAAGGCATTATCTCTCAAGCCAAACGCGAAGCTGAAAGCTTTGCTCAAGAAACCCGTGAGAAGCTAACAGACAGCCTAGAGCGCCGCACCAAGGCCGCTGATGTTAAAATCGCTCAAGCAGAGGCGCAAGCTGTCAACGAAGTGCGCCTAGCAGCCATTGAAGCGGCAACAAACGCAGCTGAAAAGATTTTAAACGATAAAGCGCAAGGCTCAAAAGGCAATGACTTAATCAGCCAGTCGATCAGTGAACTTAAAGATCGCATGAATTAAGCCAAAACGGTCAAAAGATAATAAAAAGATTTTAACCGGGATCCCAAAAAAGGGTCCCGGTTTTTTATGGTAAAAAGCACATAAGAGCGACGTTTATTCTGCAATAATATCCACAACAATGATCCGAGCTGTCGTTTTGCCCTCATTGATCCACCAATGGGTGACGCCTGTTTTTTCAAAAGCCGTATCACCAGCCTTTTTCACCACGGGTCCAGGAGTGCCAAGACGGTGCTCGGTTAGTTGGCCATGTACAATATAAGCGACACCAGGGCGCCCGTTATGCTCGTGTACGGCGACCTTGCCGCCAGGCGCGATATCAATCTCACGGGCGCGCAAAATACGTTTATCAAGGTTTTCAAATTGCCCCGCCAGGCCAACTTTGCCCATAACACGGACATTTTCTATCCCAACGGTTTTTTTCGGTCCTGGAATTTTATCTTTTTGCGCTTGTTTCCTTTCGGCATCTGGAACAACTTCAGAAAGTTGGATGAATTGTTCGTGCTTTTTATGGTTGTCATCCATATGCGCATAAAGGGCAGAGACAGACCCCAAATATATGGTGCCAGCAACTGTAAATAGCGAAATAAATTTCATAATTCCCTCCCAGATATAATGATTTGTTTTTAAATGGTGTAGGTACACTACCGTTAAAGCCCAAATTTGTCAGGGTTTGTTCGTTTCCTAAAAACAAACAAAGCCAACACCAATCCCCACACACGAAGAAGGAAGCGAACTCTTGTGAGTGCCCATGACGCCTATGGCGTCCGGCGCAAGCGCCGCGCCCTCGCAGGCTCAAGTGCTATGGCACTTGAAATAGCCGTGAGAGAAAACAAACAAGCGAACTCATGTGAGCGACCATGGCGTAGCCCGGCGTGAGCGCCGCGCCCTCGCAGGCTCAAGCGCTTTCGCGCTTGAAATAGCCGTGAGAGAACACAGTGTGATAATTCACACATACCTACACCACTCAATTTCCTAATCTCCATACATCGACAGGGCAAAACGCCTTAACCGAAACCAAACAAAACAACAATTTAATGGAGATTTAAAAATGAAGATGATTAAAAAAACAGCGCTTACCGCCGTAGCAATTGCCACTATCTCAATGGCAGCACTAGGTGCAAGCTCAACAGATGCAAGCGCAGGCAAATGGAAAAAGTTTCACAAATTCGGTCATCACTTTGCTTACGGCCACAAATATGGACAGGGACATGGCTACTATTGCAAACCAAAATACAAAAAACTTTGGGTCTGGAGCCCCCGCCACGGTCGTAAAATTAAGCGCTGGGTAAAAGTTGGCAAATGGTGCGG
>JAJFHF010000169.1 GCA_021775775.1 Hyphomicrobiaceae bacterium
ATATGCCCGGGCATGTCATCAGGCCCCTCCATATGATGGCGGTAGGGGCGATCGGGCGGCGCCAGTTCAGCCAGCGCGTCAATCAGGTCATCGCGCACGGTCGGGTCGGCATTTTCCTGGATGGTCAAGGAGGCGGAGGTGTGTTTGATAAACAAGGTCACCGTGCCCATTTGTGCGCCGATGCTGGTCAGCCAATTGGTCACATCATCGGTGATCAAGTGAAAGGTTTTGGGCTGGGTGGAAAAAGACAACAAAATGCTCTCTTGACAAAAATTAGTTTGCATATGAATTTTACATCCTTTTATGAGGGATAAGTGCGGCGAATGAACAAGTGCCCGCTGTGAAAATATAGTGTAAATAGGGGCACAAACGAACCCCAAACAAGTGCAATAAAACTCGTAACTCAAATGACCGCATTTCATGGACCTGGAAAAGATCACGATGACAAATATCTTCAATCAAGACCTAGACAAAAACGACGCCAACCATCAACAATTAAGCCCGCTGGCCTTTTTTGCCCGTACAGCGGCCATTTATCCAGATCATATCGCCATCATTCATGAAAGCCAACGCATCACCTATAAAACTTATTATGAGCGCAGTGTCAGATTAGCAAGTAAGGTGAGCCAGCTCAACCTGGGACAAGGTGACACAGTCTCGGTGATGCTCTCCAATACACCCGCTATGCTCGAGGCGCATATGGGCGTGCCCATGGCGGGCGCCGTGTTACACACCATGAACACCAGGTTGGATGCAGAGACCATCGCCTTTCAAATGGACCACGCGCAAACCAAATTGTTGATCACTGATTTAGAATTCTCAAGCACCATCAAGGCCGCGTTGGAAAAGTGCGACGTCAAGCCCATAATCATTGATTATGTTGATCCTGAAATTGAGATCGAGGGCGAGCGTTTGTCTGAGATCGAATATGAAGAGTTTCTCGCCGGCGGCGATCCTGAGTTTGACTGGCAGCCCCCCCAAGATGAATGGGACGCGATCTCATTAAATTACACATCGGGCACGACAGGCAATCCCAAAGGCGTGGTCTATCACCACCGCGGGGCGGCCATCATGTGCTACACAAATAATCTGGCCGCTGGCCTTGGCACGCATCCGGTCTATCTCTGGACCCTGCCCATGTTCCATTGCAATGGCTGGTGCTTTCCCTGGTCCATTGCGCTCGCGGCTGGCACTCATGTCTGTTTGCGCTGGGTGCGCCCCAAACCCATCTTTGAAGCCATCGCCAAAGAAAAGGTCACCCATCTTTGCGGGGCCCCCATCGTTATGTCCACTCTTTTAGATGCTCTAGAAGATGAGGGCAAAGCCTTCGATCATGAGGTCTCTTTTATCGCCTCAGCCGCCCCGCCGCCGGAAGCCATTTTAAAGTCAATGACGGAGGCTGGTTTTAAAGTCATCCATGTCTATGGTCTAACCGAGGTGTATGGCCCTGGGGTGATGAACGCCTGGAAAAGTGAATGGGATCAATTGCCATCTGACCAGCGCACCCAAAAACAAGCCCGTCAAGGTGTGCGCTACCCCGGCCTTGAGGGCCTCAGCGTTATGGACCCGGGCACCATGAGGCAGGTCCCCAAAGACGGCGAGACCATGGGCGAAGTGATGTTTCGCGGCAATTGCGTTATGAAGGGCTATTTGAAAAACCCGCAAGCCTCCGCAGCCGCTTTTGCTGGTGGCTGGTTCCACTCAGGGGATCTGGGCGTGCTGCATCCAGATGGCTACATTCAATTAAAGGACCGCTCTAAAGATGTGATCATCTCTGGGGGGGAAAACATCTCATCCATTGAGGTTGAGAACACTTTATATAAACATGAGGCCGTCTCAGCCGCTGCTGTTGTTGGCATAGCGCACGAAAAATGGGGCGAGACCCCGTGCGCTTTTGTTGAATTGCGAGAGGGGTCAAGCACAACAGAACAAGAGCTGATAGATTTTTGCCGCGAAAATATGGCGCGTTACAAATGCCCGACAAAAGTGGTTTTCGCGACCATCCCCAAAACATCCACCGGCAAAATACAAAAATTTAAATTAAGAGATCTGGCAAACGAAAATAAATAAATCGATCTGATCCTCCACGAAGGCAAGTCTGGGATACGGCAAATCTTGTTTTTATTTTTAAAAAATTAGCTATACTGGTGAATAGGGAAGCGCTTTGAAGAAAAGCAGAGGTCTCAAAATAAGAACTGGTTCTGATACAAGCTAGAATTTTAGTCCAAAGATTAAGAAAGGCTCGCCTTATGACAAAAAAAACAAAAACAGCCAACACTGGCAATGATCACATAAATGAAACCGCCCGCGACTATGCAAAGAAAAACATACGAGAGGTTAAAGCGGCACAAGAAAACTTCCTTGAAGCCATGAGCCAAGCCCAAGCCCAATTTCTTCAATCTGCAGGTATGTCGACGCCGAGCGATGGAAATGATTTCAACGATAAGGCGCTGAATTACATGAAAACCAATATGGAAACAGGCTTTGAGTTAGCCACCAAACTGGTTGATGCAACAGATGTATCAGAGGCGGTTGAGCTGCAAAATGAATATGTGCGCAAACAGTTAGAAACCTACACCGAGCAAGCACAAGAGCTCTCAGATTTGATCATAACCACTCCAAAAGATAAAAGTTAGCAAATCAAACATTTAAACAGTTTGAATTCTAGCGCAAATTATTCGCTCTTGGCAGGTTTTACCGTCTCTAATGTTGAGCGCTGGTTTTTCTTAGTTGTCGCTTTGCGCTCATGGCTATTTATAAAGTTAAAGATTTCAGGAAATACTTGAGATCGAAACCGAGAGCCGTGAAAAATACCATAATGCCCGACACCAGCTTGTTCATAATGGTGCTTCTTTGAGGCAGGCAAGTTCGAACATAGTGTGTGCGCCGCGTGACATTGCCCAACACCAGTAATATCATCCAATTCCCCCTCAACCGTCATCAACGGAACTCGCGTGACTTTGGAAGGATCAATGATTTGGCCACGATAGGTCATTTCACCTTTGGGCAACAAATGATTGATAAAAATCTGATCGACAGTCTCTAAATAAAATTCTGCTGTCAAATCCATCACGGCTAAATATTCATCATAAAATGATTTATGTTTATCCGCGGATTCATCATCCCCGCGCACAAGGTCAACAAAGTGCTTGTGATGAGATTCTGCATGAGAATCAAAATTCATCGACATGAAACTGGAAAGCTGCAAAAAGCCTGGGTAAACTTTGCGTCCCCCACCAGGGTAGGTCCACGGTACTGCCGAAATGACGTTCTGTTCAAACCAACTCAAATCTTTTTCACCCGCCATTTTATTCACGCCAGTAGGGTTAATCCGCGTATCGATCGGACCTCCCATTAATGTCATACTAGAGGGCACATGAGGTGATTTTTCAGCTTCCATTTGTGAAACCGCTGCCAACAACGGAACTGAGGGTTGGCAAACAGCCACAGTATGCACCTTGCCTTCAAAAAGGGTGAGGATATCAATCAAATACGAAATATAATCATCAAGATGAAAACCGCCCATATAGGTTGGCACCATGCGCGCATCAACCCAGTCAGTTATATAGACTTCACAATCGGGTAAAAACCGCTCAACGGTCCCACGCAAAAGGGTCGCGTAATGGCCGGACATCGGCGCCACAATCAGCACCCGTGGTGAGGCTTTTCTAGTCTCAATCGGAATATCACGTTCAAAATGTATCACTTTGCAAAAGGGGCTACGCCAAACTTTGCGTTGCCTCACCTTTACCGTCTTGCCATCAACCACAGTTGTATCAAGATCAAATTCAGGTTTACCATATTGTCGTGTGGCCCGCTCAAACACTTCAAACATTGCAGACATACTACGCCCAACAGGTGTTTGTGCAACAGGGTTAAAAGGATGGTGCAACGCAAATCGACCTGTTTTAGCCGCCATTCGAGCAGGGTGTAACATGGCACGGTTAAATTCAAACATGTGATAGAGCATTATATTATCTGTCCTTAAATTGATCAAAGCTCTCGTTTACTATTCAAGATTTCATTTGATCCAAAAAACCCTCAAACCGTGAAGCCTCCCTACCAACCACATTTGAAAATTGCGAAAAATCAAAAGCAAGCATATGTTTTATTTTAATTAATGTTCAATTGCTTATAGCGCTTTGTGCCCAATTATATAAACTTAAATTATATACAGTTTTTAAAATAATATATAGTTATAACCAATTGAAATTATAGTTAAATTCGTGGATGTATCAACAAAGTCACTCACAGGCCATCATAAGGCACTCAAACGGCATAAATAGGCCATGTTCATATGAAGCTAACAACTGGTAAGCTTATTTCTTCTCTATCTTCAAAAGTCAAAATATCTTAAAATTAAGCAATTAGTACAAAAATAAAAAAATGATCTAGAGAAACAAGTGCTTAAGTTAGAGAATTAACCACCTGTTAACTCGATTCAATTCAAGAAAAATGAAGGAATATAGACAAAAGAAAACACCTTAAGTCGGCATAAAAGCAATTTAGATTATGCCAAGGAAACTTAAATGGCTGAAAAACTAAATAATAGCTTTAATTTTGACGAAGCATCTGCATTTTATGCTGATGATCCGTCCAAAAAAATTGCCAAAGTCATGGATTATAGCCAGCGTATGGTTACCGATTTCTGGGGCCGTCAAAGCAAGCAAGTGACGGGCATGGATTTTCAGTTTTTTGACCCATATGCAGCTGGCCGCGCCTTCATGGAATTGGGTGCGCAGATGATGGCAAACCCAGCTAAATATGAAGCCATGATGACTGAATCGGCTATGCAACATTATCATTTAATGCAAACCATGCTTGAGCGACTAGCAGGTAAAGAGGTCCAACCAGTTATTTTTCCCGAGCCGGGGGACAAACGGTTTAAAGATAATTCATGGTCAGAAAATTTGATGTCAGATTTTATCAAGCAATCATATCTGATCAGTTCAAAGTTCATGAATAATATGGTCCACAATCTTGATAATATTGATCAAGAAAGCCACTCTAAGGTCAAATTTTATACCCGCCAATTTATCAATGCTTATTCTCCCAGCAATTTTGCCAGCACCAATCCAATGGTTCTTAAAAAAGTACAAGAGACGGGCGGTGAGAATTTAATCAGTGGCATGGAAAATTTGCTAAAAGATTTAGAGCGCGGCCAAGGCAAATTAAAAATAAGCTTAAGTGATGAAAATGCGTTTGTGGTGGGGAAAAATGTTGCTTCAACCAAAGGCAAAGTGGTCTACCAAAATGATCTGATGCAATTAATTCAATATGCTCCAACCACCAAAACAGTTCACCGCCGCCCTATACTTTTTGTCCCCCCCTGGATCAACAAATACTATGTGCTGGACCTTCAAAAAAAGAACAGTCTAATTAAATGGACCGTGGACCAAGGCTACACAGTTTTCGTCATTTCATGGGTGAACCC
>JAJFHF010000170.1 GCA_021775775.1 Hyphomicrobiaceae bacterium
AACATTCGCGCGACCAGCTCTGAGATAGCCGCCAATACCTTCCAATCTATGGATCAAAAGGAACTTGCAGCTAAATGGCTGGATAAAGCCACGCGCTATAAAAGCGAAAAGGGTGACATTCTTAAAGCTGCCAAAGCTGAGCAAGCGAAACGAACCGTTGCCCTTGATCGCGGTGATAATTACGGGGTGGCTGTTGCCTTGTTGCAAATAGCCATTGTTATGGCCTCAATTTCACTAATCACGGGCGGTGGTTTTTTGCTAGGTGTCAGCGGGGCGCTTAGCCTTATTGCCGTGGTTTTTGTGGTGAACGGCTATGGGTTGTTTTTCAATATCCCGACAGACCCTAACATGATGGCTGCTGGCGTTGCGCACTTCTTTTGAAGGTGAAAAAACTTACTGCTCTTTCACATTCATGCGCCAGGTGTTGCCAACGCCGATCCAGCCAGAGAAATAAGGGGCTACTTTGCCTGACGTTGCCGTGAATTTACGGGGTTTGGGCGCATTGCTCCAAAAGCTATTCTGGTTAGACGTGTTGGTTTTTGCACTGAGGGTAAATTCGTAGGTGCCCTCCCCCTTCATGAAGATCTCTTTATCCGCCTGTTTGGGATAGAATAATATTGTGCCACCAAAAGCGCTATGGCCGGCAACGGGGATGGGCGAAAAAGGCTCTTTTGGCCGTTGGATTGCCGATGTGGCGCCTGCCTTGGGTGGGATGAAATATTCAGATTTGGCAAGATAGCTGGCTTTTAAAATAATTTTCTTACCGGTTTGGTTGTTTGTTGCCTCTAATTTTAGCGCTGAGACGACACCATCGCGGGCCCCGTTATTGGTGATGGTGAGGGGCAAGATGAACACTTCATAGCCCCCTTCAGCATCGCGGGTGTAAGAAATTGTCTCTGGCACGAACAATTGCATATTGGCCTGTTTTAACACGGTTTGATACAGGCTGATGGCTGATAGAAACAGGGCCGCTACTGACAAAAGAATAGAGGGCCAATTTGAGCTTCCTTTACCTGTTTGGCTATGGGCCACTTCGGCCGTGTCATAGATGACGTCACTTGCCATGGATTTCTTGGTTTTGAACATATTTCCCTCACGCAACTTATAAACTCTTAACTCACCTTAACTCTGATTGCTCATTTTTCATCATTATATCTGGCGCTGCAACCCTTAAGGTGCTTGGTTTTTAATGTCAAATAATGCCCATATTATGGGTGCTTATTGCAAAAACCCTTCATTAACCTTGCCTCTAACCAGTTCATTAACGTTTAACGGGTATTCTTAAGGCAATGTAACCCGCGTTTTTTAAGAAGGTAGAGTAAGGTGTCTTCCCCCATCATCTCTTCAACCAGTACAAAAACTGTTGCGATCCTGAATTCAGCTTTGGGACGCTCTGGTGCTGGTTCACCATCTCAAACGTTAGAGCGCAGCGCTGATCCATCTAAAAAATCTTCTTCTCTTGAACGCCGCGACCGAATTGAGCCCTCCTCTTCTAGCGAAGATAAGCTGATTAATGCCGCTAATGCTTATAGAGATACGGCTCAATTGGTCAACAAACTGCTAGCGACTAAGGATAGTTCTCTAAATAGCTTCTCTGCAAAAAATGGAGAACAAGGTGAAATCAACGCAAGTGCGGGCTCAGACTTTATAAATTCAAAAGGGCGCGCCCGAATAAATGCGGGTGCTGGTAATGACATCATCACGGCGTCTGGCGGTGGTCAGGTGAATGCAGGTAGCGGAGATGACATCATCACAACGCGCCAAAATGCACAAATCAATGGTGGTTCTGGTGATGACCTCATCACCTCCTTTGGCTCTTATTCCCAGGTGAATGCGGGCACTGGTGATGACCACATTACAAGCTATGGTTTCTCTCAAGTGAACGCTGGTCACGGCGATGACATCGTCAATGCTTATGGCAGCGGCCCGGTGAATGGCGGCGCGGGTGATGATAAAATTTCTTCTTATGGTGCCTTTGCTGATGTTGATGCAGGTAGCGGAGATGACACCATCGTTGCTGGTGCCTTTAACACTGTTGAAGGGGGCCAAGGCGATGACAAGATTAATGTCGTTGGTTCATCAGTTGCTTTTAATTTCAACAAGGGTGATGGCCAGGACGAGATTACAACAGCCAACAATATAGATATCAACCTTGGGCAAGGCCTCTCTTTTGATGATGTGAACATCAGCGAAGAAAACGGCCAGACCATTGTCAGTTTTAACGGCTCTGATGAAAAACTAACTCTCAACTTAAGAGCTGGCGCTAGTGCGAACTTAACTTTTGCTGATGGCAAAACCCTCAGCGCTTAACGTCTTTAAGCAGAGACCTTACCCTCAATCGCATCCCAAATAAGGCTTGCTATATCTGCCCCGCCGAATTTAGCGACCTCGCGAATGCCGGTGGGCGAGGTGACGTTAATCTCGGTCAACACGCCGCCGATGACATCTATGCCAACAAAGATCAGCCCTCGTTTGGCAAGTTCTGGTCCGATGGCTTCGCAGATTTCTTTATCACGTGCGGTCAGCTCAATCGGCTCTGGTCGCCCCCCCACATGCATGTTGGAGCGTGTCTCGTTGGCGGCTGGCACGCGGTTAATCGCCCCAACAGCTTTACCATCGACCAGGATAATGCGTTTGTCACCCTCGCGTACCGCGGGCAGATAGGCTTGGACAATAAAGGGCTCGCGCACGGAGGCTTTGAACATTTCCATTAGTGAAGACAGATTTGTGTCATCTTCTTTGATCCGAAACACCCCTGCTCCGCCATTGCCATAAAGCGGTTTGACGATGATGTCTTTGTGTTTGGCACGAAACGCTTTCACTTGATCTTCGCTACGTGTGATCATAGTTGGGGCGGTGAGCTCTGGGAAATTCAATACGAATAATTTTTCTGGTGCATTGCGCACTTGCGTAGGGTCATTGACCACCAAGGTTTTAGGGTGGATACGCTCTAATAGATGAGTGGTGGTGATATATTGCATATCAAAGGGAGGGTCTTGGCGCAGGTGCACCACATCATAGGTGCTTAAATCAACATCGCGCTGTTGGCCCAGCTCATAATGATCACCCAAAATATCGCGCACAGTCACATCATGGCCGTTGGCTCTGACCTGGCCTTCAACAAATGTCAGCTGATGCGGCGTGTAGAAAAACAGGCTATGGCCTCTT
>JAJFHF010000018.1 GCA_021775775.1 Hyphomicrobiaceae bacterium
TTGTTGTTTCACGTGCCGATTTTGCAAGCTGAGAGCCCGCCCGTTATGCCTATCCCCACTCTTGAGATACAAGATGGATGGGCCAAACCCAATTATGGGCCCAATGGTGCCGCTTACTTCTCCATCAAAAATCACGGAGACTCGAAACGTCATTTAATTGGTGCGACATCACCGCTGTCTACACGGGTGGAATTACATCAGCATATCCATCAAGATGGTGTTATGCGTATGCGCCAGGTCAAACAAGGCTTAGACATTGGCCCGGGTGCTTCTCTTAAATTTGCACCCGCGGGGCTGCATGTGATGTTGTTTGGGATGACGAAAAAACTAAAGCCAGGTGATCACTTGCCACTTACGTTGATTTTCAAGGATGGTGCAAAGGTAGCCCTATCCGCGCAGGTGCGATAGTTGAGGCTAGAGAAAACAAAAAAGCTCCCATCACGAAGAAGGGAGCGAGCTTTTCGCGAGCGGACATGGCGCAGCCCGGCGTTTAGCGCCGCCTCTCGGAGGCTCGCCGCCTAAGCGGCGAAATAGCCCGTGAGAGAAAACAAAAATTGTCAAACAATCGCTAAGCAGTGCCTGTTTTGGCTTCTAGCTCTTGGCACAGTGTCTCTATGAGTTCGGGGCCGCGGCCTGAGGCGAAACGAGCGATTTCAGCATTTTCGCGCGCGGCTTTGCGCAATTCATAAATTTGCCCAGCCATCAAATGTGAGGATTGCTGTAAGGCCTTGCGGCAAAAACCAATGACTTTAAAAGAGTTGTCCGGCTCATCATACCCAACGAGTTTGTGCACAAGCAAAGACGTTAATTGGGGCCCCATTACTGGATATTTCATCAATGCGCCAATGACTTCTAACGCCACATCTTTTGGCATAGATTCTTCTTTGCGCTCGATGGCTTGCAAAGAGCCAATGAGCCCTTTTGGCGGCACTTGGTCCATCACGCTTAACACAGGCTTTCCAGCCCCCAGCGCAAAGCCAACTTCTTGGTTGCACGTGGCACTTTGAACGGACTGGTCTGTCACCAAGGTAATGAGGGCATCCATATGTTCTAATTGGGTGACAATCTCGACCAACCATTCAGAGGCTGTTGCAATGTCATCGCTGGCGACAAAACAGTCGATCCCGCCATATTCGAGTTGCTCTTTGAGCTCTTGGGCTTCATTTGCTTGTTCACAAGAATGGCTGATAAAAACCCGAAATTGATCTTTGTCATTAAGGAGGGCGTATTTCTCGCTTAACGCGCTGCCATGATCGTATTTGGCTTTTAAAATTGCGCTAAGGGCGGCCAATTGATGAAGGTTTGCGGCTTCTAACCGACCTTGTAAATAAATATCGTGGAATTTTCCCACTTTGGGCACTTGCGGCAGACCGCACTTATCCATCAGCTCTAGACTATAGCTAATCCGTAAACGGCGCATTGTCAGTTTCATATCGTTGATGGTTTGCTGTTTATCGAATGCATCCATGGTACGGCCCTAAATTGCTTATAGTCCCAAATTGCTTGAATTTAAGTTGCTAAAATTCAAGTTTCTTACGTCAGTATAATCCTTCGAATCACTGTTCAAAGCTTACGTGAAAAAGCTTTAACAAAACCTATGTTTTGCGCTCTATTCCCCAATCTATGTTGATGTTGATCTGTGTGCTGGGAATAAAGGGGGGGGGAGGGCATTGTCACGCATTCCCCTCCTTCGATTGCTTCCCCCTTGATCGAAATGGTCAAACGCAGCTAAGCTCACAGCCAACAGAAAGGCCACACATGAACCGAGAAGAAACATTAGCGCGCTACGCCCTAGGCGCTGGAGCTTGGAATAAATGGGCCAATGAGATGTTGGCCGACCGCAAAAAGCTTGAGGACGCTGGGGAGTGGGAAGCAGAGCGCAATGCTATAGGCACACTTGAACCCAAAAACAGTAAAACCCAAGCCTGGTTTTTAAAAGCTGAGGCCAATTTTTCAACTCCAAGGTACCACTATGCATTTAATGACAATGTAAACTGTGAAACTTTCATTTTCCCAGCAAATACCAGATTCGATTATGCTACGTTTGAGAATGAAGTTTGGTTTCAAAAAGCCGTATTCTGCCAGTTAGTTTCTTTCAAATATGCCACATTCAACAATTTTACCTCATTCTCAGATGCAACATTCAAAGGAAATGCACTATTCAAAGAAACTACATTTAACCAAGAAACTGTTTTCAACAACCACACTCGATTTTACCGAGATGCCTCATTCATAAACACTACATTCAAGCAAGTTACATCGTTTGAAGGAGCCACCTTTTATCTTCGTGCTTATTTTACGGATGTCACATTCGACTGCCAAGTCTCATTCGATAGCAGCGTAATTCACGAAGACGCCTCATTCGACCGAGCCATATTCTGTAAAACAGTCCAGTTTGAAAACTTCACGGTCACTAGGAACGTCTCTTTTGATCAAGCAACATTTAGCCAAACTGTACGGTTTAATAATAGCACATTCAACGGAGATGCTTCGTTCATAACATCAGTTTTTATGGCCTATACCAACTTTAAAGAGGTCCACTTTAACAAGAATGCCAACTTCACAGCCATTCGTGCCCATAGTGCTTTTTCCCTAGAAGGCGCACGGTTTAAACAGCATGTACCAAACTTCACTCAGGCCCATTTTGAAGAAGCGCCGCGGCTTGATCATATTGAGCTGGGGGCAAATGTTGAACCTGGCGGGTTTTGGCGATCTCTTTTCACCCCCAGATCGCCAGATATAAAAGCGCGTTATCAAGCGCTCAAACGCTTGGCCATTCAGGCACATGATCATGAAAATGAGCAAGAGTTTTGGGCCGGTGAGCTGCGCTCTGATCGCTCGTTAAAGACAGAAGATAACAAATGGAAATTAGGACCTATTGGCTCAGCCTTCTGGTGGGGTAACATTGCCTATGGATTTTTCTCAAACTATGGACGTTCAATCCTCCGTCCCTTCATGGCATTGATCACCGTCATAAGTATTATGACAGGCATACACCTGTGGGCACACAACCCATCGCACCAAACAGAGCGTGCAAGCACAGATCCAAAAAACAAAATCTATGTCATCAAGAAAGAAACTACCACGCCATGCAGCCCCATATTTTCAGCTGTCCATCTCGCTACAAGCAAAAGCTTCCTCTATCTTGGCTCTGATCCATCCAAGCGCAGCGTCTATACGCAGAGTTACACCTGCCTTTATGGAACCAAGAATGATCAATTAAAAACCCCGAATATCCCTAAATGCATCATCATTGCAGAATTTTTTCAAACGCTTTTATCAGCGATCTTGATCTTTTTATTACTGTTAGGGATAAGAAATAAATTTAAACTGAAATAACCTTTTAGAGGGAGTTGCATTTATATGAATTCAAAGAAACGCTTTATTTTATCTCACGGGCTATTTTTTCGCTCTTTTTAGTCGCGCTTTAGATGCCCACCAGCAACCGCGCTAGCGAAAAGCCCTCCGATGGGGCGGCGTAACGCGCCGGACGCCTATGGCGTCATGTCCGTGCTCAAAAAGGAGAGCACTCCCTTCTTCGTTATGTAGACGAACAGGGCATGTTTTATGAATTCAAAGAAAGACAATACACTATGACATTATTTATCGCTGGCCTCTTAGGCCTTATCTCTGTTGCCTTTGGCGCTTATGCTGATCATGGCTTGGCAAAAACAGCCTCTGCTGCCGATCTTAAAAGCATTGCAACCGCCCTTAAATATCATCAATTGCACGCGGTCGCCCTTATGGCGATTGGTTTGGCCTGCATCCCAAGCCCCAAAATCGCGCGCTCTCGGCTCATAGGATGTGCAAGTGCAGCCTTTATTTTTGCGATTTTTTTATTCAGTTTTTCCATTTATGCCAGCGTCCTATTCTCAATGCCGGGTTTAAAAAATGTGGTTCCCTTTGGTGGCATCTTATTTATGCTGGGTTGGCTCTGCCTTGGTTTGGCAGGGTTGCAATTCTCAAAAAAAGGATAGAGCTATAGGGTGTTTGTTTTATATCTCTCACGGCTATTTCAAGCGCGAAAAGCGCTTGAGCCTC
>JAJFHF010000171.1 GCA_021775775.1 Hyphomicrobiaceae bacterium
CCATCTCGGCGCACATTGCGCACAGCAACACGTGCTTGCTCGGCATACTTTGCGGCGACCTTGGTTAGCTCTATGCGCCGTTCTTCATTGAGTTCAGGGATGTTGATGCGCAATGTCCCACCATCGATATTGGGGCTGAGACCTAAATTTGAATCGCGGATGGCTTTTTCTACGGCGGCAACTTGTGATTGATCCCACACACTTACTGAGATTGTGCGAGGCTCTGGAACGGAGACAGTTGCCACTTGGGTTAACGGCATTGGGCTGCCATAGGCCTCGACCATGATAGGATCCAGCAAAGACGCGCTTGCTCGGCCTGTGCGCAGGCCTGAAAAATCATGCATGAGTGAGCTTATTGCCCCTTGCATGCGTTTTTCAATATCTTTTAAATCAAAGGATCCATTTGACATATTCTTGTTCCTCTAGCCTTTTTGGTCATGCTTGTCTTAATTGGTTAAAATGCTGTTTGTGCATTGCATCATGTCATAGTCATCATGTGACAGTTGTGGCGGTTGCCTGGCCTTTTATCATGTTGGTTAGATTGCCCGGTTCATGGATGGAGAAAATAACCAAGGGTAATTTGTTATCTCGTGCCAGAGCAATGGCTGCCCCGTCCATAATTTTCAAGTCTTTTGCTAAAATCGTATCATAATCAAGGGTGTCGTAGCGCTTTGCGCTTGGGTCTTTTTTGGGATCAGCGCTATAGACCCCATCCACTTGGGTTGCCTTAGCCAAACACTCACAGTTCATTTCAATGGCTCGCAGCGTGGCCGCTGTGTCTGTTGTGAAATACGGGTTGCCTGTGCCGCCTGTAAAGATGACGACACGGTTATTATTGAGATGATCAAGGGCTGTTTTTCGGTTGTAGGCCTCACATACGGTTGGCATGGGGATGGCGGATTGAACAGCGCAGGCTATGCCCTCTTCTTTTAAGACCCCTTCAAGGGCCAAACCGTTCATTACAGTGGCCAACATGCCCATATAATCGGCACTGGCGCGCTCCATGCCCTTAGCGGCTCCTTGCATACCACGAAAGATGTTCCCCCCGCCGACAACGATGGCCAGCTCGACACCTGCATTAACCGCATTGGCAATATCTTTGGCAAATAGGTGGCAGGTTTCAAGATTGATCCCATAATCATCTTTACCCATCAAAGATTCGCCTGATAATTTGAGCAATAGCCGCTTATATTTGACATCACCTGACACGGGCTTTTCTCCACACAATTTGTCTCTTACCTGCAAGGTTTAACTGATCTTGGCAGGTTTCTCAATTTAAAACCTGATTTGTATTAGACTGTAAATGAATAAAATAATGTTATTAGGTGCTTGGCCATAAAAAAGTTGGGTTTTGTTTTCTCTCACGGCTATTTCAAGCACGAAAAGCGCTTGAGCCTCCGAGGGCGGCCCATTCCTTACGATCAGCTTATCCGTGCTAGCTAAAGCTCCGCTCGGGCTGATCTTGTGCGCCGGGCTGCGCCATGTACGTGCTTTCAAAAAAAAGCACTCCCTTCTTCGTATTGATAGTATTTATTTTATTACTCGAGAGGCCCTTTCTATGTCTTAGATGCCCTCTCGCCAATCTCGCTTTCTTCTTCATTTAGAGCCAATCTTGTAAATTCATCTAATGGCGGAATGTTCTAGGACGTATAAAAGCCGGCTCATTTGTCTCTATGAGCCGGCTTTTGTTTCACAAAGATGTTTGCTTATGCGCCAGAGACGGCGGCCACTTCTGCAGCAAAATCATCTTCTTGTTTTTCGATGCCTTCGCCTAGTTCATAGCGGACAAAGCCTTTGAACGTAATGGGTGCGCCAACATCGCCTTCAGCGTTTTTAATTGCTTTTTCAACAGTGTTTTCACCATCAATAACAAAAACTTGCTTTAGAAGAACAACTTCTTCGTAAAATTTACGAATGCGGCCTTCGATCATTTTTTCAATGATATTGTCTGGTTTTCCACTGTCGCGTGCTTGTTCGGTCAAGACAGCTTTTTCACGCTCGATCACTGCTGGGTCTAACTCTTCGATCGTGGCAGCAAGCGGGTTGATGGCTGCGATGTGCATGGCGATTTGTTTGCCAAGAGCGCTTAGTTTTTCACCGTCACCTGTTGACTCTAGTGCCACAAGCACACCGATTTTACCAAGGCCTGGGACAGTGGCATTGTGGATGTAACCAACAACGGCCCCATTATCAATGGCCAATTTTGCACCGCGCCGATAGCTCATATTCTCGCCAATTGTGCCAACCATTTCTTTGATATGGTCTTCAATCGAGATGTCTTTGCCAGCGAATGGCTTGCTTGCAAGGTCTTCAACACCATCTTTTAGGGCTGTTTGAGCGATGGTCTGGACCATGGCTTGGAACTGCTCATTACGGGCCACAAAATCAGTTTCTGAGTTGACCTCAACAACAGCGCCCGTTGCGCCATCTGTTTCAATGCCAACAAGACCTTCAGCGGCAACGCGGCCTGCTTTTTTGGCAGCCTTTGCCAAGCCTTTGGTGCGCAGCCAATCAATGGCTGCTTCAAGGTTACCATCAGTTTCTTTGAGAGCGGATTTACAATCCATCATGCCTGCGCCCGTGGTTTCGCGCAGTTCTTTCACAAGCTTTGCAGTAATTTCAGCCATTTTTCTTGCCTCAATTTTGGTGTTTTTAAAACGCTTTTACAGCGAAACATTTATGTAAGTATAGATGTTAAGGAAATCAACACCGGCATTGCCTTTGTTGATTTCCTCAATGCTTACTCGCTCATTAGCTTTTTGGCTTGTCCAAGCCAGTCATCGCGTTCAATGCGTCCTTTAAAGGCGATTGCTTCGTCAATGGCTAGTGCTTGATCATTGGTAAGTGCCGCGATTTGTTTAAAGTGGTAAATGCCTAATTCATTAAGCTTTTTCTCAATGACGGGGCCAACACCGCTAATGTTTTTCAAATCGTCAGCTTCACCATCTGGACCATCTAATTTTACAAATCCTTTTAGATCAGGCCCGCTTGTATCAGCTGCTTTTTCTGGTGCTGCTTCCTTAGCTGGCGCTTCTTCTTTTGCCGGCGCTTCTTCTTCGCTTGCCACAGGGATGATGCTTGCTACATCTTTTTCAGTTATAGCTTGCTCTATCACATCTTCTTGCGCACCAAGATCGACACCAGAGGCACCGTGAGAGCGCTCAATACCATCAAGAGCCGCTTTTACAACCAAATCGCAATAGAGCGAAATGGCACGGCCTGCATCATCATTGCCAGGAATTGGGTGAGTGATACCGCGTGGGTCTGAATTACTGTCAATGACAGCCACGACAGGGATGCCAAGCTTTACGGCTTCAGCTATTGCAATGCTTTCTTTGTTGGTATCGATAACAAACAAGATATCTGGCACGCCGCCCATATCTTTAATCCCGCCGATGGCTTGATCGAGTTTGTTACGCTCATTTGTCATTTTCAGACGCTCTTTTTTGGTAAGGCCTTGGGCCTCTCCTGCTAGCAATTGTTCTAGCTTTTTTAAGCGCTTAATTGATTGGGTGATGGTCTTCCAATTGGTTAGCGTTCCACCGAGCCAACGGTAATTGATGTAATATTGTGCGCAACGATTGGCACTTTCTGCAATGATGTCAGAAGCTTGACGCTTGGTTCCAACAAATAAGATACGACCGCCGCGAGCCGCTGTATCACTAACAGCAAGCAAAGCTTGATGTAGCAAGGGGACTGTTTGGGCCAAATCCATAATGTGGATGTTGTTGCGGGTACCAAAAATGTATTTACCCATTTTTGGATTCCAACGGTGGGACTGATGTCCAAAGTGTACGCCAGCTTCTAGGAGTTGACGCATATCAAAAGATGGCACTGCCATTGCTCTTTAATCCTTCTATTTTTCCGGTTTAACCTCCGCGGGGAAATGTTTGAGAAAACGCCTCCTCTCTTTTAAACAACGATCATGGCTGTCTTGGAAGAAGGATGTTTCCTCAACACCGGAGCGGTCGGGATGGTGTATAAAACATACACCCACCGCACCCCCGCGTGTGGAATTGCTCGCGTTATAGGGGGATTTGATTGGTTTGACAAGGTTTAAATGGGTTTTTGTCTCTCGCGGCTATTTCAAGCGCGAAATAGCGCTTGAGCCTCGGCAGAGGCGGCGCCTTTTTTACGATCAGCTTATCCGTGCTCGCTAAAGCTCCGCTCGGGTTGACCTGGTGCGCCGGGCCTCCTACGCCAGATGCCATGTTTGTGCTCTAAAAAGAGCACTTCCGTCTTCGTATAGGGTGTTTAAATGATTTATCAAATAATGATACGTTTTAGATCTCGTCTACGGCTAAAACTCCGGGCATTACACGCAAATCGCTAGCTCGTTCAAAGGAGACGTCAAATTTTCCTGGGACATCAATTTGAACTTCTCGGCCAAAATCATCCAATCGAAGACCAATTTTGATGTAGCCCCTGCCCGGTGTTTCACTTAAAAAGGCATGTAATTCAGGCATATTGGTTGTTCGGTCAATGGTCAGCTTTAAGCCTCGCCTTAAGTTTTGTGCCGCAAATTCTAAACTTTCTGCCTTTTGCAAGCGAAGACGAAGGTTATCTTCTTCCACACCTGCCTCCACCTTAATCTTTACAGGCTTGCCAGGAATTAGAATTTCACGGCATGCATTGAGGGTGTCGGAGAAGGTGATGGCTTCAAAATGGCCCGTTGGGTCAGAGAATTCAACAAAGGCGTATAAATTTCCTGATTTTGACCGCCGCTCGTTAACAGCGGAAACTGTGCCCGCTAAAATGCCCAAGCCGCCGCCTGTTTCAATGGCTTTTCTTTCAAAATCGAGCCACTTTTCAACTTTTAATCGTTGCAAAATTGGTTCGTATTCATCTAAGGGGTGACCAGAGAGGTAAAAGCCAACGGCATCAAATTCTTTGGTCAATTTTTCCATCTCGCGCCATTTTTTTGGCTCTATCATTTCTAGCTCTTGGCCAGACCCGTTATCGCCGCCAAACAAATCTGACTGCCCACTTTTGCGATCATTGTTTAGCTTGTTGGCCATCCCCATAATGCGCTCAGCATTTGCATGCACTTTAGCGCGGCTCGGTTCGATCTTATCAAAGGCACCGGCGCTCGATAGGGTTTCTAGGGCGCGCTTATTGAAAGCTTTGGCATCCATGCGATTGGCAAAATCTGACAAAGATTTATAGGCGCCATTTTCATCACGCTCGCTCACAATGCTGGAGACGGAGCCAGCGCCAATGTTTTTTAAAGCCGCCATTGAATAGAAAATTGTTTTGTCATTGGGTAGAAAATCAACAAGCGAAGCGTTTACATCTGGAGGCACAACCTCGATGTCCATGCGCCGCGCTTCACTGGTGAACATGTTGAGTTTGTCTGTGTTGCCAAGGTCTAAGGTCATTGAGGCGGCGAGGAACTCAACGGGATGGTTGGCCTTGAGATAAGCTGTTTGATAGGCCAGCAAGGCGTATGCAGCTGCGTGAGATTTGTTAAATCCGTAGCCGGCGAATTTATCAACTTGCTCAAAGATAAAAGCGGCTTTTCCTTCGCTTACATTGTTTTTAACAGCCCCTTCAATAAAACGCGCCTTTTGCCTCGCCATCTCCTCTTTGATTTTTTTGCCCATAGCGCGGCGTAGCATGTCAGCTTCACCAAGTGAATAGCCTGCAAGCACTTGGGCAATTTGCATAACCTGTTCTTGATAAATCATCACACCGTAGGTTTCATCCAATATCGGCTTGAGCATGTCATGATAATAATCTGGTTCTTCTTCACCTTGTTTGCGCGCGATGTAGGTGGGGATGTTGTCCATTGGACCAGGGCGATAAAGCGCCACCATCGCAATGATATCTTCAAAGCGGTCAGGCTTGAGTTTTTTCAAACTATCGCGCATGCCCGTACTCTCTAATTGGAATACGCCAACAGTTTCACCAGCTGCTAACAACTCAAAGGTTGTTTTGTCATCCAGAGGTAGATTGATCACATCTAGATCGGTGCCGCTTTGGCGGATAAATTCGCGTGTCTTTTCAATGACGGTGAGGGTTTTAAGGCCTAAGAAGTCAAATTTAACCAAACCGGCTGGTTCCACCCATTTCATGTTAAATTGGGTCACAGGCAGGTCTGAGCGCGGATCGCGGTACAAGGGCACCAGCTTGGTCAATGGCCGGTCACTAATCACCACGCCTGCGGCATGGGTGGAGGCGTGGCGATAGAGACCTTCTAGTTTCAGCGCGATGGTCAACAGTTCATCGACCACGCGTTCTGAGGAACGGGCTTGCGCCAATTTTGGCTCTTCCACCAAAGCTTCTTCTAGGGTGCAGGGGTTAGCAGGGTTATTGGGCACCAGTTTGCATAAACGATCAACTTGGCTATAGGGCATGGAGAGAACGCGGCCCACATCGCGCAATACGGCGCGCGCTTGCAACTTACCAAAGGTGATGATTTGAGCAACTTTGTCCTCACCATATTTTTCTTGCACATAGCGGATCACTTCATCGCGTCTTGTTTGGCAAAAATCGATATCAAAGTCAGGCATGGAGATCCGCTCGGGATTGAGAAAGCGCTCAAACAGAAGACCAAAGCGCAAGGGATCTAGATCAGTTATGGTCAATGCCCAGGCGACCACAGACCCAGCGCCAGAGCCACGGCCTGGTCCAACCGATATGTTGTTTTCCTTGGCCCACCGGATGAAATCTGCCACGATCAAAAAATAGCCAGGGAACTTCATGGAGATGATGACATCTAGTTCATAGTCAAGGCGTTTGAGGTAATCTTGTTTGGTTTTGCCAGGGGCCAATTCTATTTTTTTCAAACGTTCATTTAAGCCGTTCACGGCTAAGTCTTTTAAGGCTTGAGCCTCTTGGGCTAGTTTTTTCTCATCACTTAACTTTGTGTCTTCGCTTAAAAAGTTGGGTAAAATCGGCGCGTGGGTCGTGGGGCGATAGGAGCAACGTTTGGCAATTTCAATGGTGTTTTCTAAGCTTTCCGGCAAATCGGCAAATAGCAACGCCATTTCACTTTGAGATTTTAGATAATGTTCTGGGGTCATGCGCCGGCGGTCATCTTGTGAGACATAGGCACCTTGGGCGACACAGATGAGGGCATCGTGGGCTTGATAATCATCTCGTTTTTTAAAATAAGCTTCGTTGGTCGCCACAATTGGGATGGCTTGTTCATAAGCGATCTCTAAAAGCCCAGCTTCGCGTCGCTTAGAGCTCTCGCGGCCATGGCGTTGGATTTCAATATAGAGTCTGTCTTCAAACAGATTGTGAAGTTCAATTGCCCAGCGCGTGGCTTGATCGGCTTGGCCGTTAGCGATGGCTTTGTCTAGGGGGCCCTCTTCACCCCCTGTCAGACAGATGAGACCTTGAGCGTGTAATTGCAATTGTTCAAAACTTATAAAAGGACTGGTCTCTC
This sequence comes from Hyphomicrobiaceae bacterium, assembly GCA_021775775.1. Lineage (GTDB taxonomy): Bacteria > Pseudomonadota > Alphaproteobacteria > Rhizobiales > HXMU1428-3 > HXMU1428-3. Next base: position 7,394 of record JAJFHF010000171.1, read on the forward strand.
CTGCCGTTTCGAGAAAGGCCGCGCTCGTGAGCGCCATTAAATTTTCGTAGCCCTGGCGCGTTTGAGCGATGAAGGCCAACTCGCCTTCTGGCTGGTTTGCCGTTTGATCGTTAAAGCCAGAATTTTTGCTCTTTTTATTTGAGCTTGGCATCTTGATTGGGAGCGTACAGCCAATCAGCGGTTGAATGCCTTTGTCGACGCATTTTTCTGAAAATTCGAGCGCGCCAAATAGATTGTTGCTATCAGATATACCAATGGCTGGCATGGTGTCTTCAATGGCAAAATTCACCAAACTTTCAATGGGGAGCGCCCCTTCAAGCAATGAATAGGCCGAATGCACCCTTAAATGGATGAAATCTAGTTTTTTGCGTCGCTTTGGCGCCATGTTCGTCCTGAACTGATGGGTTTATCCCTGGTATTTAAGGGAAATATTGAGAGTCTATGAGAGCAAAGCGCACTTGGAGACTGGGCTCAATAGGAAGAGATCAGTTTGGGCACTTATCCCACATTTATTTGCTTGTTCTTTTTGTCAATTGAGATAAATCAAAGACCCCCTTACTATATTATTCATATAATATGCATCTATTTTGTTAAAACTTGAGATAGATGCTCATATAGCAATGGAATAAATGAATATGATATCAGATACGATGACAGATGACACTTTTGGCACAATTGGACACA
>JAJFHF010000172.1 GCA_021775775.1 Hyphomicrobiaceae bacterium
GAAGGTGATGCGCCAGGGTAGTGAAAAGATGCTGCAGGTGAAGGTTGCTCGGCTTGAAGTGGCTGAGAAAACAAATGCTGCTTTTAAACCTGTTGATCAGTTAGGTGAACCTAAAGACGTTGAATTTATGGGCCTAACGCTCTCTAATATGAGCGCTGATTTGCGCCGTAAATATCGTATTGATGCCAAAACAAAGGGTGTGGTGATTACGAAGGTGGCCCCCGGCAGTAAGGCGGCTGAAAAAGGTTTGCGTCCTGGACATGTGATTGTTGAGGTGATGCAAGATCCGGTCTTTAGTCCTAAAGAGGTGATTGATCGCATTGAAGTGGTTAAAAAAGCGAATAAAGAAAATGCCATCTTGTTTGTGGCCCGCGGGAATGGTGAATTTGGTTTTGTTGCCTTACCGTCTAAGCCTAAGGGCTAAGCGTTTTTTTGCCCACCCTTATTTGTTTGTATTTTAGGGTTGTTGTTTTCGCGAATATATTTAAAAAAAGTCCCGTGCTGGAATAACCAGACACGGGGCTTTTTTTGTTTTGTCGGAAATTTAATTTGGTTGATGGATTACCATTTGTGGGAATGGAATTTCAAGCTCATATAAATTGCTGGCTTCAATGAGAAGACGGGTGATTTCACCTTCTATATCTTCAAAGCGATGAGCCTGTGAGCCTTTGATGTCGACTTCTATATCATAATCTATGGATGAGTTTGCGGCGCTTAATAGATCCACTTCAATATGGTTTATGTCATCTGGATTGAGGTATTTTTCTAACCCGTTCTTTATGTGCTCGGTGAGCAGGGATGGGATTTTTTGAGTGGCCTCTTTTTGATGGCTATAGGCAATGCCAAATGTTTGGCGAATGCGAAAGCCTGTCGAGAGATTTCGGAATGAGGCATTTAAAAATTCTTGCGTTGCATAGGTGAGGCGCGCCCCGCCAAGTTCAATAAGTTGAACTAGCTCAGGGGTTTGAGATTCAACTTTGGCAATGTAACCATTTTCCAGCTGGACCCAATCATCTTTATGAGTTGGAAACCAGGCTTCATTATGAGCGGCTGGGCGTGAATGAAGACCGATCAATTTTCTTATAGGTAGGGTGAATTGTCCACCATCGAGAACGGGATTTTCAAATTCAGTGTAGTGGTCTAGTTTTTTTACTTGCCAGGGTACGCCGTCAATTAGCAAACGTTCCCCCTCTTGAACGGCGCCTAGGTTCAGCATCAAGATGGTTTGTTCTATAAAGACGGGCAAGACTTTTAAAGCTCCCCAGGCTAGGGCGAGGGTAAATAACCCAGCCAAGCCAAATAAGATCCAATCATTTAAATAGTTTAAGACAGCCATTGTTGCGATGATAGAGATGAGAATGGTGGCAAATTCAAATATTAGTTTTGTCAGGCGGGTATAGATGCTTTTCTTTATGCCGCTTTTGGCATAGAGCATGCTAATGATTTTGCTTAACAATCGCAGCACGGTAAAGGTGGCGATAAAGGTGAAGAGGGCTATTAAAATGTTTTTGCCACGGGTTTGAATAAAGGAAGTTGCGTAATTTTCTAGGTTTAATGAAGAGATTTGTTCTTTTTTTAATTGGAATTGTTTTGTGGATGTTTCTTCAAGTTGGAGTGCTTCTTTCAAACGCTCTTGCCATTGTTTTTCTTGTTCTTTTAAGTGGCCTTGTGTTGGTTTTGCTGAGGGGTTATTTGTTTGTTTGAGAGTGGTCATCAGGTGGCTGATGCGAGTTTGAGCCGTTTTTGCAATGGTTTGACGGCGTTTTGCTTCATTAATTGTTGATTGTAAATGATCTATTTCCCTGGCGGTTTGGGTGGAGCTTTTGATCATTTTTATAAAAGGTTCGGCAAGGCCTTGCAGCTCTTTTTGCAGATCAAATTCTTTGTTTTCTTTGGCGTAAAATTCTTGTTTGGTGGTGCCACTGGTTAGTGTGGCGATTTGGCTTTCTAAGTTGGCAAGTTTATCAGTTGCTTCTTTGGTTTTTTGTTCTAACTCTGCTTTGGTTACATCTTCTTTGGCGGTCAGCAACTCAGATTTTAACACTTTGATTTGAGCGCGTTGTTGTTTGCGCTCTTGAAGCAAGTTGTTCAAGGTATCGATGGTTTCTTGAGATTTTTTTGTCTCAGTTTGTGCTTGTGGGTTATCGGCGGTTTCTGTTTGTGCATTTATGGAGAGACTTGAAGAGATGAGTAATAAGAGTGCTAAGGAAAGCTTGTATAGGGTATGGATTGCTTTTGATTTCATTTGGTTCTTTCAAAACGGGTAAGAATCTTGTGGCGATTCGTTTTATGGATAGATGAAGCTTACTTCACGAATTCGTCTCTTTTATAGCCTTGTATGTAAAGAAGGCTGGTCAAATCTGTGTGATTGATCGCGGCATCAGCTTTGGCGGCAACGATGGGTTTGGCTTTGTAGGCAACGCCGAGGCCCGCATGTGTGATCATATCTAGATCATTGGCCCCGTCGCCCACTGCCAAAGTGTCCGCGCGGGTTAGCTGTTTTTCAACAATGTAGGTTTCTAACGCGGTTTTTTTTGCGGCACTGCCAAGAATTGGTGGGATCACCTGGCCTGTGAGTTTTTCATCTTTAATCTCTAAATTGTTGGCTTGGGTGGTGTGAAAGCCGGTGAGGGTGGCTATTTTATCTGTGAAATAGGTGAAACCGCCTGAGACGAGCGCGCAATAGCTGCCGTGTTTGGCCATGGTTTGAACGAGGGTTTTGGCCCCTTTTGAGAGGTGCAATCGTTCATTGATCACGGTTTCTAGGGCGGTTCTTTCAAGATCTTTTAGGAGACCAACGCGTTCTCTTAAGGCATCATCAAAATCAATTTCGCCGCGCATCGCGCGTTCGGTAATTTCTGCTACTTTTGGTTTGATCCCGGCTAGATAAGCGATTTCATCGATGCATTCTTCTTGGATGATGGTGGAGTCCATGTCTGATATAAGCAGCTTCTTGCGGCGATTTTCACTCGGTTGCAGCGCGTAATCTATTGGATGGGGGGCGAGATAGGTTGTAATGTTATTTTTGAGCGGCTCAAACTGGGCCGTTGGGATTGTGAGATCAATATCTGCGGCCTCATTTTTTGCTAACCATTTTGTCTCAGCTTGCGTTTTAAGATGCAATTTTAAATCTTGGATGAAGGCGTATGTGAGTTGGTTCTGGCCTTGTGAGGCTATGAGGGTGAGGGTGAGGGTGAGATTAGATGTTGTCATCGGGGTTTAAGGTCTCATGTTTGTTTGCAAGCTCTCTTTCTATATGGCAAATGAAGGGTTTGCAAAAGGGGATTGGTTTTGTTTTGGGCAGATTTTAAACAGTGAGTGATGATATGAACAGGCCAATATTAATCGCAGGGCCTACAGCTAGTGGTAAATCTGGTTTGGCTTTGGCGATTGCGCACGAAATTGATGGGGTGATTATTAATGCTGATTCTGCTCAAGTTTATGGTGAGTTAGAGATTATAACGGCGCGTCCATCTGGCAGAGACATGGACCGCGTCCCGCACCGGCTCTATGGGCATGTGAGCGGCAAAGACGCTTATTCGACCGGGGCGTGGTTGGACGACGTAACGTTGGTATTGAATGAGCTTTCCCAGCTTGGTAAGCGGGCCATTATTGTTGGCGGAACGGGGCTTTATTTTCAGGCTTTGTTAGAGGGACTCTCTAGTGTGCCTGAGATTGAGGCTGGTGTTCGCGCTCATTGGCGCCATGAAGCGGGGCGGATTGGGGCTGATGGACTTTATGAAATTCTATCGACCAAAGATCCGCTGATGGCGGCCAGGCTTAACCCCAATGATACACAACGGATGGTGCGCGCGCTGGAGGTGATTGAGAGCACGGGGCGCTCATTGAAAGTTTGGCAAGATGAAACGGGGCCATCTTTGCTACGCTTTGAGGATTGTGATGGCTTTGTGCTGTCATTTGAGCGTAGTGCTCTATATGAGCGGATTAATGAACGTTTTGGTGTCATGGTGCAAGAGGGGGGGCTTGATGAAGTGCGCGCGCTCTATAAACTTGGCTATGAGCCTCAATTGCCGATTATGCGCGCGCTTGGGGTGCCTGAATTGGGGCAGTTTTTGAGAGAAGAGCTTAGCCTTGAGCAGGCCACTTTGTTAGCTTGCCAGCAAAGTCGGCGTTATGCAAAACGACAAATGACATGGCTTCGGCGTAATATGATTGCTTGGAATCCTGTCTGTGCGCAAGAAATGGAAAGAAATATGCCTGATATTATTTCAAAAATTTGCGATAAGGGTTGACCTAGACATTTGTATTGAGTAGTGTCCCTGGCTTATATTGGGTGTTATTGTTGATAATATAAAGGTTTCTGGCGATATTTGATTGGATTTTGAGCTTGCAGTAAAAGAAACAAGTTCTATAAGTGGGTTTTATCGTTTTGATTGATATTCCTAACTTTTTAAAGCTTGTTGTTCTGGATGGCCTAAAGGCTTTAAGCGTTGTCTTTTTGGTGTTTGGATCTTTGTCTAAGTCGTTTGTTGTCAATTTATAAAATCATTTTTAAAATTTTATTGGAGAATTTAAATGTCGCGGACCATGACTGGCGCTGAAATTGTTTTGCAAGCTCTTAGTGATCAAGGGGTTGAGCACATCTTTGGCTACCCTGGTGGGGCTGTGTTGCCGATTTATGATGCTATTTTTGACCGCAATGATATTGAGCATATTCTCGTTCGTCATGAACAAGGGGCCGCTCATGCAGCTGAAGGCTATGCGCGCTCGACGGGTAAGGTTGGGGTGTTGTTGGTTACCTCTGGGCCTGGTGCGACAAATGCAGTGACGGGTTTGGCTGATGCCCTTTTGGATTCCATTCCGCTTGTTTGTATTTCTGGCCAAGTGCCGAGCCATTTGATTGGAACAGATGCGTTTCAAGAATGTGATACGGTTGGGATTACGCGCCCGTGTACGAAACATAATTATTTGGTTAAAAACATAGAAGATTTGGCCAGGGTGATGCACGAGGCATTTTATGTCGCTTCGAGCGGGCGCCCGGGGCCTGTTGTCATTGATATTCCTAAAGACATTCAATTTGCCCAAGGTGAGTATATTGGACCAAAGAAGATTGTTCATCGCACGTATCGCCCGGTTATGAAAGGCGAACAAAGCGCCCTTCGTGAGGCGGTGGAGATGATTGCAAACGCCAAGAAGCCGTTATTTTACACCGGCGGCGGGGTGATTAATTCTGGTCCCAATGCTAGTCATTTGTTGCGTGAATTGGTGAGTAAAACCGGCGCGCCGATCACTTCGACATTGATGGGGCTTGGGGCGTTTCCGGCTTCTGATAAACAATGGCTTGGCATGCTTGGTATGCACGGCACATATGAGGCCAATTGGGCCATGCATGATTGTGATGTGATGGTTTGTGTTGGTGCGCGGTTTGATGATCGGATCACAGGACGGCTAGATGCGTTTGCTCCCAATTCTAAAAAGATTCATATTGATATTGACCCTTCCTCTATCAATAAAAATGTGCGGGTGGAATTGCCGATTATTGGTGATGTTGGCCATGTGCTGGAAGACATGTTGCGAATTTGGAAAACCAAGGGCCTGCAAATTGATAAAAAGGCGATTAAATCTTGGTGGGGTGAAATTGATCAATGGCGGGCTAGAAAGAGCCTTGACTATAAGCCTTCTAAATCTTCCATCATGCCTCAATATGCCATTGAGCGGCTTTATGAACTGACCAAAAAGAAGAAAACTTTTATCACCACTGAGGTTGGTCAACATCAGATGTGGGCTGCGCAATATTATGGGTTTGAAGAGCCAAACCGGTGGATGACATCTGGTGGGTTGGGGACCATGGGATATGGTTTGCCGGCAGCTGTCGGTGTGCAGATGGCGCATAAAGATGCCTTGGTCATCGATATTGCAGGAGAGGCATCTGTGCAGATGACCATGCAGGAAATGTCGACTGCGGTGCAATATGATTTGCCGATTAAGATCTTTATTCTTAACAATGAATATATGGGCATGGTGCGTCAATGGCAGGAGTTGTTGCATGGGGGGCGTTATTCGCATTCCTATTCTGAAGCCTTACCTGATTTTGTAAAATTGGCGGAAGCTTATGGCGGGGTTGGTATTCGGGCTGAGCATCCTGATGAGCTCGATGATGCGATCAAGGAAATGATTAAAGTGAAAAAGCCAGTGTTGTTTGATTGCCGGATTGAAAAGCTTGCTAATTGTTTTCCGATGATCCCCTCTGGTGAGGCGCATAATAAAATGTTGTTGGCCAGTGATGTGGAAGCTGAAAATCTATCTGATGCGATCGGTGAAGAGGGCAAAGTTCTTGTGTAACAGCTTGAGGCTTCGCGGCGCTGTTTAAAATTTAAAAAATGATTTTATGATCATGGGTTGGACTGTTTTATGAGCACGAATAACGATTTAGAAGAAATGCATACTTTATCTGCGCTGGTTGATAATGAACCTGGCGTGTTGGCGCGGGTTATCGGGCTTTTTTCGGGGCGCGGTTATAACATTGATAGTTTAACCGTGACAGAGACTTCTCACGAGAGACATATTTCTCGTATTACCATTGTGACAACAGGTACGCCTCCGGTGATTGAACAAATTAAGGCGCAACTTGAACGGTTGGTGCCTGTGCACCGGGTGATTGATTTGACGCTTGCTAAGCAGGCTTTAGAGCGCGAACTTGCTTTGGTAAAAGTTGCTGGCAAGGGAGATAACCGGGTGGAAGCCTTACGACTTGGTGAGGCGTTTCGGGCCCAAGTTGTTGATGCCTCTACTGAGCATTTTGTGTTTGAGATCACAGGGAAATCTGGCAAAATTGAACAATTCATTGAATTGATGAAACCACTTGGGCTTGTGGAAGTGGCGCGAACAGGAGTTGCCGCGATTTCTCGGGGGCCTGAGGGGATGAAAAGCCAAGCTTAGGCTTGTGGTTTTTTCAAACTATAATGTATGGGTTTTGCTTGCTGTAGGGTTCTTAAATTATGCCGACAAATCTAAGTGTTAATCTGAATGCGATTGCTATGTTGCGCAACAGACGTGATTTAGCTTGGCCCAGTGTCACTGGTATTGGTGCCATGGCTTTGGAGGCTGGTGCCCATGGGCTAACTGTGCATCCACGACCCGATGAGCGTCATATTCGCTTGCAAGATGTGTATGATTTATCTGCATTGATAAAAAAAAGCGATGGTCGAAAAGAATTTAATATTGAAGGCTTTCCAGATGATAGATTGTTTAAAATCATTGAAGATGTGAAGCCTGATCAAGTGACTTTGGTGCCCGATGACCCTGAACAAAATACGTCTGATCATGGGTGGGATATTGAGGCCAACAAAGAGATGCTTGGTGAGGTGGTTGCACAGATTAAAAATTTGGGATGCCGGGTGTCTTTGTTTATTGATAGTGAGCCGGAGGTGGCCCTTGGCGCTCGCGCGGTTGGCGCGGACCGGGTGGAGATTTATACAGGGCCGTATGGGCTGCTAATTAAGGATAGTGAGATTAAGGCGATGTTGGCTCAGATTAAGCTGACGTGTGATGCAGCTGAGCGGGGCGGCCTGCAAGTGAATGCGGGGCATGATTTGACGCTTGATAATTTACCCGCTCTTATCTCTATGGTGCCCAATATTGCGGAATGTTCAATTGGGCATTGTTTAACAGCTGATTGTTTGCTTTATGGAGTGAACGAGACGGTAAATCGCTATTTAAGGGCATTGGGACATTGACAAGGACCGCTTGGGTCTTTACCCCCTGGTCTTGAAGAATTTAGTTTTGTGTAGGGAGACCCTCTTTCTTTTTGGGGTCAATTTAAAGAAGAAGGTAGAAGTTTATAATGCGCGTTTATTATGATCAAGATGCAGATCTTAATCTCATCAAATCCAAGAAGGTTTGTGTAATCGGTTATGGATCACAAGGGCATGCTCATGTTTTGAATCTTAGAGATTCTGGCGTTGACGAAGTTGTTGTTGCTCTTAGAGAGGGCTCTGCCTCAGCTGCGAAAGCTGAGAGTGAGGGAATAAAAGTTATGTCAGTTGCAGAAGCCGCCGCTTGGGCTGATGTGATGATGTTTTTGGTGCCTGATGAATTGCAGGCTGATATTTATGAAAAAGAGATTGCGCCGAATATTAAAGATGGGGCTGCGCTTGCGTTTGCACATGGGCTGTGTGTTCACTTTAATCTAATTGCGCCTAAAAAATCTGTTGATGTCATTATGATCGCGCCTAAAGGGCCGGGCCATACTGTGCGCGGTGAATATTTGCGCGGTGGTGGGTTGCCTTGTTTGATTGCCGTGGATCAAGATGCCTCTGGGAATGCAAAAGATATCGCATTATCTTATTCAGCGGCGATTGGCGGTGGTAAAGCTGGCACCATTGAAACAACGTTCCGCGAAGAATGTGAAACCGATTTGTTTGGTGAGCAGGCTGTTTTGTGCGGCGGTGTTGTTGAGTTGATGCGGGCTGGCTTTGAGACATTAACTGAAGCTGGTTATGCACCAGAGATGGCTTATTTTGAATGTTTACATGAAATGAAATTGATTGTTGACCTTATCTATGAAGGCGGCATTGCAAATATGAACTACTCAATTTCAAATACGGCTGAATTTGGGGAGTATGTCTCTGGTCCGCGTGTGATCACGCCGGATGTGAAGGCACGCATGAAAGATATTTTGCTTGATATTCAAGAAGGACGTTTTACACGTGATTGGATGTTGGAAAATAAAGTTGGGCAAACCAGCTTTAAAGCGATGCGGGCTAAAGCAGATGAGCACCCTTGTGAAGAGGTTGGGCATAAGTTGCGTGAGATGATGCCTTGGATCAAAGAAAAAGCCTTGGTAGATAAAGCTAAGAACTAAAATTTTATAACATTATTTGTGGTTTTAAAGCCGCCCCTCTTTTTTAAAAAGTGGGGCGGCTTTTTGTTTGGGGGGTCTGTTCGAATAGTGAGTTGTGGGGGCAAATGGCGCGTGTTTTTTGAACGTGCATGAAGGGTAATAAGATTATAGATTTGTATGTTGGTCGGAGACGTTATGCGTCGTTTTTGCGAACTGATGAGTTCGTGCTCTTAAAAATATGGTATGAAAGAATGTAATAAAATAATGAAATGATATAAATGCATAAACAACCATAGGCGTTCCGTTCTGTTTTAGAAGGGTTGTAAATATTCTGACATCTGAGAGGTGTTTTTATATTTTTGATTTTTATGTCTTAATTTTTGAAAAAGGATTCTTATGTCCCATCGATTTCATATTTTGGATGTGTTTTCAGACAAAAAATATAAAGGCAATCAGCTTGCGGTGGTGGAAGATTGTGATGATCTGAGCCAGGCGCAAATGCAGGAGATTACCGTTGAGTTTGGTTTTTCTGAAACGGTATTTTTGCAAAAAAGTGAAAACCCTGTGGCTGCGGCTCGCTTGCGTATTTTTACACCAGATAGTGAGATTCCTTTTGCTGGGCATCCGACCATTGGTTGCGCTGTTTTGTTAGCAGAACTTAAAAATCAGCAAAACGTACCTTCTTCTGATCTGTTGATGATGCTTGAAGAAAAAATAGGCCTTGTTAGAACAGCAATTTCATTTGAGGGAGCTGCGACTTATGCTGAATTTGATGCCCCTGAACTACCTCGCTTGGCGGCGTTTGAACCTAAGCAAGATTTGATGGCGGATGCTTTGGGAGTGAGTGTTGCAGATATTGGGTTTGAAAATCATAAAGCCTGCGCGGTTCATATTGGGCCTCTGTTCGTTTTTGTTTTTGTACCTGTGCGCAATAGTGGCATTCTTAAAGTAACGGCGCCGACTTATCCTTATTGGCATGAAGCTTATTCAGGTTTAGAGACTTTTGGGGTTTATGCTTATTGCCGGGAAGATGGTGCGCGCGGTGGCTTTCAGGCACGGATGTTTGGACCT
>JAJFHF010000173.1 GCA_021775775.1 Hyphomicrobiaceae bacterium
CGCGCAGTAATAAAGGCTTCATCATTGCTAACTGTAATAATCTCATCGATTAAAGACTTATCAATAATCGTAGGCACAAAACCAGCACCAACACCTTGAATTTTATGTGGTCCAGGTTCACCTCCAGATAAAACAGCACTATCCTCAGGTTCCACAGCGACTATTTTAACCTCAGGTTTGCGTTCCTTCCAAACTTGGGCGCACCCGGTAATGGTCCCACCAGTGCCAACACCAGCAACGATGGCATCAACATTTCCATCCGTGTCATTCCACAGCTCTATCGCGGTGGTGGCCTTATGAACAGCCGGGTTTGCTGGGCTTGAAAATTGCGAAGGCATCACGGAATCTGGGTTTTCATTCAACAGTTCAGCAGCGCGCGCCAGGGCCCCTTTCATGCCTTTTTCAGCGGGGCTTAACACCAGTTCAGCGCCAAGGTGGGTTAACATCTTGCGCCGCTCAATAGACATAGATTCTGGCATCACCAATATAAGCCGCAAACCCCTCGATGCGGCCACAAAAGCCAGCCCAATTCCAGTATTACCACTCGTTGGCTCAATGAGGACTGTGTTTGGACCAATAGTGCCTTCATCCATCAGGCTATCAATCATAGACAACCCAATGCGATCTTTGACACTGGCTAACGGGTTAAAAAACTCCAGTTTCAATAAGATGTCGGATTGCAAACCAAAATGCTGTTTGATTTTATTGAGGCGAACCAAAGGCGTATGCCCAATGGTTTGTGTTATATCATCATAAATACACCCTCGACCCATTTGAGAGATAGATAGTGCAGGTATATAGTTTTTTGGTTTGCTCATAGCTAACGCCCTTTATTAAGCTTAGATCTTTGATATGCATCTTATTTTGAAATGAGACTAGAATAAAGAGAGGAATTGGTCTTGTTTGATTTAAATTCAATGAGGATTTATTGCTTACCCGTAGAGCCAAATCCTTTATCACCGCGTTTGGTGAAGGAAAGCGCATTTGTCTTTTCAAGCATAAGTTGTGTGACAGGGGAAATCACCATTTGAGCGATGCGATCAGAGCGTTTAATTTCAACTGGATGATTTGATAAATTGATCAAGATCACTTTAATCTCACCGCGATAATCACTGTCGATCGTACCCGGGCTGTTTAAAACGCTAATCCCAGATTTAAGCGCCAAACCAGAGCGAGGGCGGATCTGGGCTTCAAAACCGCGCGGCAATTCAATGGCAATTCCCGTTGGGATTAAAGTGCGCTCAAAGGGCCCAAGAATGACAGGCGTGCCCTCAGGAATGGCAGCGCGCAAATCCATGCCAGCGGCCCCCTCACTTTCATAATGGGGTGGCTCTAACCCCTCACCATGCGGCAATTGTTCATAAAGAAATGTTTCAGAAGAGTTGCTCATTGTGCTGCCACTTGCGCTGGGTTGATCATATCCACAACTCGTCTCAACAGAGCATTGCTGGCTTCTTTTTTGCTGATATTTTCAAAAGTGATAAGGTCCTCATCAGAAATGATGTGAATGGTGGTTTGATCATTCCCAAATACATCTCCCTTAGCACTCACATCATTGGCAACAATCCAATCACATTGTTTGGTTTCGCGTTTGGCGCGCGCATGTTCAATAATGTTTTCAGTCTCAGCAGCAAAACCAATGACCAGGGAAGGGCGTTGCGGGCCGTGTGCACTGAGCGTTTTTAAGATATCTGGATTTTCAGTTAATTCTAGAACGGGCAAACCCGTGTCTGATTTTTTCATTTTTTGTGACGCCAAAGATTGCGTGCGCCAATCAGCAACAGCGGCTGTACAAATCGCAATATCACACGGCAACTGGGCCGTGGCAGCCTCAAACATATCAAGCGCACTTTCAACATCAATGCGCGTGACACCGCGCGGTGTCTCAAGCGCGCATGGCCCAGCAATCAAGGTGACATCAGCGCCAAGGTCTACAGCCGCCTGGGCGATCGCAAAACCTTGCTTACCACTAGAGCGGTTGGCAATATAACGCACAGGATCAATCGGTTCATGGGTCGGGCCGGCTGTGATTAAAACCGATTTTCCAGCTAAAGGCCCCGTTGTCAGTTTTGGTGAACTTATCTTTGATAATAACGCTTCTTGAATGGCACCAATAATCTCTTCAACCTCGGCCATGCGCCCAGGGCCAGTCTCCCCGCATGCCATTGGCCCACTGCCAGGCCCCACAAACAAAATGCCATCATCTTTTAAGGTTTTAAAATTGCGGCGCGTAGCGGCGTGCTCCCACATACGCACATTCATGGCCGGTGCCATTAACACAGGTTTATCGGTTGCCAGCAGCAAAGTGCTGGCCAAATCATTCGCTAAGCCATTTGCCGCTTTGGCCATTAAATCGGCAGTAGCGGGGGCGACCACCAACAAATCACTTTGGCGCGAGAGTTGAATATGCCCAATTTCAGTTTCATTCTTCAAATCAAACAGGTCGCTATGTACTTGGGCACCCGCCAGGGTTGCCACAGACAAAGGCGTGACAAATTCAGTCCCCGCTTTGGTAAGAACAGGCGTGGTTTGAATGCCCAGATCACTTAACCGGCGAATAAGCTCAAGGCATTTATAGGCGGCAATGCCACCGCCAATGAGGAGGGTGATGCTTTTATGTTTGGTCACGATTTTGCCTTTAGACGTTTGTCTCATCCTTTATATAAGGTCTGTTTCGAAAAATCCAAAAATTGAGTGAAATTATTCAAAACAATTGGTTAATGGCCAATATAGCCAAACTAATGGCCCCAATCCACAAAGCCATACGCGTCGAGAAACCAGTGCTTGATTTGCCTGAAAGCAAGTTTGCAATCGCTGTTTCATCCATAGTCTGCAAGCCACGTGAAAGTTTGGCAAGCCCATCAAGATCTTGCTCCAGATGCTTCAGATGGCTCGGGAGCCCATCAAGAAAATGATCAATAGCCCGAAGGCCAGCGCCCATTTTGGCCATTTTAGCGGCTGGTCCAAGTTCATCGGCAAGCCACTCTTTCACAACAGGTTCCGCCACGCGCCATAAATTCAGGTCTGAATTTAAACTGCGCGCAACCCCTTCAGCAATCACTAGGTTTTTTTGCAATAAAATAAGTTCCGGCCGGGTCTCCATATCGTAAACGGCAGTATATTCCAAAAGCTGCCCCAAAAACCGCGCCATAGATATCTCACTGGCAGGCTTATCAGCAATCGGCTCTCCAATGGCGCGCAACCCTTGGGCAAATTCATCAACGCTATAGTGAGCAGGCACATAGCCAGCCTCAAAGTGAGCTTGAGCGGCTTGGGCGTAATCACCGGTGACAAACCCATGCAAAATTTCTGCTAAAAACCGCCGCTCTCTCGCGCTCAAGCGTCCCATAATCCCGCAATCGAGCATGACAAGATTACCGCTCGCATCAACCATCAAATTACCAGGATGCATGTCAGCATGAAAAAAACCGTCGCGCATGGCTTGTTGCAAAAAACTTTGCAGCACATGTGTGCCAAGCTTAGTCAGGTCATGTCCTTGGCGCTTTAAAGTTTCAATCTCACCAATCGGCGTCGCATCAATCCATTCTGTTGTGAGAACACGTTGTGTCGTGCAACTCCACTCAACAAGCGGTGTGCGTACATTTTTATCATTAGCGGTGTTCTGGGCCAATTCACTGATGGCCGCCGCCTCAAGGCGCAAGTCCAATTCAATGGTGACCGTGCGATCAAGGGTTTTGACCACATCCACTGGTTTCAGCCGGCGCGCTGGTTTTGAAAATCGCTCAACCATCTTAGCGGCAAAGCGATAAGCAGCCTGGTCATTTTCAAACCGTTGCTCAATATCAGGGCGCAACACTTTGACAGCTACATGGCGCTTTTGTCCATGATCCATGATGGTGGCTTTGTGAACCTGGGCAATGGAGGCGGCAGCAATAGGCTCGCTAAAATCCACAAACAACTCATTGATCGGTTTGCCAAGTTGGCGCTCAATTTCTTCTATGGCCACGTCTTGAGGGAAGGGGGGCAGGTTATCTTGCAAGGGTGATAGGTTTGATGCCAGCTCATCGCCAATAATATCGGGGCGCGTGGCCAAAAACTGCCCAAGTTTAATGTAGCTCGGCCCAAGCTTGGTAAGCGCCGTCACCAGCCGCTCCGATGTGGTCTTAGCGCCAAACGGTGCCCGCAATACGAAGCCTATCATCTTAAAAGGAAACAATAAAACCCGCAAAAGTCTCACTGGCCATGGTGTTGGCAAATGGGGCGGAAAAAGAGCCACCCCATAATAAGTCAATGTCAGACCAGCTTTGGTAAGGCGATATATGTCAGTTACAGGGTTGGCCATAGGATTATTAAACGGAACCTTTGTGCGCTCTTTTGTTCTTGGGAATGGATTAAAATTTAAGGGCTCATGTCCGCCAACCAGAATGGATCGCAGCAATCCCCCCTGTGAGATTGGTATAGCTAGGGCGCGAAAATCCGGCTTCTTTGATCATGGTTTTAAAAGCCTCTTGCTTTGGAAATTTACGGATGCTCTCGACCAAATATTGATAAGGTTCTCCATCTCCCATCACCATCTCTCCCATTTTAGGAATGACATGGAAAGAAAATTGATCATAGATTTTATCCAGCAGAGGGACACTCACCTGCGAAAACTCAAGACACAAAAAACGCCCCCCCGGTTTCAGCACCCGGTAAGCCTCGCTCAAGGCCAAATCAATGCGCGGTACATTGCGAATGCCAAACGCAATCGTATAGCTATCAAAACTTTTATCAGCCAAAGGCAATTTTTCTGCATTGCCTTCAATAAATTCAATCTGGTCGATCAGCCCCTTATCTTGGGCTCGCTCGCGGCCAACTTCCAGCATCTCACCTGAAATATCAAGAACGGTCGCACGCGCTTGAGGACTGGCCTTTTCCAAGAGGCGAAAGGTGATATCTCCCGTACCACCTGCGACATCAAGGTGAGCCAGCGGTCCCTTAGAGCGCGGTGATAAAGTGGTGATCAACTCATTTTTCCAAACCCGGTGCATCCCGCCTGACATCAGGTCATTCATCAGGTCATAATCACGCGCAACACGTGAGAAAACATGGTTCACCTTGCTTTGTTTGTCTTTTGGATCAACAGCTTGGAAGCCGTAAGAACTGGTATTGTCTGTCATAGGACTTTATGCAACTTATTGAGCTAAATTAAGAAATGTGCAAGCACCATATCTTAAGCGTTTCATGAAAGCTATATTCAGTCTCAGTATGGCTGAATTGTTATGAAAATTCATGGTCTAATTTGTGTTTTTGGTAAAGAAAATAACAGATCTAGCCAGCGTTTATAAAGATGTGGGTCATGCAAGACACCCAGGAGTTGATGATTTATGCCCGAATTGCCTGAAGTAGAGACGGTTATGCGAGGGCTCAGCCCCCATATGGAAGGCGCAACGTTAAGCAAAGTTGACTGCAATCGGCCCAATTTACG
>JAJFHF010000174.1 GCA_021775775.1 Hyphomicrobiaceae bacterium
CGACGACGAAAGCGCAACTGATTGAGGCGGCTTCCAGAGCGCACCTTGATTGAGAATGTACGCGGGCTTATCTCAACATACAGTTTGCCGTCATAGCCAGGTTCAACATAATCAAAAATCTCAGCCCCATCAGAAATAAGACGGGTGAATACATCCAGGCGCCCGGTTGAGCTTTTGGGGTTAGCAAATGCAGAGACGCTATCTGGCAGCTTTAGGCATTCTTCAACTTCCACCACATAAAAACAATCGCGCTCTAGAACGGCGCCTTCTTCTAGTGAAAATTCGTGCAAGGACAAGGTTTCTAATTGGGTCTCTACCGTGCGGCCCTGACCTGGCAGAAAACTAGCGCGCACCCGGTAAGCTTTTTTGCCCAAGCGCAAATCAAGGCTGGCTGGCTGGATTTGATCGTCTAAAATGATCATGCCGCTTGAGGTTTTTAAAAATCCACGATGGATGAGATCTTTAATGGCCTGGCTTGGAAAAATGCCCCCCTTTGATGGCAAATAGGCTTTGGGGAGCCCTTCGCTCGTGCCATCCTCATTGGTCCAGAGATGTTTTGCTTTGTCTGCCATGATTTTTTCTCTTTATCATCCTACTTTGAGGATGTGGATGTTAAATTTGGCCTCATAATCGCTGAACATCTCGTGAGTGACAAGCTCTTTGCCCACTTTGGCGCGAAAAGTCTTGACCCTTTCCCCTGTTTTGATCAAGATAAGCTTTCTGAGCGAATTCTTATCCTAAAAGTCGTACAACTTTTAGGGAATACGCTGTAAATATGTGGTGATTTGGCCGGTCGGCTTGCAGCCACGTTAAATAACTCGCTAAAAGGCCGCAAAGAGCCCGGATATCGCGTGCCTTTCGGCATGGATAGACCGGGTTTTTTATTGCAAAGGTTTTTAAGATGGCAAAAGATAATAGTGATAAATGGGGCGAAGCCACCAAACTTATTCATGGCGGCGTCATTCGCTCTGAATTTGGCGAGACCTCTGAGGCGTTGTTTCTCACCTCTGGTTATGTTTATGACAGCGCACAGAGTGCAGAAGCGCGCTTTAAGGGTGATGAAGAGGGTTATATTTATAGCCGTTTTCTTAACCCCACCATCAAGATGTTTGAAGAGCGCATGAAGCTTCTGGAAGGTGCCCCTGATGGGCGCGCCACCGCCACTGGGATGGCGGCTGTCACGGCTTCTTTTCTTTGCTATTTAAATGCCGGTGATCATGTTGTTAGCGCCAAGGCGCTGTTTGGCTCGTGCCGCTATGTGGTAGAGAAATTACTGCCCCGGTTTGGGATTGAGATCACGCTTGTAGATGGGCGCGATCTTGAGGCTTGGCAAAAAGCCGTGAAACCCAACACAAAAGCCTTTTTCTTTGAAACCCCGACCAATCCAACATTGGAATTGGTGGACATCAAAGCCGTGTCTGACATTGCCCACAACGCTGATGCCCTTGTCATTGTTGATAATGTGTTCGCGACACCGGTTTTGCAAAAGCCACTAGAGCTGGGCGCCGATGTCGTGTGCTATAGCGCCACAAAACATATTGATGGCCAAGGGCGCTGTTTGGGCGGCATGGTATTGGGATCACAAGCCTATGTTGACGATTATTTGCATGATTATATGCGCCAGACCGGGCCTTCAATTAGCCCCTTTAACGCCTGGGTTATGCTCAAAGGATTAGAGACCTTACCATTGCGCCTTGAAAAGGCTCAAGACAATGCCAGTCAAGTGGCGGCGTTTCTTGATCAATCGCCTCTGGTCAAAACAGTCCATTACCCGGGGTTAGACACCCACCCTCAACACGCATTGGCAGTTGAGCAAATGAACGGTTTTGGCACGATGTTGTCATTTGAGTTAACGCAGGGCAAAGAAAAAGCCTTTGATCTTATGAATCAATTGGACATTATCAAAATTTCCAATAACCTTGGAGATACGAAAAGCTTGGTAACGCACCCGGCAACAACGACGCATCAACGCCTTGAAGAGCCTGAACAGTTAGAATTGTCTATTACGCCTGGCCTGGTGAGGTTGTCCATTGGACTTGAAGATATTCATGATTTAATTGCTGACCTTGAAGCGGCACTTGAAGCTTGAACACAAGATATAATCAACGCAAAACAATACCACTAAAGTTATATTTCTAATGACTTTTTTTGGTTGCTTTTATAAGCAATAATCGATCAAATAATAACAAATACTTTATTACGGGTACCACCAATGTTTGAGACAACGACGAAGGCCATAAATGTTCGCGTACAGCCTGAGTTTCTTGATGAACAA
The DNA here is from genome assembly GCA_021775775.1 of Hyphomicrobiaceae bacterium. Lineage (GTDB taxonomy): Bacteria > Pseudomonadota > Alphaproteobacteria > Rhizobiales > HXMU1428-3 > HXMU1428-3. The sequence goes on from JAJFHF010000174.1 coordinate 2,276, forward strand.
TCAGATCCTGATGATCATCATTTCTTCTGGGCCTATTATGTCGAGATTGAAAATTGCAGCCAAACCCCTGTGCGGCTCAGAACGCGCCATTGGCGTATTATCGATGCCCACGGTGCAACCCAAGAAGTTATGGGTGAAGGTGTCGTTGGTGAGCAACCGCTTATCCAACCTGGTGAAACCTTTAGCTATACTTCGGGTGCACCCTTAAGCACACCGACCGGGTTTATGAATGGGCAATATAAAATGGAAGAAGAAAATGGGGATGATTTCCTTGTTGATATTCCCGCCTTCTCACTCGATAGCCCTTATGATCATCACATGGTGAATTAAGTT
>JAJFHF010000175.1 GCA_021775775.1 Hyphomicrobiaceae bacterium
GTGGGACCGGCGCACCAATTTCCGGCGTTGTTTTTCTTGAGAAATGATTTTTTGTACGGCAGCTGTTTGAGGGACTTGGTGTTTTTTCTTCATATAGTTTTTGCGCCGTTTGGAGTGGGTTGTGTAATATTCTCTGAAAAAACCAACACCAAAAACAGCGCCCACGGCAATGTGGGTTGAACTAACCGGGAGACCCAGCGCAGAGGCTATGATCACTGTTATTGCGGCGGCTAGGGCCACGCAAAAAGCGCGCATGGGGTTCATTTTGGTGATTTCGTTGCCAACCATACGGATGAGGGTCGGGCCATAGAGAAATAGACCTAAACTAATGCCAACCCCGCCTATAAGCATTACCCATGTGGGAATGACCACTTTGGCTGCGACGTCGCCTGATTGTACCGAATGTAAGATTGCCGCTAGGGGACCAACGGCGTTGGCAACATCATTGGCGCCATGGGCGAAGGAAAGAAGGGCCGCTGAACAAATTAAGGGAAAATGAAACAGGGTGCGCAGTGACTGATTGCGATTATCTAAGCCTTGTGATTGGCGCGCGATGGTGGGGCGCATGATGACATAAACCAAGCCAAAGATCAGTACTGAAAGCATGATTATTTCTTGCCCGGTTGGGCGCCAGATTTTTTTCAGGCCTTTCATCATTAAATAAGCGGAAAAGGCAGCTGCCATAATCGCGATGAGGATGGGCAGCCACCGGCGCGCTGCAGCGATTTTATCATCTTGATAGATGATGAATGTTTTTATGTAAGCCAGATATATGGCAGCGATGACCCCGCCCAAGATGGGGGAGATCACCCAACTGGCGGCAATTTTAGACATGGTTACCCAGTTCACAGCGCTGAGACCAACGGCGGCTATACCACCGCCCATCACGCCGCCCACGACTGAGTGAGTGGTGGAGACCGGTGCGCGTAAATAAGTGGCGAGATTGACCCACAAAGCAGACGCTAGCAGCGCTGACATCATCGCCCAGACGAATGTGTCTGAATTGGGCATTAGGCTTGGGTCAATTATGCCTTTAGAGATGGTTTTGACAACATCGCCGCCTGCCAACAAAGCGCCAGCACATTCAAATATCGCAGCAATGATCAGCGCGCCGAACATGGTGAGGGCTTTGGAGCCAACAGCGGGGCCGACATTGTTAGCGACATCATTGGCACCAATGTTGAGGGCCATATAACCACCGATTATGGCAGCAACGATGATGATGAAGGAATTTGGTTGATCACCCAAGATTGTGGCCGCAATAATGCCTGCCAGCGCCATAAATAAGAGGGCAAGGCTGGGGGCGGCTAGATTGGTTGACGTGAAACGGGTGGCGTCTTCTAATTTGGTGAGTTTTTGAAGATCTTTATCAAGGGTGGTTTTTTTGGGATTTTGATGAGGCAGAGGGTTATTTGAATTTGTATCTGACATGCAATGATCCCCGTGTTTTCTGATGGCTATAGTCTTACTGCAACACAGCTTTGATTTGCAAGTTAGAGTTCGTTGATTGTGTTGATAGTTAGCTGTTGTCTGTTGTTTTTATTGATTTTTGTTAATAGTTGAGAGAACTGTGGCTCGCTTACACGTTTTATTGCTTGTGGAATTGATGTCCAGCTTAGCTCTCTTTGGTTTCTTTCTGGCCAGTTCACGTCTTGATGGGTAACAGATAGGGGGTAGACTTCTACTTTACAAATAACCGAGGCAAAGATGTGTAATTTCTTTTTATAGGTGTAAGTGCCCAGATGAGTTTGAGCGATTGTGCCGCGTAGGCCTGCTTCTTGCTCGGCTTCTAGTTGAGCCATTTGATAATTTTTTATGCCCAGTTTTGGCCATCCTTTTGGGATGACCCACCGGCCTGTTTCACGTGAGGTGATAAGGCAAATTGAAAGCTCATCGCCTAAGATGATAAAGGGAAGGGCTGCAACTTGGGTGTAAGTGCTCATTTTCACCTTAATTATGGTTTGCTTTTTACGGTGTCTTTGAGGCTGGTTAATAAATCCAAAGCGTTTGTGATGGGGGCCTGGCAGTGGGTTCCTGTACAAAGATAGGCAGTGCTTTTGCCGTCTAATGGGGTCTTTCCATAGGCGGGTGAGGTGGACGGTAGGGTATCGTTTTCCTTTATTCGTTCAATCACGAGGTTTGGGATGCTTATGGTTTGGGCTAGTGCGACCATTTCTTTGGCTGTGTTTTCATCTTCTTTTGTTGATAGAACAACTAAGTGTGTGGGAGACATGATGTCTATGGCAGCCCCTAATAAACCAAGGTGAGAAAAGATGTTTTTGGCTATGGTTGCCCCAAATGCCTGTGTAGTTTTTTGGGCTTTTTCTCGTAAATCTTCATCACCGGTGAGAAGATAGAGCATCATCAGATTTGAGATCATGATGGCATTGGCGTTTGGAGTGGCTTCATCTGCTCCGGTTTTGCCGCGAATGATGACATCGGACCGTGATTTGTCGGTGGTAAAATAGGCGCCATGCTCGGGGCACCAGAAATTGTCATTGAGGGTTTTTGTCCAGCTTTGGGCATTTTCCCGATAGGCTTTTTCACCTGTCACATTATAAAGTGTAAGACTTGCGCGGATCATGTGTGCGTAATCAGCGGCCAGTGCCGGGCTGGTTATTTGGCCGGCGCAATAAGAGTGATGAAGATTCTCATTGGTAAACATATTTTTACTTATGAATTTGTAGGTGGTTTTTGCTAGATCAAGCCAGGCCGGTTTGGCAAAGGTTTGGCTGGCCATGGCAAGGGATGTGATCATCATGCCATTCCAATCGCTGAGGATTTTATCATCAAGACCAGGACGAATGCGTGTTTCGCGTGTCTTTAACAATATGGCTTTTAGTGTGTTTAGTTTTTCTTCTTCATCATTTGAGAGCATCTCTTGCGAGTGAAGACGGTTGAGGATGGTTTTGCCTTCCCAGTTGCCATTATCGCTCACATCATAATGTTTGGCAAAAAAGTCATAGTCGTCTTTTAGCAGTGATTTTATTTCATCTGCTTGCCAGACATAAAATTTCCCTTCCTCCCCCTCGCTGTCAGCATCAAGAGAGGCGGCAAAGGCGCCTTCGGTTGTCAGCATTTCGCGGGTTAGCCAGGTTACAATTTCTTCCACTCTGATTTTTAACAGTGGGGCTTTTGTTTCTTTATAAACATTTACCGCAAGTTCCATCATTAACGCGTTGTCATAGAGCATTTTTTCAAAATGAGGGGCCAGCCATCTTTCATCAACACTATATCGGGCGAGCCCGCCGCCAATGTGATCATAAATGCCGCCTTGAAAGACACTGGAGAGTAAATGTTCGACGTTGGTTTTTGTGGTTTGTTGGTCAAACCGCAGGCCCACGCGC
>JAJFHF010000176.1 GCA_021775775.1 Hyphomicrobiaceae bacterium
AGGCCAAATGTTTTCGCTGGGTGAAAAGCTCATGGCTAAAATAGAAATGATAGGCAGTAAGATCAACCCTATTAGAGGTAGGGTTATGAGAAACCAGCGCCACATTTGGGGACGTTTGGCAAATTGAAAGGCTGTTTTTAATGGAGAGGGTGTCTCAACTGTCATCTTGTTTTAGCATATCAACTGTTTTTGGCTCTTGGCAATGAAGTGTGCACCTCACTTTATAACGGGTGTTGAGATGAGATGCACCAAGAAATGTGATTTAAGATTTATTGGTTGATTTATTTATTTATTGGCCATCACCTCTTAAACATCAGGGCACTTGGACGGGAAGCGTTCTGGAAACACGAAACCCGATATCGTTGCGGCGTGAAGAGTATCTGCTGCGGTTGGCAGAGCGAAGGTTCCAGGAAAGTAATACCCAGGAGCCGCCGCGCAAAACTCTTGTGCTACAATTTTTTCTTTCTGTCCAGGCTTTACCGTCTTTTGGCGCACCAAGATAGCTTTTCTCCCAGCAATCCTCAACCCACTCCCACACATTGCCATGCACATTATAAAGCCCAAACTCATTGGGCTCAAAACTATCAACAGAAACAGTTTTTTTACGCCATTTTCCTTTTGATCCAGTGTAGGTATTATTGCCATCATAATTAGCTTGGCTTGTAGAGATAGACTTTCCCCACCAAAACGGCGTCTGTGTCTTAGCTCGTGCTACATACTCCCATTCGGCCTCTGATGGCAGTTTGTAAGGCGCGCCCTTAACTTTCCTGTTCAACCAGTTCACATAAACCTTAGCATCATTCCAATCTACACAAACCACCGGATGAGTGTCGTTCTGGGTAAAGCCTGGGTTTTTAAAAGATCCCCCGGATTGACTTTCCCAGTATCCAGCTTCAAAAAAACGACATCCATTCCCTACTTTATGGCCTGTGTCATAGGCAAAGGCGGTAAATTGAGCGCGGGTAACTTCAAACTTTCCGACCGCAAATTTCTTAGCAATCGTCACCTTATGCACCGGGCCCTCATCTTTATCTCGTGATTTTTCAGATTTTGGAGATCCCATCATAAAAGACCCAGGAGGTACCACCACCATCTCAGGGCAGTCAACGCAGTCTTTAAAGGTTTCACCAGGTTTGTAGCTGCGGGTTATGGCCTTTTTGTCTGGGTAAATCCCAATGGCAACTTTGGTTTCTTTAAGCTGTTTAATTTTCAACTCTGCCACTGCTGCATATCGCCCTTTGGGGAATTTGGTGAGATAAAACTCAAAGTCAGAGGCTTTCTTAGAATTTTCGATTGTTGACCATAAGGTTTCATCTGCGCTTTTAAGAACTCCCATATCAATCGTTTTTGGATTTACGGCCTCTTGGCCGGAGAGAAACACATCGCCAATCACTTCATTGTACACAGCAGGGGTTTGGGTATGATCAATGGTGCGGGCCAAATCACGTACCTTGGCTTTGACTTGGCGTGAAAGCCGAGAAAGCTCTAACCCCTGTTTGCGCACGAGTGGTAAAAAGGTGCGCGTGAATATAGAATTTGGGTTTGCATCATCATCGCTTAAGCGATCGAGTGCTTGTTGGCCGGCCCCGGCTGAAAAGAGTACCAATGTGCCCTCAGGTGGGTCCATAGCGGCCAGGCCGCGGGTGCCACCAAGTGAGCGCCCATTGCTTTTTTTATAAGGGTTATTGCGGCATGCATCCAGAACGAGAATAGATAATCGCGCTCCTTTTTTGCGAAATTTATCCGTAATTTCATCAACGCGGACGGATTCAGATTTCAACAAATCTTCACTAGCACTATCAATGCTGGGTATATCAGAAGGTAACAAATAGTTCAGCCCTTCAATGCGCACGCCGTGACCGGCAAAGAAAAACATCACCTCATCACCTGGGTCTATGGAGTTTGCAAATGTGGAGAGCTTTACATTCATGTCTCGGCGTTTCAGATCAAATCCTTTAATGACCTGAAATTCTAAAGCTTCAAATGTCTCAGCGGCTGAGCGGGCATCATTCTTTGCTTTTTGCAGCTGATATTGCGAGGGCAAGTTTGAGTAAGCATCATTGCCAATGACGAGAGCTATCCGTTTGGCATGAGCCGTTTGGTTAAAACAACATATGAAGATCAAACATAAGTAAAGAAATCGCATGTTATCGCTCCGCAAATAGAATAGGATGATGTTTGCAATATATACGAAGATCTCTATTTGATAAACGGGAATAATGTTAAATATATTTAATTTGGATTATTTATTTGAGTGCTCTCTTGCTCAGAATAATCATTCTTTTATTAATATTGTTATCGTTGTGCCTTGTTTCTTTTGGCTTTCAATGAAAAACTCAAAGCCATTTGCTGTTGATAGAGCTTTTGCAATTGGTAATCCTAAGCCGGTGCCCAATTGAGCGTTGCCTACGTTGGTTTGTTGAAAGGGCTTTGTTGCTTTTGCCAGCTCAGCTGCATCCATTCCTTCGCCCGTATCGGTTACGGTTAGGCTGATATCGCCATTTTCCAATGACTGGGTTGCGACAATCACATGTCCTTGATTCGATGTGAACTTAATGGCGTTTGAGATTAAGTTCAGCAAGATTTGGTTAAGGGCGCGTTGATCGGCCTGGATTAGGGGTAGATTTTCTTCTAAAGAGGATCGCAATTTTACGGCTTGGCGCGCCGCTGTGTCA